>JASGFW010000156.1:0-7438 GCA_047605305.1 Gordonia sp. (in: high G+C Gram-positive bacteria)
AACGCCGATGTTCCTAACACTGCGGCACATCCCACTACCGGCGCAGATCCCACTATCGGCGCAGATCCCACTGTCGCCGGTGACCTTCGTACGGCCGAACTCGCCGCTCGACTGGCTGCGGTGCGCGCCCGGCTGGCCACGGCGGTGGCGGCGGCCGGACGAGAACCCGGCGAGGTCGAATTGCTGGTGGTGACGAAGTTCTTTCCGGCCGCCGACGTGATCCGTCTGATTGGGTTGGGGGAGCGGTCCTTCGGTGAATCGCGCGAACCCGAGGCCGGTCGCAAGATCGCTGAGGTGCGCACCAATCCTGCGGTCGCCCGGCTCGGCGCGGCCACGTCTTTCGACATGATCGGCTCCGTACAGACAAAGAAGGTGAAGACGGTCGCGCGGTGGTCGCGTGCGGTGCACTCGGTGGACCGGGAGAAGCTGGTCGTGCAGTTGTCTTCGGCCGCTGCTGCCGCGCTCGATGCCGGTGAGCGCAGCGCACCGCTGCGGGTGTATCTACAGGTCAGTCTTGACGGCGATCCGGCGCGGGGCGGCGTCGGAGAGGCGGGGCTGGCCGCATTGGCCGATACGGTTGAGTCGTCGGAGTCGCTGGAACTGGCTGGCCTGATGGTGATCGCACCACTTCGGGGATCGAGCCAGCAGAATACGAGCCAGTACTGGATGGATCAGGCACAGCGGATTCACCATGCGTTTCGCGAGAACTACCCGCAGGCCGTCGGACTGTCAGCGGGTATGTCCGGAGATCTTGATACCGCTGTCGCACACGGTTCGACGTGTGTGCGTGTCGGTACCGCGATCCTGGGCCAACGACCGTTACTCTCGCGGTAATCACTTTGGTCACAGCAGAACCAACAGAGAACAAACTCCACTCGGAGATCAACTGCAACGAACCCCGCAATAGGTTTGATGACAGAGAGGCCGGACATGACCACGATGCAGAAATTTAAGGCATATTTCGGCATGGTCCCCCCCAGCGACTACGAGGACGATTACTTCGACGAGCCCGCGCCCGGGCGAAGTGTCCCGCGTGAGCGCGCCTACCGCGACGAGTACTACGGAGCGGCTCCGGTCCGTGAGGGATACGACGACGGCTATGACTCCTCCTCCTACCGCGAAGGGGCGGAGGTGGCTTATGAGGATCGTCGATTCGGTCCGGGGTTCGATTCGGCTCCCGGCTACGAGCAGGGATACCAGGGCGATTACACCTACGGTGGTTCCCGGCACTCCGCCGAGGCCATCGAGCGGGCCCGCCCGGTATCGAGGCTTGAGCCGCTGCAGCGTTCGAGCGGGGCGACGCTGCGGGCCTCCGGTGCCGTCGCCACCGCACCCAGTGCCGAACTCGAGCGAGTCTTCGCTGATGGGCCGCTACACAAGATCACGACGCTTCGTCCCTCCGACTACAGCGAGGCCCGCACGATCGGGGAGCGGTTCCGCGACGGCAATCCGGTGATCATGGATCTCGTCGAGATGAGTAACGACGATGCTAAGCGGCTCGTCGACTTCGCTGCTGGTCTGGCATTCGCACTGCGCGGATCTTTTGACAAGGTTGCGACGAAGGTCTTCTTGCTCTCGCCGGCCGATATCGATGTGTCGCCCGAGGATCGCCGAAAGATTGCCGCGACCGGCTTCTATCAACACAACTGAGCGCGAACGCGACCTCCGACATCCCTCGTCGGCCGGTGCGTCGGGTCGATTGGGTCGACCGGATGCACAGTCGACCCGACCGTTCAGGCACTCTATAAATCGTGGCGATTCTGTTCGAAGTCCTCTACTACGTGCTGTTCATCTACTGGTTGCTGTTGCTGGGTCGGCTTGTGGTTGAGTTGGTCCGCAGCTTTGCCCGTGAATGGCATCCAGCCGGAGTGTCGGTGGTGATCATCGAGTTGGTGTTTACCGTCACCGACCCGCCGATTAAGGCCTTGCGCCGAATTTTGCCGCCCATTCCGCTTGGGCCGGTCCGTCTCGACCTTTCTCTGATGATCGTGATGATCCTGGTTCTCATCGGGATGCAGATCGTGTCGTCGTTCCGGGGTCAGGTAGCGGTCTCCGCACTGAGCCTGGCGCTTTCCTGACTGGGTACATCCGTGCTGGTCTCGGTGCTGCGGCCGGTAGTGAGTCGGAGCTGTTGCTGTGGGTACTCCGACAAGTGTTCTACGGTTGAGTGTCATCATGGGGGGACTGTTACGTCGCGACACGCCGTCGAACCGCAGCGACAAGGGGGTCGGGTGTGACAGGATTGGACGTCAGTTACAGATTTTGACTGGTATGAATACTGGGTGACAGTCTGTAGGTACAGGCTGACTGGCCCGTTGAACTGAAGACCAGCTTGAGACGACACATGAGGGGAACCGACATGCGGCTGACACCAGCTGATGTGCACAACGTCGCGTTCAGCAAACCGCCGATCGGTAAGCGCGGTTACAACGAGGACGAGGTCGATCAATTCCTCGATTTTGTTGAGGCGGAACTCGCCCGGCTTATCGAGGAAAACAGTGATCTGAAGCAGCGGGTCGAGGAGCTCCAAGGAGAGCTTTCCGACGCCCGTACGGCCGCTGCGGCGGCCCCCGCAGCCGCGGCCCCCGCCGCCGATGCGACTCAGGTGCTTTCGGTTGTGCAGACCGAACCGGCCCCCGCCGTATCCACGCCGGCGCCGGCGCCAGCGGCGGTCGCTGAGACCGCTCCTGCTGAAGACACCTCCCACCTTCGTGCCGCGCGGGTGCTTGCCCTCGCTCAGGACACCGCCGATCGGCTCACCGGGACTGCCCGGCAGGAGGCTGACAGCCTCCTCTCCGATGCGCGGTCGCGTGCCGACTCACTCGTGTCGGAGGCGCAGAGCAAATCCGAGGCGCTGCTCACCGATGCGCGCCAGCGCGCCGAGGCGACTCTGGCCGACGCGCAGACCCGCTCGGAGGCCCAGCTTCGTTCGGCCCAGGAGCGCGCAGAATCTCTGCAGGCCGACGCTGAGCGCAAGCACAGCGAGATCATGGGCACGATCAACCAGCAGCGGGGCGTCCTTGAGGGACGCATCGAGCAGCTCAAGACGTTCGAACGCGAATATCGCACTCGGTTGAAGACGTACCTGGAGTCGCAGCTCGAAGAGTTGCAGCAGCGTGGTAGCGCCGCTCCCGTCGAGAGTGGCCGCGCGGCTGCCGATCAGTCGTTCTCCTCCGATCAGGGTAACGGCGGGTTCAGTAGCTATTCGCAGAGCTGAGGCGGTGTCGTGCGGATACCTCGGTAGAGGTCGTCTGACGTGCTGAGTTTGGCGCTTGGGGCCACGCTCGTCGGTTTTGTGCTGCTGGTCGTCGGCCTGATCACCGGAACGGTGTGGTTGGCCGTCGGGTGCATCGTGGTGTGCCTCGTCGGCCTGGTCTTCCTCGTGATTGATGTGCTGCGGTCTGGGAATTCGGATGCCCGCCGGTCAGATTTGAGTTTTTCGGCCGCGGGATACAAGACCGGCGAGCACAAGACCGACGGGCACAAGGCCGGCGAGCACAAGGCCGGCGAAACCGAGACTGTCGAAGCCGAGACCGACGAGCATGCTGTCGCTGACGAGAGTTCCGTCACTCCGGGTGAGGATCCGACTCCCCAACAGCCTGGGATCGGAGATCAGGCGGTGCCCGGTCGCGAGGGAAACTATCACGATTATCTGCGTTCGGTGACCGGTAGTTTGCGTCCGATCCAGGTGGGCGATGAATCGTCGACTCCGTCAGCCGGATCGCCGTCGGGTCGTAGTCCCCAATCACCGTCGACCGGACGTATCGATCCGCTCGATCCTCAATGGCGGCCCCCGCACGACTGATTCCCGAGAGGCACCCGCTGATCTCGGCGGGGGTGGGGGGCGTCGCCAGGGTAATGAGATTCGGCCGGAGATGGTCGAGCGGTTACACTGGCAGAGCATTGATCCGGCTATCACCGGGGAGCATCCGGAAGAACGGGACGCCGCACGAGTTGTTGAGCCGTGCGGTAGTCCTCAGTAGAACCGGGCGGGCGCGGCCCGTCACAGCCGCAGATCCATTCGGTCACCGAGCGGATCGTTGAGAGGCGTCGAGGTTCGGCGCAAGCGGGGTGGTACCGCGTGCAGTGCAGCTGCGCGTCCCCGTGTCCAGAGCACACAGTGTGTTCGCGTGAGCGAACACATGCGCCCGGCACGAGGAGCCCAGCCGTGAGTGATCCGACACCCCGCGATACGACGCCGTCTGACCCGACACCCGTCACCCGGGTGTATCCCATCGTTGATATGACCTCCGGGGGTAGCGGCACCCCGTCGTTTCCCGATGTCGAAGAGCGTGTGCTCGCCTATTGGGCCGCCGATGACACCTTCGTGGCCTCCATCGACAACAGAAGCGATGCCGACGAATTCGTCTTCTACGACGGTCCGCCATTCGCCAACGGGCTGCCGCATTACGGTCACCTGCTCACCGGCTATGTCAAGGATCTGGTGCCGAGGTACCAGACGATGCGTGGTAAGCGGGTGGAACGCCGCTTCGGCTGGGATACGCACGGTCTGCCCGCCGAGCTTGAGGCTGAACGCCAGCTCGGGATCACCGATAAGTCGCAGATCGAGTCGATGGGCATGGAGAAGTTCAACGACTATTGCCGTGATTCGGTGCTGCGCTACACCGGCGAGTGGCGTGACTACGTCACCCGGCAGGCTCGGTGGGTTGATTTCGACAATGACTACAAGACCCTCGACGTCGATTTCATGGAGTCGGTGCTGTGGGCGTTCAAGCGGTTGTGGGATAAGGGCCTGATCTATCAGGGGTATCGCGTATTGCCCTATTCCTGGTACGAGCAGACGCCGCTGAGCAATCAGGAATCCAAGCTCGACGACGCCTACCGGATGCGCCAAGATCCGGCCGTCACGGTGCGGATGCCGCTGGTGGTGCCCGACGGCCCGCTGCAGGCCCTCGACGGCGTCAACGCCCTGATCTGGACCACCACTCCCTGGACGTTGCCGAGCAACCTCGCGATCGCCGTCAATCCGGATGTCGATTACGTTCATGTGCGCGCCGCCGACGGACAGGAATATCTGCTGGCCGCAGCGTTACTGGGCGCCTATGCGAAGGAGATCGTCGACCCGGCTGTGCTGGGTACCTATCGCGGCGCGCAGCTCGCGGATCTGTCCTACACCCCGCCGTTCGACTTCTTCGTCGGGCACCCGAATGCCCATCGTGTCCTGCTCGGGGATTACGTGACCACCGATAGCGGTACTGGCGTCGTGCATTTGGCGCCGGCCTTCGGTGAGGAGGATATGGATCTGTCGACGGCCAACGGCATCGAGGTGGTGCAGCCGCTGGATCCGGGCGGGCGTTTCACCTCGCTGGTGCCGCCGTATGAGGGTCTGATGGTGTTCGACGCGAACCCGGTGATCATCAAAGATCTCAAGGCGGCCGGCAAGATCGTCCGACACGAAACGATCGAACACTCCTATCCGCATTCGTGGCGGTCGGGAAAGCCGTTGATCTACATGGCGGTTCCGTCGTGGTTCGTGGCGGTCACGCTGATCAAGGAGCGCATGGTCGAGCTGAATAAGCAGATCACGTGGTCGCCTGAGCATATCCGCGACGGGCAGTTCGGTAAGTGGCTCGAAGGTGCGCGCGACTGGAATATCAGCCGGAACCGCTTCTGGGGTGCGCCGATTCCGGTGTGGCAGTCGGATGATCCGGAGTATCCGCGCACCGATGTCTACGGTTCAATCGATGAGCTTGAACGTGATTTCGGCGTGCGCCCGGCTAATCTGCACCGGCCCTACATCGATGAATTGACCCGGCCCAATCCCGACGATCCGACGGGACGTTCGACGATGCGTCGGGTGCCCGAGGTGTTCGACTGCTGGTTCGAGTCGGGTTCGATGCCGTATGCGCAGGTGCACTATCCATTTGCCAACGCCGACTGGTTCGATGGCAGCGATACCGAAAAGCCGCACAATCCGGGCGATTTCATCGTCGAGTACAACGGGCAGACGCGCGGGTGGTTCTACAACCTGCATGTGCTGGCCACCGCCCTATTCGACCGGCCGGCATTCAAAAGTGTTATCGCCCACGGCATCGTGCTTGGTGATGACGGGCAGAAGATGAGCAAGTCCAAGCGCAATTACCCCGACGTCAACGAGGTCTTCGATCGGGACGGTTCCGATGCGATGCGCTGGTTCTTGATGGCGTCGCCGGTGTTGCGTGGCGGCAATCTCGTGGTGACGGAGAAGGGGATCCGCGAGGGTGTGCGTCAAGCGCTGCTGCCGCTGTGGAATTCGTACAGCTTCTTACAGCTGTATGCGCAGCGCCCGGCGACGTGGCGGACAGACTCGGCCAATGTGCTCGACCGCTACATCCTGGCCAAGCTTGCGCTGACTCGTGATGTGATGACCGCCGCCCTGGACACCTATGACATCGCCGGTGCGGCTGAATCCTTCCGTGAATTCGTCGAATCGCTCACCAATTGGTATGTGCGGCGGTCGCGTTCACGGTTCTGGGCCGGTCAGGATGTTGATCCGGATGCCTTCGATACGCTCTACACGGTGTTGGAGGTGGCCAGCCGGCTGGCGGCGCCGCTGTTGCCGCTGGTGACCGAAGCGATCTGGCGCGGACTCACCGGCGGCCGTTCGGTGCATCTGACGGATTGGCCCGCCGAGGACGAGTTGCCGGCGGATGCAGATCTGGTGGCCGCGATGGATGATGTGCAGGCGGTGTGTTCGACGGCGTCGAGTATCCGCAAGGCCAATAAGCTGCGGGTACGGTTGCCGCTGCCGGCGTTGACCGTTGCCGCGCCGACGGCGGGGCGCTTGACGCCGTTCACCGATCTGATCGCCGACGAGATGAACGTCAAATCCGTTGAACTGTCTACGGATGTCGACCGTTTTGGTCGATATGAGCTTGCCGTGAATGCCCGGGCGGCCGGGCCGCGGTTGGGCAAGGATGTGCAGCGGGTGATCAAGGCGGTCAAGGCCGGAAACTGGGCGGTGAGTACCGCCCCGGACGGGACCGAAGTGGTTACCGCCGACGGCATCGATCTGGCGGCGGGGGAATACACGCGCCGGCTCGTGGCCGTCGAACCCGATTCCACTGCGGAACTGCCCGGCGGCGGGGGACTGGTGGTGCTCGACACCGCGGTCACCGAGGAACTCGAAGCCGAAGGCTGGGCTAAAGATCGGGTGCGGGAACTGCAGGACGCCCGGCGTTCGCTGGCACTCGACGTCTCCGACCGCATCGCGGTGCGGTTTGTGGTTCCGGGTGAACGGCTTGACTGGGCCGGGCGGCACGCCGACATGATCGCCGGCGAGGTGCTCGCGGTGCGGTTCGAGGTCACCGCGCAGGGCGCGGCCGGTGCGATCGAACTGGGCGACGGCGCCAGTGCCGACATCGAGAAGGTGCAGCAGGGCTGAGCGCGCGTGGCGGTACACGGTGGCGGACTGTGACATCAGTCGCAGTCCGTCACC
>JASGFW010000157.1:0-7416 GCA_047605305.1 Gordonia sp. (in: high G+C Gram-positive bacteria)
GGTGTGACACCGTGCAGCCGGCGAACGTGCCTGCCGAACGCGGTGTGGCCGGCGCCGGAACATCCTATCCCCGGGTCGGCGGGAGGTATCAGGGTCGGCGGGAGATGTCGGGACCGGCGAGTAGCCTTATCTACCGATGACCAGTTCCACTAGAGACACCGCACACGACGCTCCCACCGCGTCGGTCCGCTCTGCTTCCGCACGCCTGCTCGACGGCCTTAATCCGCAGCAGCGGGCGGCCGTTCTGCACGGCGGATCGCCACTGCTGATCGTGGCGGGGGCGGGGTCGGGTAAGACGGCGGTGCTGACCCGCCGCGTCGCCTACCTCCTCGCCGAACGCGACGTCACGCCCGGCCAGATCCTCGCGATCACCTTCACCAATAAGGCTGCCGCGGAAATGCGTGAACGCGTCATCGATCTGGTCGGTCCGCGGGCGACCTACATGTGGATCTCGACCTTCCACTCGATCTGTGTGCGCATTCTGCGGGCACAGTCGGCGTTACTGGAAGGGCGCAACTCCAACTTCTCGATCTATGACGCCGACGATTCAAAACGTCTGCTGGGCATGATCATTCGTGATCTGGATCTCGATCCCAAAAAGTTCAGTCCGCGTGGTGTCGGGGTGGTGATTTCCAACTATAAGAATGAGCTGGTGGATCCGGCCGCGGCATTGGCGGCTACCGCGACGGATACCCCGACACTCGATCAGGCGCAGGCGCAGATCGCGCGGATCTACGACGAATACCAGCGTCGCCTACGCGCGGCCAATGCCTTCGATTTCGACGATCTGATCGGCGAGACCGTTGCTCTGCTGCAACGCCACCCGCAGGTCGCGCAATACTATCGGCGCCGGTTCCGCCATGTTCTCGTCGACGAATACCAAGACACCAACCACGCCCAATACGTGCTGGTCCGGGAGTTGGTGGTAGCCGATGATGATGATGGCGTGTCGTCGTCGGAATTGTGTGTCGTCGGCGATGCCGACCAATCCATCTATGCCTTCCGCGGTGCCACGATCCGTAATATCGAGGAGTTTGAGCGCGACTTCCCGGATGCGGAAACTATTCTGCTGGAACAGAATTACCGGTCGACGCAGACGATTCTCTCGGCGGCGAATGCGGTGATCGCGCGCAATCGGAATCGTCGGGATAAACGCCTGTGGACCGATTCGGGTGATGGTGAGCCCATCGTCGGATATGTTGCCGATTCCGATCGAGATGAGGCGATGTTTATCGCCACCGAAATCGAACGGCTCACCGATCACACGATCGGCACGGTGTCGGAGAGCGTGAGTTATTCCGACGTCGCCGTGTTCTACCGCACCAACACCGGCTCGCGCGCACTGGAGGAAGTGTTTGTGCGGCACGGGATTCCGTACAAGGTGGTCGGCGGCACGCGGTTCTACGAGCGCAAGGAGGTACGCGATGTCGTTGCCTACCTGCGGGTGGTAGCAAATCCGGATGACTCGGTGAGTGTGCGCCGTATCCTCAATACGCCCAGACGCGGGATCGGCGACCGCGCCGAGGCGTGCGTCGCGGTGCATGCGGAAAACACCGGTGTCAGCTTTTATCAGGCCCTGCGCGACGGTGCCGCGGGCAAGGTGGCGCTGCTCAATACGCGCGCGGTCAAACAGATCGGTGGATTCGTCGACCTGATCGAGGGGTTGCGGCACGATTTTTTGCCGATCATCGACGCCGGTGTCGCGCCTGCGGATTCCGGGGTGGCGGGTGGCGCTGTCGTGGCGGATGCGACCGAGGAGGGCGCCGACCTTGGCGAGCTCGTCGCCGCCATCGTTGATCGCAGCGGCTATCGCGGCGAGCTTGAGGCATCCAGTGATCCCCAGGATGGCGCACGGCTCGATAATCTTAACGAATTAGTTGCTGTTGCAGCGGAATTCAGTGTCGAGGCGGCGACGGCCGAGGCCGCGACGCTCGACGAAGCCGACGGCGGTGACACCCACGGCGTAGCGGCCCCTGGATCGCTCGCGGCGTTCCTGGAGAAGGTGTCGCTGGTCGCCGACGCCGATCAGATCCCCGACGAGGGTGAGGGGACGGTGACCATGATGACGCTGCACACCGCGAAGGGGCTGGAGTTCCCGGTCGTCTTCGTCACCGGTTGGGAGGACGGTCATTTCCCGCACCTTCGGGCGCTGGGCGATCCGGCCGAACTGAGCGAGGAGCGTCGGCTCGCCTATGTGGGTATCACGCGCGCCAAAAAACGTCTCTACCTTTCCCGCGCGCTCACCCGTGCGTCGTGGGGCCAGCCCGTGTCGAATCCGGAATCGCGCTTCCTGCAAGAGATTCCCCAGCATCTGCTGGATTGGCGCCGGAGGGAACCGCAACATGCGGGGGCGCGTCGGACGGGTTCGACCGGTGGAGTCTTCGGCCGTGACGGCGCACCGTCGGGGTCGCTTGGCCGTTCCTCGTATTCATCGGATCCGATGCGTGGACGCAACAAGATGGTGAATTACGAGATCGGAGAGCGGATGAATCACCCGAAGTACGGTCTCGGTAAAGCGGTGGCCAAGGAGGGCAGCGGCCCCACCGAACGGATCACCTTCGATTTCGGCGCGACCGTGGGCAGAATGACATTCATGACCCTCGGCGGTCTGCCGGGGGAGAAGCTGTAGCCGCGGCCACGACCAGGCCGTGGCTCAAATCCGGGGTTCGCGGCCGCCTATCGCACGCGAGCGCTCACCCCACGTAGGCGGAGAGCCGCACGCCGTGCGCGGCGAGCCACGGCATGGGGTCGATCTTCATGGTGCCGTTCTTCCAGACCTCGAAATGGCAGTGCGGACCAGTGGAGAATCCCTCGCTGCCCACGAGCGCGATGACATCGCCCGCGGTGACGTGCTGACCCTGGTGCACCAGCACTCCCGCCGACGCCATATGCCCGTACATGGTAACCGTGCCGTCATCCGCGCGAATCTGAATCCAGTTGCCGTAGCCCGACGCGGGACCGGCCTCGATGACGACGCCGTCGGTGGCGGCGTGGATGGGGGTGCCCAGCGGTGCGGCGAAATCGATGCCGCCGTGGAAACTGCCCCAGCGCATCGCGAAACCGGAGGTGAATTCGTATGTCCCCAACGGCAGTGGCGACACGAATAATGGCCGACTGGCCAGGGCTTCGCGTCGAGCTTGGACGTCAGCGAAGTGTTTACCGACCGCGAGCTGGCTGGTGAAGGTACTCAGGTCCGGTGACTTCGGGGAGGCGGCCGTGACCCCCGGACCCAGATCGATCGTGGAGGCAGCCTTGCCGACCTCGGCGGCGTGTGTCGGCGTGGTGACGTCGTTGCCGCTCAGATGGGCGGCGGCCACGGCGGCGCCCGCAGCCATAGCGATCAGCGCTGCGCGTCCGCCGCGTAGCGCTGGCGGTGGGGTGGCCAGACGATGCTTACCGCGCGTCCGAGTGCGCTGCGCATCGGTGACGCTACGCAGCCGCGCCTCGTCGTCGCGGATGAATCTCAGGTCGAGTTCGCCGCTGTGGGCTGTCGCTACCTCGGCGTGGCCGACGGAAGAATGACGGCGTGCGCCGGGGGCGTTGACGGCATGTTCGTCGATGGCATGTTGGTCGGCGGCATGTTGGTCGGCGGCGTACCGGTCGAATTCGCCCGCAGGGATCAGGATGTCCTGGGTGAGTTCGGATCGGGTTGGGCGGTAGTGCGGTTCCCGGGTGTTCGGTGACCGCACCGGCCTGGTGTCGATTGCGGCTGAATAGGCTTCCAACTCGTCAATCGGGATGATGGTGGTCGCTTCTTCGGCGCAGGTGTTGCTCCACTGCGCATCGCGACGCCGGGCGGTTTCTCCGGCGGTCAGCGCTGACCCGCCTGGATATCCACGTCCGGCCAAGTCGTTCACCTCAATCCTTGTAACTTCGTGATCACATCGGCGGCCGTTGTGATTCGTGACCCTTTTGTGATCCGACTGTTCGCCGCAACGGTAACGAAATGATTGCGACAAGTCCAATGGGCGCTCACGGATTTCCTGCTATTTGTGAGCTGTGTCACAGCATGGTGTGATCGATTCGATTATCGCAAAGACGGCATTCTTTATAGAAAATATGTTCCGCCGCATTCGCTTTCGGTGTGTAGTGATGCTGCGGCCCGGCGTCGAACTCTATCGGATGCGGCTCACATCCGGGTGGGCGACACCGATATTCCTCCCTGCGACCGGAGTGGGGTTGCGCCGCCCGATGAGTGATGTGCGGCACAACGTGCGGAGGTCCCCATTGGACCGGTAGTGGGCAGGTTTAGAGTCCGATATGGCCCGCGTTACACCCAACGACGAGCGGGTAAACCTACGAAATGGTGAGCTGAATGGATCTCTTCGAATATCAGGCGAAGGAACTGTTCGCCAAGCATGGGGTTCCCACCACACCCGGGCGGGTGACCGACACTGCCGCCGACGCGCGGGCTATCGCCGAGGAGATCGGCAAGCCGGTGATGATCAAGGCACAGGTCAAGACCGGCGGACGTGGCAAGGCAGGTGGCGTGAAGTACGCCGCGACCCCTGATGACGCACAGACCCATGCCGACAACATCCTTGGCCTCGATATCAAAGGCCATGTCGTGAAGAAGCTGTTGGTCGCCGAGGCGAGTGATATCGCCGAGGAGTACTACATCTCCTTCCTCCTCGACCGCGCCAACCGCACCTACCTCGCTATCGCGTCGGTCGAGGGCGGTGTCGAGATCGAAGAGGTTGCCGCGACCAACCCCGAGCGAGTCGCCAAGATCGCGGTGGATGCGGTCACCGGCGTCGACCTGGCCTTGGCTCGGTCCATCGCCGAGCAGGGTCACTACCCGGCCGAGGTGCTCGACGCGGCCGCGATCACCATCGCCAAGCTGTGGGAGGTCTTCGTTGCCGAAGATGCACTGCTGGTGGAGGTTAACCCGCTGGTCCGTACCCCCGACGATCAGATCCTTGCCCTCGACGGAAAGGTGACCCTCGACGGCAACGCCGAGTTCCGCCAGCCCGGTCACGTCGAGTTCGAGGACAAGGATGCGACGGATCCGCTGGAACTCAAGGCCAAGGAGTTCGACCTCAACTACGTCAAGCTCGACGGACAGGTCGGCATCATCGGTAACGGCGCGGGATTGGTCATGAGCACCCTCGATGTGGTCGCCTACGCCGGTGAGAACCACGGCGGCGTCAAGCCGGCAAACTTCCTCGACATCGGCGGCGGCGCTTCGGCGGAAGTGATGGCCGCGGGCCTCGATGTCATCCTGGGTGACGAGCAGGTCAAGAGCGTCTTCGTCAACGTCTTCGGTGGTATCACCGCCTGCGACGCGGTCGCCAACGGCATCGTGGGTGCCCTGGCCAAGTTGGGTGACGATGCCAATAAGCCGCTCGTCGTCCGCCTCGATGGCAATAAGGTAGACGAAGGCCGCAAGATCCTGGCCGATGCGAATCACCCGTTGGTGACGCTCGCCGAAACGATGGACGACGGCGCCGACAAGGCCGCCGCACTGGCGAGTAAGTGAGGGATGTGCATCAATGTCGATCTATCTGAATAAGGACAGCAAGGTCATCGTCCAGGGCATTACCGGCGGCGAAGGCACTAAGCACACCGCGCTGATGCTGAAGGCGGGCACCAACGTCGTCGGCGGCGTCAACGCCCGCAAGGCCGGCACCACGGTGGCGCATACCGCTAAGGACGGCTCCGATATCGAACTGCCGGTGTTCGGCAGCGTCGCCGAGGCGATCAAGGAAACCGGCGCCGACGCGTCGATCGCCTTCGTGCCGCCGAAGTTCGCCAAGGACGCCATCATCGAGGCGATCGATGCGGAAATCCCGCTGCTCGTCGTCATCACCGAGGGCATCCCGGTGCAGGATTCCGCGTATGCCTGGGCCTATAACGTTGCCAAGGGCAACAAAACCCGGATCATCGGCCCCAACTGTCCCGGCATCATCACGCCCGAAGAGTCGCTGCTGGGTATCACTCCGGCCAATATCACCGGTAAGGGCCCGATCGGGCTGGTGTCTAAGTCGGGCACGTTGACCTACCAGATGCTCTATGAGCTGCGCGATCTCGGCTTCTCCACGGCCATCGGTATCGGCGGTGATCCGGTCATCGGGACTACCCATATCGACGCCATCGAGGCATTCGAGCAGGATCCGGAGACCAAGCTGATCGTGCTGATCGGCGAGATCGGTGGCGACGCCGAGGAACGTGCCGCCGACTACATCAAGGCGAATGTCTCCAAGCCGGTCGTCGGCTACGTCGCGGGTTTCACCGCGCCGGAGGGCAAGACGATGGGCCATGCCGGTGCGATCGTGTCCGGAAGTTCGGGCACCGCACAGGCCAAGAAAGAGGCTCTGGAGGCCGCGGGCGTCAAGGTCGGCAAGACGCCGACAGAGACGGCCACGCTCGCTCGCGAGCTGTTTGCGGCCCTGTAATAAACCTGGGCGGGTCATTAACGGGGTGTCATTGATCCCGGTGTGATTGCATGCAAGGGGTGCTACGACATCATGTCGTGGCACCCCTTGTTGCATGACGTGCCCTGTTGTTGCGCGCCCTGTTGTTATGCGTCACCGTTCGGAGGAGTGAGATGACCGAGTTGTTGCCGCTTGGCCTCGACGAATTGCTGACGACGACCCGTTCGGTGCGTAAGCGTCTCGACCTGGAACGTCCGGTGCCGCTGGAGATCGTGCGTGAGGCGCTCGAGGTGGCCCTGCAGGCGCCGACCGGAAGCAATGCGCAGACCTGGCACTGGATTGTGCTCACTGATCCTGAGCTCAAAGAGCGGGTTGCGCAGTATTACGCACGTTCTTTTGCGGCGTATTCGAAGACGCGGCAGGTCACCGATGACACCGGGCGGCGGGTCGCGTCGAGCGCGCAGTACCTCGCCGACGTATTGGGGCAGGTGCCTGTGCTGGTGATCGGGGCGATCTACACCGGGGACGGGCTGCCGGAGGGAAATCAGGCAGGTGTCTGGGGATCGCTGCTGCCGGGTGCGTGGAGTTTGTCGTTGGCGCTGCGGGCGCGGGGACTGGGTTCGGCGTGGACGACGTTGCATCTCACCTATGAGAAAGAAGTCGCCGAATTGCTCGGGATTCCGCCGACGGTCCGCCAAGGCGTGCTGCTGCCGGTTGCCTACACGGTGGGCACCGATTTCTCACCGGCACCGCGTAAACCGCTCGACGATGTGCTGCATATCGACGGATGGTGAGGGGGGCGACGGTGGCATCCGGTCCGCTCGGCTCGGCCGATGATACCGGTATCGATGTCCCGATAATGATGATCCCTGTGCCGCCGTAGGCATGTATTAGCGTGGATGAGGAGTTGCGGGGATTGCCCGCGAGACCGGGTGGGCGCGTCATCTGGCGCGTCACGTAGGAGAGAGTGACCAATGACTTATCAATCGGGCGGGTCCGGCTACGGTCAGCAACAGGAGTCGGAATCGAGCTACGGGCAAGG
>JASGFW010000158.1:0-7305 GCA_047605305.1 Gordonia sp. (in: high G+C Gram-positive bacteria)
GCACGCCCTAGTAGGCGTGCCGTCGGCGGGAGTGAGTGTCAGCGCAGCGATGCGCGGATCTGCTCGTACTGGGCATTCGGCACGGGTTGCGCCTCGGGCGTACCCAGCGTCTCCAGCGGCACGCGGTGGGTCTCCTTCGCCGACCACGCAGCAATGGCGGCGAGTGCGGTAATCGCGAAACACAGCGAGCCGATGATGAGCGGGACGTGGCTGGTTCCGGGCGGGGCCACCGCGGCGAACAGCGTCGGGGTGAGTGCACTGATCGCGAGGCCGACCGACTGTGAGACCGCGAATCCGCTAACTCGGGTGCGCGCCGGGAACAATTCCTGAAAGAAGCTTGCGAAGGTCGCATTCCACATCTGATAGAACAGGCCCCACGAGAGGATCGACAGCACCACCGTGAGAATGACGTTATGGTGTTCGATCGCATACAGGTAAGGGAACGCTAGCAATCCCGCGCCGAGCGAGCCGACGATGAGTAACGGCCGCCGACCGATTCGGTCGGAAAGATCACCAAAGAACGGGATAACCGCTATCGCAATGACATTGGCCACCACCGGAATCCACAAATAGACGGTTTTGCTCATCCCCACGCCGTAACCCTTCTGGGTTGCATACGCGGCGCCGAATACCGAGACGGTAACCCCAATGACGTTGGCAAGGGTAATGACGATGGCGCGCAACACATTCAGACCACTCTCCCGGATCAGCTGGGCGAAAGGTATCCGGGCGTGCGTGTGGTGCACGGTGTTGACAAACGTATCGGATTCGGAGACACGGCGACGGATGAGATAGCCAGCGAGGACGACGAGGAGACTTATGGCGAAGGGAATTCGCCAACCCCAGGTGATGAACGCCTCGTCAGGCAGCCACGAGGAGAGCGGGAGAAAGACTGCGGCGGCCAGGATCTGGCCCGCCTGGGTGCCCTGCAGGCTAAAACTGGAGAAGTACCCACGGCGGCCGAATGGGGCTTGTTCGATGATCATGGCCGTGGCACCGCCAAGTTCTCCCGCAACGGCGAAACCCTGGATCAGACGAAGTCCGATCAGCAGCATCGGGGCGAGAATCCCCACCTGGTGGTACGAGGGAAGCAGCGCGATGCCGAAGGTCGATAGCCCCATCATGATCATCGCTACGACGAGGACGGATTTGCGGCCGCGGCGATCACCCCAGTGCCCAAGGACGGCGGCGCCGATAGGGCGGGCGATGTAGCCGACCGCATAAGTCCCCAGCGACGCAATCAATGCGACCACAGCGTTGTCACTAGGAAAGAAGACCCGCGGGAACACCAGAGCGGCGGCGGTGCCGTACATGAACCAGTCGTAGTATTCGAGGGCACTGCCGACCCAGCCACTAGCCGCGGCGCGCCATGGCGAGGACGAGACCTTCGGTAGTACCGGCTGTTGAGAGTCGAGAGGAATTGCCTGCATGTCGTTCTCCTGCTGACGTCGATGTCGACGGTGCCCGGGGCGACCCGGATCTCCGGTAAGCGCTTTCCATGGAACGATGCAACCTGCGTCATGTCAAGCATCAATCGTGATCGCAGTCATATAAATCCACCCGCGGCTGCGGAATTTGGAAAACGCTTTCCATTGCGGTGGTCACGGACTATGCTCTGCAGTCCATGTGCTGCCACGCCGATCCGGTGACACTCCTACCCGTGGTGGTCGTCGGCATCCACGGCCATGGCCGGTGGCATCTGGAACGCATCGCGAGGTTACGTCAGCAGGGAGTGCCCATTCGACTGGCTGGCGTCGTCGATAACGTGCCGCCCACCGCCACCGAGGCCAGCCTGGTTGGCGGCGCCCTCTACGCCAGCCGCCTCGAGGCACCATTACCTGCGGCCGGCGGCATCGTCATCGTATGCACCCCCATCCACACTCACGCCGCACTCGCGCTCACCGCGGCGCGCGCTGGCTGCGCGGTACTGTTGGAGAAGCCACCCACTCCCACCCTGGCCGAATTCGACGCACTTCGTGCTGGGCTCGACGCGGCTGGTGTCGCCTGCCAGATCGGCTTCCAGTCACTGGGCTCACGGGCACTCGGTGCCGTCCGCAACCTCATTACCGACGACGCGGTAGGAGTCGTACAGGGCATCGGTGCAGCGGGAATCTGGCAGCGCGATCAGGGATACTACCATCGGGCCGCATGGGCCGGGCGTCGCATTCTCGACGGGAACCCCGTGGTCGACGGCGCTCTCACCAACCCGTTCGCCCACGCCATCGCGGGTGCGCTCGCACTGGCTCAATCAGCCGTTGTGTCCAACGACCCCGGCCAAGCGGCCACGATCAACAACATCGAGGTTGAACTATTCCGCGCCAACGATATCGAGGCCGACGATACCTCCAGCGTCACCCTGCGTACAGGCTCCGGACTGCCGATCACCATCGCCGCCACCCTGGCCGGCGAACAATCCCGCGAGCCTTACATCGTGGTGCACGGCACAACGGGCCGCATCATCTGGGAATACCGCACGGGGAGGGTCGTGGTGACCAGAGGCGATCGCGTGACACAGGAGTCTACGCACGGAGAAGTCGATCTACTGACGAATCTGGCGGCCCACGTACACGATCCACGCCACCCACTGCTCGTGCCGCCGCCGGCGGTGCGGCCGTTCATGGAGGTGATGGAGGCGGTCCGGTTGGCACCTGACCCAATTCCCATCCCGGCCGAGGCGCTGCGCACCGACTATCGCGGCTTACACCCGCGGGTGGAGGTGCCCGGCATTGACGCCGCAGTGGAGGCCGCCGCCCAATCCCTGCGCCCGCTGGCGTCCGTCGGGCTTCCGTGGCAGCGGGTAACCCGGTGAACACATCGCCGACGGTGTCGTCGCCGCTGGCGATGCTGCTCGTCAATGGTGTGGCCGTCGCCGAGTACCAGTCCGGATCCTGCGTGGCCGCAGAATTCACACCGCGGCCGTTCCTGCACCCCATTCGGACGCTGGGTGGGGTGGTTGTGACCGATACTGAGCCGCCCGATCATCTCTGGCATCTCGGCGCAGGCTTCGCCATCCCCGATATCAACGGCATAAACCTCTGGGGCGGACCAACATTCGCCACGCCCGACGGCTACCGCTGGCGCGGCGATCACGGCCGCATCACGCATGTGCGATTCGACCGCCGCGCCGCCGACGGCTTCATCCAACGCTTGCGGTGGCTCGCACCCAATGGCGAGGAGCTGCTCACCGAGCGCCGTATCGTCACGGCCGACGCCCACACCGCTACCGCCTGGCGGCTGCGTCTGACCACCGAACTCACTGCCGCACGTCGGGTGCGCCTGGCCAGTCCCGCCGCCAACGGCCGCACCGGCGCCGGGTACGGAGGCTTCTTCTGGCGCCTGCCGCGGACCGCCGCGCCCCGCGTTACCACCGCGATCGGCATCGGCGAAACAGTGCACGGCACCACGTCTACCTGGCTCGAATGGGACGACACCACAGCGGGTTTCGCGCTACGTTTCGAGACCGACGAGAGTGCCCGCGACCCGTGGTTCGTGCGCCTGGCCGACTATCCCGGGGTCGGACTCGCGCTAGCCAGTCCCGCTGCGTTACACCTGCCCGTCGGCGAAACCGTCTGTCGCAGCGTCACCGTCACCATCGCCGACCGCTAACCAACGACGGCCGACGGAAATCGTGGTGTCACTCAAGCCAGCCCCGACACGGGCTTGGCATATCGATCCGCCCGCCGTTGCACGACCGGGTCCGGATACGGCACGGCGTCGACCAGGTCGCGGGTGTAGGGCTGTGTCGGCTGCGTGAACACCTGCCGGGCCGGGCCGGTCTCGACGATCCGGCCACGCTGGAAGATCGCCACCCGATCGGCCACCTGCTCGATGACAGCGAGGTCGTGACTGATGAACAGCGCGGCGAAGCCGAGTTGCTGCTGCAATTGGGTGAATAGTTCCAGCACCCGTGCCTGCACCGAGACATCAAGCGCGCTGGTTGGTTCGTCGGCGATCACCAGCCGGGGCGTGAGCACCAGTGCGCGGGCGAGCGCGACGCGCTGGCGTTGACCGCCCGAGAGCTCGTCGGGATAGCGCGCATAGATTTCCGCCGGGAGATGCACCGCATCGAGCAACTCAAGGGCACGCGCCCGGCGCTCGGTCGCGGTGCCGTCGCCGTGGATCTGCAGCGGTTCGATGATGGATTCCCCCACCGTGTAGCGGGGGTCGAGCGACGCCGCCGGATCCTGTGGGACGAACGCGAGTTCGCGGCGTACGGCGCGCAGCACCGCGCGGTCGGCAGTCACGAGATCGGTACCGTCGATCACGATCTTGCCCGCGCTGATCGGTAACAACCCGCCGATCGCGCGCCCGAGTGTCGTCTTGCCGGAACCTGATTCGCCGACAACGCCGAGGATTTCGCCGGGATCGATCCGCAGCGTGACTCTGTCGAGGGCCCGGAACGGTGGCTGCCCACCGCGGGACGGGTACACGACATCGAGATCTGTCACCTCAAGGACGGGTCGAGCGGCACCCGGTTCGACGGCGGCTTCCACATCCGCAGGCGTCGTGGGCAACCGAGGCACCGCGGCGAGCAGTTGCTTGGTGTAATCGGCCGTCGGACGGGCGAACAGATCGTAGACGTCGCCTCGTTCGACCACCTCGCCGTGTCGCACAACCACCACCCGGTCCGCGATATCGGCCACCACCCCGAGATTGTGAGTGATCAGCAGTATCCCCGCGCGGGTGCGGTCGCGGATGCGTCGCAGCAGATCCAGGATCTCCGCCTGCACCGAGACATCGAGCGCCGTAGTTGGCTCGTCGGCGAGCAGCAGTACCGGATCGTTGGCGAGTGCGAGGGCTATCACCACGCGCTGCTTCTGGCCGCCGGACAGCTGGTGCGGATAGGAGTCGACGCGCCGCTCCGGCTCGGGGATCTCGACCTGCCGCAACAACTCGATCGCGCGGGTGCGCGCCTGGCGGCGCCCTACCTTCCGGTGTGCCCGCAGCGCCTCGGCGATCTGCCAGCCCACGGTTCGCACCGGATTCAGCGCGGTCTGCGGCTCCTGAAAGACCATCGCGACGGCGCCGCCGCGGAGCCTGGCCAGAGTTTTTTCGTCGGCACCGAGGATCTCTTGTCCGTCGACCTTGACGGAGCCGGTGGCACGTGCGCCGGCAGGCAGCAGCCCGATGGCCGCCTTCGCTGTGATGGTTTTACCCGATCCGGATTCGCCTACCAGAGCCAGGATTTGGGCGCGATCGACGCGGATACTGATGTCGCGCACAGCCGGCCGGGCACTGCCAAAGTCGACAGCGAGCCCGGAGACATCCAGCGCGGGTGTCTCGCCGAAGATGATCTCGACGCCGTCGTCGTCGCGAATCGACATGTGTTCCAACTGAATTCCCACCTCACCGGCGCCGGGCGGCGCCAACTGCCTGACTTATTAGGTAGAAGCCGAGCACCAGCGCGCTGATGGCAATCAGTGGGCCGAAGGCGTATGCCGGGTTGGTTTCGAGGTAGTCGTTGGCCGAGGCCAGCATCGAGCCGAGCGCGGGCGTGGGCGGAGTGACCCCGACGCCGAGGTAGCTCAGGCCCGCCTCGATAAAAACACCCAATGACAACGACAATGCCAGCTGGACGACCAACGGCTCCAATACATTCGGGAGCACATGTCGACGAAGTATCCATCCGGTCGACGCACCGGAGACCGTCGCGGCCTCCACATACGGACGCTCGCGGACCGAGAGTACCTGTGTGCGCACGAGGCGGCCGAAGACGGGAACCTCCGCGACGGCAATCACGACGATGACGGTGAGCGCACTCGGCCCCAGGATCGCTGCGAGCGCGATGCCCAGGATCAGCGCGGGGAACGCCAGGATGACGTCGAAGGTGCGCTGCGCCAGCACGTCCCCGAACCGTCGGCCCGCACTGACCAGACCCACCAGGCCGCCCAGGGTCGCGCCCAGCGGCACACCGATAGCGACGATCAACAGGTCGGTGCGGATGCCGTACAACACGCGGGAGAGCACATCCCGATTGAGCTCATCGGTGCCCAGTGGGTGCCGAGCCGTGGATGTGAGTAGGTAGGACGCATCCAATTGGCGGGTCGGGTTGTACGGCGCGAGTAGCGGCGCACACACACCCGCCACCACCACGATCGCGACCAGAACCAGGCCGACGAGACCCCGTCCATGCAGGAGCGACCTCGCAAGTGCCCGCAGGCGCGCGGGCCGTTCGACGCTGCGCTCGGCGGACTCGGCAGCGTCGTCGGTAACGAAGGCGGCAATCTCGGTCATGCTGACGCTCCTAGCCGGATACGTGGGTCGAGCAGCGCGTACGCGACGTCGGTGACGAGCTGGATCAGCACGAACACCGCCACCGCAACCAGCAGCAGTACCTGCACCAGCGGGTAGTCGCGATTGTCGATAGCCTCTTGCAGGAGCAAGCCCAACCCCGGCCAGGCAAAGATCGACTCGACCAGCACGGCCCCGCCGAGCAGCCCACCGGCGGCAATCCCGAACACGGTCAATGCGGGCGGGAGCGCATTGGGCAGGACGTGCCGCAGCACAATCCGCGTGCGGGATACGCCAAGCGCGGTCGCCGTCGTCACATACGACTGCCGCAGCTCCGTACCCAGCGACTCGGTGAGGAAACGGGCCAATACGGCACCGGTCGGGAGGCCGAGTGTCACCGCCGGGAGCACAAGGTACTGCCAGGCGAGATCCCATCGGTGGCCGAAGCCGTCGGGCGGTGTGCCGCCTGCGGGCAGCCACTGCAGGTTGATACCGACCACGAGCACCAGCAGGGTACCGACAACGAAGACCGGGAGGGCAATCGCGAGTGCGTTGATCACCGTCACGGCGGCGCCCGCGACCCGACTGCGCGACAGCACCGAGGTGAGGGAGAGCGCCAGCGCGAAGACGACCGCGACGATAATGCCGCCGAGCGCAAGGATCACGGTGTTGCCAAGTCCGTAGCCGACCAGATCGGCAATGCTCCCGCCGATCACGTAGCTGGTGCCGAGGTGCCCGGTGACGATGCCGCCGACCCAGGACAGGTACTGGGCCACGATATTGCGATCGAGACCGAGTTCGTGTCGAAGGTGGGCCACCTGCTCAGGCGTCGCATCGCCACCGCTGAGCACCGACTCGGGGCCTCCCGGGACGAGCCGGAGTATCACGAAGATCAGGATGGACGCGATCACCAGGACCGCGAGGGCCGACGGGATACGCCGGATCAGGTACGAGGTCATGCAGATCCCCCATTGGCCACATATGCCTGGTCGAAGCGGAGTTCGTTGCGCTTATCCCATGTGACGCCGCCGACGCCGGGACGCACCGAGACCTTGGTGAAGACCACGCCGAGGT
>JASGFW010000159.1:0-7221 GCA_047605305.1 Gordonia sp. (in: high G+C Gram-positive bacteria)
TGCGCGACATCGGAATCACCGCCGCGCAGTACTTCATCCTGGAACAACTGGGTGTCGACGAGCCGGCGGCGATGAGCCGGATCGCCCGCGAGGGCGCAGTGCCGCAACAGACCGCATCGACCGCCCTGGCCGGGCTGGCGCAGATCGGTGCGGTCGGGGCGGCTGAGTCGGCAAACCATATAGGGCTCGCACTGTGGACGTTGACCGAGCCCGGTGCGCAACTGCGTGCAGGTTGCCGTGTGCGTGTGGCGGCGGTGACCGGCCGTATCACCGATGCCATCGGGACCGAGAACCTTGCCCGCGCCGTCGTACTACTCGACGCGGCCCGTGACGCGCTGGCCCGCTGACCCAAAGACTCTCATATATGCACGTGGCCCCAGACGGTAATTCACCGCCTGGGGCCACGTAAACGCTGGCATCTCAGCGTGCGCGAGCCACGCTAAAAGAGCCTAAGGATCACACGTCGTAGTAGAGCGCGAATTCATAGGGGTGCGGACGGATCTGCACCGGATCGATCTCCTGCTCACGCTTGATCGTGATCCAGGTCTCGATGAGATCCTCGGTGAATACCCCACCCGCGGTGAGGTATTCGTGATCGGCCTCGAGGCGGTCGATCACCGCCGACAGAGACGTCGGGGCCTGCGGGATGCCCTTGGCCTCCTCCGGGGGCAGCTCATAGAGATCCTTGTCGACGGGCTCATGCGGCTCGATCTTGTTCTTGATGCCGTCGAGACCAGCGAGCAGCTGCGCGGCGAAGGACAGATACGGGTTACCCGAGGCATCCGGCGCGCGGAACTCAAGACGCTTGGCCTTGGGGTTGTTGCCGGTGATCGGGATACGCACGGCTGCCGACCGATTGCGCTGGCTGTAGACCAGGTTGATCGGGGCCTCGTAACCGGGGACGAGTCGCTTGTAGGAGTTGATCGTCGGGTTGGTGAAGGCCAGCAGCGACGGCGCGTGATGCAGGATGCCGCCAATGTAGTAACGAGCCAGATCCGAGAGTCCCGCATAGCCGGCCTCATCGTGGAACAGCGGCTTGCCGTCCTTCCACAGCGACTGGTGGGTGTGCATACCCGATCCATTATCGCCGAACAACGGCTTAGGCATGAAGGTCACGGTCTTGCCGTTGGCCCACGCGGTGTTCTTGACGATGTACTTGAACAGCTGGATGTCGTCGGCCGCCTGCAGCAGCGTGCCGAACTTGTAGTTGATCTCGGTCTGCCCGCCGGTGCCGACCTCGTGGTGGCCGCGTTCGAGGATGAAGCCCGCATTCTGCAGGTTGGTCGAGATCTCATCGCGCAGATCCACATAGTGGTCATACGGGGCGACGGGGAAATAGCCGCCCTTCGGGCGCACCTTGTATCCGAGGTTCGGGGAGCCGTCGGGATCGGTCGGTGAGCCGGCGTTCCACCAACCCGATTCCGACTCGATCTCGTAGAAGGTTCCGTTGATCTCCGACCCGAACGACACCGAGTCGAAGATGTAGAACTCGGCTTCGGCACCGAAGTATGCGGTGTCGGCAATGCCGGTCGACGCCAGGTAATCCTGCGCCTTTCGGGCCACGTTACGCGGATCGCGGCTGTATGCCTCGCGAGTGAACGGATCGTGGACGAAGAAGTTCAGGTTGAGCGTCTTAGCCTTACGGAACGGATCGATGCGTGCTGTCGAGGGATCGGGCAGCAGCAGCATGTCTGACTCGTCGATAGACTGGAAGCCGCGAACCGACGAACCGTCGAAGGCCAGACCATCTTCGAAGACGGACTCGTCGAAGGCGGATGCGGGAATCGAGAAGTGCTGCGTCACACCGGGCAAATCGACGAAACGGATGTCGACGTATTCGACACCCTCCGCCCTGATGCCGTCGAGAAGTTCTTCGTTACTGCTGTACACCACGTGCGGTGACTCCTTCACTTGTCGCCGGCCAGATGACGCCTGAAGCAGGCATCTGGCACGACTGATGCCACCGCCAACCTGCGGAGACATCGAGCCTGAACCAATGGACGTGTAGTTGCCCGAATGTCGGGGGAATGTGGCAACCGCACACCCCCCGGACCGGAACAATTCCACTATTACTGATGATAGGAAGTCGTGGGGGTGAATCCCGCCACTACCACCCATATCGGTGACCGAAGGGTCGCTGGTATTGCGGCGCACATACCATGGGTGCCATGAATGTGCATGCAATTGTCGCCGACGACTCGGCTCGATTCCAGGCCGGCCGCTGATGGGCCGGGCCACTGGTTCGTGGTTATCGGGTCCGGCCTCGGGACAGGCCGTCGACGTCGAATATCGCGGGGCTGACCTGGGGTTTGCGCAATCGGGGCCGGGTTCACTCGCCGGTGGCTGGCATCGAGTGCTGGCACTGCTGATCGATTGGCTGATCGGTTACGGAATCGCGCTGCTGGTGGTGCGAGTAGTCGGGGTTGAGATCAGCACGGTGGTGCTCGGCGTGTGGTTTATCATCGGCGCGGCCTGCGTGACCCTATTTGGATTCACCCCGGGGCAATGTGCGGCCGGTCTGCGGGTAGCCCGTGTCGACCACGGCCCCGAGCGCACTGCCGCCGAAATCTCGGGACAGGTGCCCCTCGCCGCGGTCGGTGTGGTGCGGGCGCTGGCCAGACAACTGCTGATCGTCTTCATCGTGCCGGCCCTGATGAACGATTACAACGCCCGCGCGCTACACGACAGGGCCACCGGAACCGCGCTGGTGCGCACCCGCTGACCCCCGGGGGGCGAAGTTCAGCGACGCCGCGCAGCACGCTGCATGCTGCGCATTTTGGCCCCCGCCGGCAGCGGCCCCTTCGGCATCGCCGGTCCGGCGCTACGGCCGCTGAGTGCGGCGAGGCGGCCCTCAAGGGCGTCGATACGCTTACCGTCGATGTTGCGCGGCAGCTTGTTGACGTGCCGTTCGAGCTTAGCGAGCGGCACCTGGCCGTCGTCGTTGCCGACGAAGATCTCGTAGATCGGAGTGTCGCCGACAACCCGCGCGGCCTTCTTCTTCTCCTGCGCGAGCAGTGAACGCACCCGGCTCGGAGTGCCCTCGGCGACCAGGATGATGCCGGGTTTGCCGATCACCCGGTGCACCGCGTCGAGATGACTGGTGCCAGCCACCGCCTGGCTGACCCGCCACTGCCCGCGCATATTGCTCAGCGCCCAGCCTGCCGCACCGGGTTGGCCGTCGGCCTTGGTGTAGACCGACTTCTGCACGCGCCGACCGAAGATAATAAATGCGGCGAGCGCACCGAACACCACGCCGAGCGGGGCAAAGAGCCACACCGTGCCCAACACGATGCCGAGTACCACGAATATCGCGACGAGCGCGATAAACGCACCGGCCATATAGGGGATCAGTCGGTTATCTTCTTTGCGTTGAAGCTGGAACGCCTGCCAGAGTTGCTGGCGGCGTTCCTTAGATGCCTGCTTACGGGCCCGCTTCGCGGCGGCCTTCGCTTCTTTGCTCGCGGATTGCGCCTTTGCCATACCGTCCAGAATACGGCTCAGCGCGCAAGCCGCTGCAAGAGGCTCGTCGCCTCCTGGCTGGCCGAGCCCTCATCGGCGAGATGAGCCATCGCCGGCGGTAGTTCACGGCCGTGATGCGCCATCGCCTGCGCATAGAGACGCCCCGCCCGATACGACGAACGCACCAGTGGCCCGGCCATCACCCCGGCGAAACCAAGGTCGCGGGCGTAATCGGAATGTTCGACGAATTCCTGCGGCTTCACCCACCGCTCCACCGGATGATGCCGTGGCGAAGGCCGTAGGTATTGGGTGATGGTGAGGATGTCGCAGCCAGCGTGATAGAGATCGTCGATCGCCGCGCGCACTTCCTCGGGGGTCTCACCCAAACCGAGGATCAAATTCGACTTGGTGACCAGCCCGAAATTGCGGGCGTGGGTGAGTACGTCGAGGGAACGCTCATAGCGGAAGGCCGGCCGGATGCGCTTGAAGATACGCGGCACCGTCTCCAGGTTATGTGCCAGCACCTCGGGACGGGCATCGAAAACCTCGTCGAGCAGATCCGGTTTGGCATGGAAGTCGGGGATCAGATTCTCCACGCCGGTGCCCGGGTTGAGCTGGTGGATCGCCCGAACGGTTTCCGCATACAGCCAGGCACCCTCGTCGGGCAGGTCATCACGGGCCACGCCGGTGATCGTCGAATACCGCAGGCCCATCGCCTGCACGCTTTCTGCGACGCGACGCGGCTCATCCCGGTCGAGAGCGGCCGGCTTACCCGTATCGATCTGGCAGAAATCGCAGCGCCGGGTGCACTGCTCGCCGCCGATGAGGAAGGTTGCCTCGCGGTCTTCCCAGCATTCGTAAATGTTGGGGCAGCCCGCCTCCTCGCAGACGGTATGCAGTCCTTCGCGCTTCACCAGACCCTTGAGTTCGCTGTACTCGGGGCCCATGGTGGCACGGGTCTTGATCCAGTTCGGCTTGCGCTCGATCGGGGTCTGCGCGTTGCGAATTTCCAGCCGCAGCAGTTTGCGCCCATCGGGTGCCGTCGTTGCGACCTGGGAGGCGGATTGGCAGTTCTTATCTCCGGTCACAGTCACCGCACCGATGCTACGCGGGCGGTCGCCGACTCGGCGTCCGCGGTATCGGTACGGTGATCGAGTGCGTCGGCCACGGCCTCGGCCACCGGATCGATGATGTCGTCGACGATGATCTCGCGGCCCGATTCCAGGCTCAGTGACGTCACGCCCGCATCGGCGATTCCGCACGGAATGATCGATTCGAACGCACTCAAATCGGGATTTACGTTGAGGGCGAAGCCATGCAGGGCGATCCCGCGGGCAACGCGGATACCGATCTGCCCGAGCTTGCGATCGCCCGTGTCATCGCACACCCACACGCCCGAACGTCCCTCGACACGGACCGTGCGCACCCCGACATCGGCGGATACCGCGATGAGCGCCGATTCGATGCGGCGCACGTAGTCGACGACGTCGAGGGGTTGGGCCAGCGCGATGATCGGGTAGCCGACGAGTTGGCCGGGACCATGCCAGGTGATCCGGCCGCCGCGGTCGACATCGATCACTTCGGCGCCGTTGGTTGGCCGGTCGGAATCCTCGGTGCGTTTACCCGCGGTGAAGATCGACGGATGCTCCAACAGCAGCAGGACATCGTGATCGAGGCGTCCCTCGGCACGATCTGCGGCCAGTTCATGCTGGAGTGTATAGGCGTCGCGGTAGTCCACGACGCCCAGACGCCGCACTTCAAGGGCATCCTCGGAGGACCGCGCGCGGTGCCGGGGGGAGTTGGTGGAGAGCTGGGTCATCGTCGCCTCACTTGGTGGCAAAAGCCAGCGCAGCGGATAGGCCGGGGTGGGTGAATTCGAAACCGTTGTCGGTAAGCACACCGGGTGCAACGCGCTGACTGAACAAAATCATTTCCTGGGCCAGCTCACCGCCCACCAATGTGGCAAGCGCACCCGGCACCGCGAACACGGTGGGCCGGTGCAGCGCATGTCCGAGCGCGTCGACAAACTCGGCGAACGGAACCGCCGACGGTGCACACAAATTGACCGGACCGCGGATCGAGGATTCGAGTAGGAACTCGATCGCGCGAATCTCATCGACCAGGCTGATCCAGGAAAAATACTGTTTACCGCTGCCGATTCTGCCGCCGAGCCCGAGGGAAAATATCGGTGTGAGCTTCGCCAGGATGCCGCCACCCCGGGAGAGCACCGGGGAGGTGCGTAACAGCACCACCCGGGTATCGGGTCCGGCGTTGGCGGTGGCCGCATTCTCCCAATCGCTCACCAGACCGGCGAGGAATCCCGCTCCGGCAGGAGCGGTTTCGGTGGCCGTGGCATCGCCGGTGTCCCCGTAGTATCCGCTCGCGCTCGCACTGATCAGCGTCGGTACGCCGGCATCACGCACCGCTTCGGCGATCACCTCGGTCGGTGTGATCCGCGAATCGCGCAGCTGCTGCTTGAAACGTCCGCTCCACCGCTGGTTGCCGACGCCAACCCCGCCGAGACTGATTACCGCGTCGACCCCATCGAAGGCCTCGGCCGGGACCCCGATCGTCTCGGGATCCCAGCCGAACTCGCCATCAGATAACGGCTCGCGGCGGACCAGCCGCCGCACCTGGTGACCGGAATCGGTCAGTGCGGCGGTCAGGGCCGAACCGATCAGCCCCGTCGAGCCCGCAACCGCGATGCGCACAGGACCTACTAGAGGCCCAGATCTGCGGCGAAGGCACCGCCCTCAAGACGCTTCTTGATCGTCGTGAGGAAACGGCCCGCGTCGGCGCCGTCGACGAGACGGTGGTCATAGGTCAACGGCAGATACGACGTCGACCGCACCGCGATCGTGTCCGATCCATCTTCGAGGGTGAGGACCACGGGGCGCTTGACGATCGCGCCGGTGCCCAGCATCGCCGCCTGCGGCGGAACCAGGATCGGCGTGTCGAACAACGCGCCCTGACTGCCGATATTGGTGATGGTGAAGGTGCCGCCGGCCAGCTCATCAGGCTTGAGCTTGTTGGCCCGGGCGCGGGCCGCGATGTCGGCGATCGCGCGGGCGAGCCCGGCGATCGACAAATCGTCGGCGTTGTGGATCACCGGCGAGAGCAGACCCGCCTCGGTGTCGACGGCGAAACCGAGGTGAACGTTGGCGTGGTAGGTGATCTCCTTGGCATCCTCGTCGATCGACGCGTTGATATTCGGATGCAGTTTGAGTGCCTCGACGACGGCCTTCGCGATGAACGGCAAGTAGGTCAGATTGACCCCCTCCGCCGCACGGAAGGACTCCTTGGCGGCCTTGCGCAGCGCCACGATCGTGGTCAGGTCGACCTCGAAGACCTGCGTGAGCTGCGCCGAGGTCTGCAGAGACTCGCGGGTCTTCTTGGCGGTGATCGCCCGGATGCGGTTGATCTTCTGCGTGGTACCGCGCAGCGCGGCCAGCTCGGGGCGAATCTCCTTGCCCGCTGCCGACGCGACGGGTGCCGGTGCGGCCGGTGCGGCTGCGGCCGGAGCCGGGGGAGCCGCAACAGGAGCCGGCTCCGGTGCCGGGGCCTTCTTGGCCTCGGCGGCAGCCAGCACATCCTGCTTGCGGATGCGGCCGCCGACACCGGTGCCCTTGAGCGTATTGAGGTCGATATCGTTCTCCGCGGCCAACTTCCGCACCAACGGAGTCACATACGGGGTTGACTCCAGAGTCGGCGGATCGGCCGGCTCGCTCGCCGGTGCGGGCTCGGGTGCCGGTGCGCTGGCCT
>JASGFW010000160.1:0-6966 GCA_047605305.1 Gordonia sp. (in: high G+C Gram-positive bacteria)
GCGTCGCCGTGGGACACCGGGGTGAGCGTCAGCAGGCTGGCCTCGGGACGGCAGCAGAACCGTGCCGGCGCGAACGGCGAGGTGCCCAAGCCGGCGCTCACATGCAGCTTCATCGTCGAACCCCAATTCGACGGGCCCTTCACCCGTGACCGGTCGATATGGCAGTTGGTGACCAGTGCGCCAACGAACGGCAGGCACAGTTGCCCGCCGTGGGTGTGCCCGGCCAGCACCAGATCATAACCGTCGGCGGCGAAGCGGTCGAGGACGCGGGGCTCAGGGGAGTGGGTGAGGCCGAGCCGTAGATGGGCCAGCGGATTAGGGCGACCGGCGATCGTGTCATAGCGATCGCGTTCGATATGGGGGTCATCGACCCCGGCCGCCACCACACGCACCCCGCCGACCTCAAGTTCGCGGACGGCATGCGTGGCGTCGAGCCAGCCGCGTTCGATGAAGGCGGCCCGCAGATCCTGCCACGGCAGTGGGGTGCCGTGCGTGCGGGTGTGATCACGGTCGAAATACTGCAGCGGATTCTTCGGCCGCGGACCGAAATAGTCATTTGAGCCGAAGACGAAAAGACCTGGCCGCGAAAGTAATCCGCCGAGCGACTGGATCACCGAGGGTACTGCGGCCGGGTGGGCGAGATTATCGCCGGTGTTGACCACAAGATCAGGTTCAAACGATTCGAGTTCGGATATCCAGGCCTGCTTGAGTCGCTGATTCGGGGTCATGTGCAGATCACTCAAATGCAACACACGCAGCGGTGCGGTACCAGGCTCAAGGACGGCCATCGTGGTGTGCCGCACCGTGAATGCGTTGCGTTCGATCACCGTCGAGTAGAACAACCCGGCGGCTGCCGCGCCCGCAGCCGCACCCGCCGTGCGTGCCGCAATAGAGGACACCAATTGCGCGCGAGAGGAGTGACGCGAGGTAAAGGCTCCGGGGTTGACGTTGACCATAATCCCAGAATACGCCGGGGTGCTGTGCCCGTGTGGTAGCAACCGGGTGGCGGCGGGGCCGATCAGCCGGGTAACTGGATGACCACCGGCCCCACTCCGGGCACCTGAACGGTGGTCTGGGTGGGTCCGGAATTATCTCCGCTCGCCGCGTGCCGTCCGTTGCTCACATAGATGGTGATCGTGCTGCCCGGCATCGCCGCATCCGACGGTGCCGTGAACACCACCGTGCCCTGTGGCCGCTTGCTGTCGACATCGAGCTGGTTGACCTTGAACCCGGCCGCTTGCAGCCGGGCCGTCGCGGCGCTCGCGGCGAGCCCGCTGACGTTGGGTATCCGGCCTCGATCATTGCCATTGAGATACTGCGGATCGGCAGGCGGCAGACTGACTGGGCCGAACTTCGTTGCGACCGGCTTCATCGCCGCATACCAGGTGCGAGCCGGCTCCATACCACCGTAAATATCGCCCTCGCCGCATAACCGCGCCGGCGATGAGCACACGCCGGCCGGATTCGGTCCGTCGGAGTAGACATAGGCCGCACCGGCGATCTGATTGGTGAATCCGACGAACGCGGCCGAACGATGTGCTTCGGTGGTGCCCGTCTTCGCCGCCACCGGGTAGCTCCACCCGGCCGTACCGGCGGCTCCCGCCGACGTACCGCCGCCCTTGTCGTCCTGGCTCATCGCATTAGCCAGGGTGTTCGCCAGCCCGGTCTCGACGACGCGCTGACATTTGGGTGCGTCGAACGGAATCGCCGTCCGTGCGGGTTTGCCGTCGGCGCCGAGCACCGGATTGCCGTACTGGTCGCGCTTGATCTTGCTGATCGACTTGATCGGATTCGGCGGGCACCACACGCCTCCCGATGCCAGCGTCGCCGCGACGTTGGAGAGTTCCAGACCATTGATCGGCCACGGGCCGAGTGTGAACGACCCGAGATTCCCGTCCTTGACGTACTGGGCAATGCTCTTATCGCCATAACCCGATGAACCGGGCACCACGTAAGAGCGCATACCCAACCGCACGGCCATATCCACGGCTGGCTTAACCCCGACCCGCTGGAGCAGCTTCACGAACGCGGTGTTCGGCGAGGTGGCCAGCGCCTGCGTGATCGACATGGATGGCGTGTATTTTCCGTCGTTTTTGACGCAGTAATAGTTGACCGGGCATCCGTTGGCGCCGGCGCTATCACCCATGCCTTCCACCGCAATCGATCCGGGCACGGGGATATTCGAGTTGATCGCAAGACCCTTCTCCATACCCGCCGCGACGGTAAAGACTTTGAACACCGAACCCGCGCCGTCGCCGACGAGCGAAAAGGGTTCGGGCTGCACCGTTTCGCTGGCCCGCGAGTTGAGCCCGTAGTTGCGGCTGGAAGCCATCGCGAGTACGTCGTGTGACGTCGTGCCCGGGCGGATCGCGCTCATCACGTCGGCGACCCCTTCGGCGGTCGGGTCGACATTATGCTGGACGGCGGCCACGGTACTGCGCTGCACGGCGGGATCTAGGGTGGTTTGGATGATGTAGCCGCCGCGCGCCACCGTGTCGCGCGAGATTCCGTTCTCGGCTAAAAACTGCAGCGCGTAATCGCAGAAAAATCCGTTGTTATCGGCGGCGATGCATCCCTGAGTGGGGGTGCGTGGCTGAGGTAGCACGCCCAGCGGGGCCTGCTTGGCGGCGATGAGTTCATCCCGCCGATGGGGGAAGTTATCGATCATCGTGTCGAGTACGACATTGCGTCGCGCGCGGGTTGCCTGCGGATTGGTGTACGGGTTGAGCGCCGAGCTGGACTGCACCATGCCAGCCAGCATCGCGGCCTCCGCCACCGTGAGATTCTTCGCCGATTTACCGAAATAGGTGCGTGCCGCGGCTTCGATGCCATAGGCGTTGTTACCGAACGGCACGACGTTGAGATAGCGGGTGACGATCTGCTTCTTGGCATCCTGTTTGGCCGCCGCGTCGTCGAGTCCCCTGCGCTTGGCGTCGTCGGTGAGCGACTGCTCCATCGTCAGCGCCATCCGTACTTCGCGGAGTTTACGTGCGGGCGTGGTCTCGATGGCCGCTTCCCGGTCGGCTTCGGTGCGGGCCAGCACCAGTAGTTGATAGTTCTTGATGTACTGCTGATCCAGGGTTGACGCGCCCTGCTGAACCGCACCCGACGACGAGTTCTTGAGAAAAGCCCGGATCGTCCCCTTCCAGTCGACGCCGTTGTGCTCAAGGAAGCGGCGGTCCTCGATGGAGATGATCGCGCGGATCATGTCGGGGGCGATGTCGTTATAGCCGACCTGATACCGGTACTGGTCGAAGAGCGCGGCGATCGGGGTGCCGTTGACATCGGTCATCGTGGTGACCTCCGGCAGGGTTCCGCCCAGCAACTCCGAGGAGACATTCTCGACGGCCGAGGCGGCCCGGTTGGATGCGAGCCCGATACCGCTGGCCACGGGGTAGAGCAATCCGGCTACCAGCACGCCGGCCAACACGCAGGCACCTGCGAGTGGCCACAACTTCTTCGAGATCGGCACACGGGACAGGATACGTGTGATTTCTCCGACGGCATGCTGCCCTCGCGGGGGCGCATGTCTTCAGCCACGGGAGGGTCATCGTAGGCCCGGTGGCGGGTGCTGAAGGCCTCTCCCCATCGCGGCGTCGGCACGTGTGTGCCACTTTTTTGCGCCCAGGGGTTGCATCGGAATGCACACATCCCTAGATTGGGGGCTGAATGTGACTCAGTTAACAATGAATATGGGCGAGTGGTTTGGCTATCTCGGTGAGGCGCATTCGGGGGGTCGCGGCGGGCGGCCACACGGCGCACCCGGCGGGTGCGGTGGACGACAGACAGGGGTCGGAATATGGCGATAGCGGCGGTATCCATCAACGCGGCGCGGCAGGCTTGGGTGTCGCGCGCACTGTGTCGCGACGAGAACCCCGACGACCTCTTCGTCCGCGGAGCCGCCCAGCGTAAGGCCGCGACAATCTGCCGGCACTGCCCGGTGCAACTCGAATGCGGCGCCGACGCTCTCGATAACCGCGTCGAATTCGGGGTGTGGGGCGGCATGACCGAACGTCAGCGCAGGGCGTTGCTGCGCCAGCACCCCGAAGTCAGCTCCTGGGCGGAATTCTTCTCCGCGCAACGCCGACGGCAACAGGCCAGCGCGGGCTGACCCCCCGTGCGGCCGGGGCACTGCGAGCCTCAGCCCCGCCCGGTGATCTGCTCGGCGACCGCACGCAACGCCGTCAGATCGGCGACCTCGAAGGGCAGCGACGGAACCCCGACAATCGGCACTGTCGGGTGCGCGGCGGTAAAACGTTGCAGCAGACGCAATTCGCGTTTGCCTGTCGCGGCCCGATCGGCATGCACCCGCAGCACGCCCCGAGTCAGATCGTCGCCGACCTGAGCGAGCGCCACCTGAGCGGACTCCTCGGAGACACCGGCGAGGTTCGGATGCGTGCGGTTGAGGATCAACCCCGCCAGTGGCATCGACTCCTCGCTGAGCCGGTCGACGAAGAAGGCGGCCTCACGCAGCGCGTCGGGTTCTGCGGCGGATACGACGGCGAACAGTGTGCCTGGCGCGGTGAGTAACTGGTAGGTCTTGAGCGCGCGCTCCTGGAAACCGCCGAACATCGAATCCAGGGACTGAACGAATGTCGCGACATCACGCAGCATGGCGCCGCCGATGATCGTCGCCACGCCGCGCATCGCCACACTCATCGCGCCGGTCACCACACGCCCCACCCCGCGTCCGCCGCCGATCAGCATCTTCATCAGCCGGCCGGATAGGAAGGAGCCGAGCCGCTGTGGCGCATCAAGGAAATCCAATGCATTGCGCGAGGGTGGAGTGTCGACGACGATGAGATCCCAGCGGTTCTCCCCGAGGAGTTTGCCGAGCTTCTCCATCGCCATATATTCCTGTGTGCCGGAAAATGACGACGCGATGATCTGGTAGAAGGAATTGTCCATGATCGCCTCGGCGCGTTCGGGCGTGGAATGTTCGAGCACCATCTCGTCGAAGGTCCGGCGCATATCGAGCATCATCGCGTCGAGCCGGCCGGTACCGGTGATCGTCACCGGCTGCGGATCGTTGGTCAGTTCGCCCACCCCAAGAGACTGGGCCAGCCGCCGGGCCGGATCGATGGTCAGCACCGCCACATGCCGGCCGCGTTCGGCGGCATAGAGGGCCATGGCCGCAGCGGTCGTCGTCTTTCCCACTCCGCCTGCACCGCAACAGATTACGACATGTGTGTGCGGGTTGAGCAGTAGCGATCCCATCGCGAGATCCAACGGCATTACGCCCCCGCTTTCTGTAACAGATTCGCCAGCTCGTAGAGCGAACCCAGATCGATACCGTCGTCGAGGGCGGGTAGTTCGAGGGTCGGTAGCTCCACCTCGTCGAGTTGCGCCCTGGCGATCTGCTGGGCCTGCAGCCGGGTGGCGTGTTCGATGGTTTCGGTAAGCAGTCCCGCGAGATTGTCGTCGGTGACGCTCAGCCCCGCCTGCGCCAGATTGGCGGCGATCCGGGGCGCGTCCAGGCGGCCCTCGGCGATAGCGTCAATCTCATTGGCAGGCAGCAAGACCGGACTCACACGGTTAATGATCAGGCTACCGATGTTGATGCCATTGCCTGTCAACTCATCGACCGCTTCGATGGTCTCGGTGATCGGCATCGCTTCGAGCAGCGTGACCAGATGTACGACAGTCTCATCCGAATGCAGGAGCCGCGCCACGCCATCGCTTTGGCTGCGGATCGGTCCGGTCTTGGCCAGGTCGGCCATCGCCTTGGTCACGTCGAGGAAATTGCCGATGCGTCCGGTGGGCGGCGCATCGACAACGACGGCGTCATACGTCCGGTTGCCCCGCTTATCGGTATGAATGATGCGTTCTTTGATCTTGCCGGTGAGCAGGACATCGCGCAGGCCCGGCGCGACGGTGGTCACGAAATCGATCGCCCCGATGCGCTTCATCGCCCGTCCCGCGAAGCCGAGGTTGTAAAACATGTCGAGGTATTCCAGCAGGGCGTACTCGATGTCGATGGCCAGCGCCGACACCTCCCCGCCCCCCTCGGCGGTGGCGATCCTGGTGTCCTGCGGGGGTAGTGGCGGCACATCAAAAAGCTGGGCGATGCCCTGACGGCCCTCGCATTCGACAAGCAGCACTCGCTTGCCGTCGGCGGCCAGCGCCAGTGCCAGCGCCGCCGCCACGGTGGTCTTACCAGTGCCGCCCTTGCCCGAGACGAAGTGCAGACGCGCGCGGGCGGCACGTTCCGGCCAGAGGTTCCCCGCTGCGGTGGCGGAGTCCTGCTCGGATGATTTGTCGACCACAGGTTCACATTAGCGATAGGACGTCACCAGATAGTCTTGATCTATGACTGAACTGACCACATGGGAGTACGCGACGGTGCCCCTGCTCACCCACGCAACCAAACAGATCCTCGATACCTGGGGTGCCGACGGATGGGAGCTGGTGAGCGTGCTGCCGGGACCGACCGGGGAACAGCATGTGGCCTACCTCAAGCGAGCGAAGGCCTGATCCGATGAGCACCACATGGACAGCGCGCCTGGCTGAACTCGGTATCACCCTGCCGTCGGTTGTCCCGCCGGTGGCCACCTACACCCCCGCGGTACGCACCGGAAACCTCGTCTACACCTCAGGGCAGCTACCGATCGTCGACGGTAAGTTGTCGGCGATCGGCAAGGTGTCCGATGGGGCCGAGGGGATCTGCACGCCGGAAGACGCGACGAACGCCGCCCGGATCAGCGCACTCAACGCGCTCGCCGCGATCGATGCGCTCGTCGGTCTCGACTCGATCGTGCGCGTGGTGAAGGTGGTGGGATTCGTGGCGTCCGCACCGGGGTTCACCGGCCAGCCGCAGGTCATCAACGGTGCGTCGAATCTACTTGGCGAGATCTTCGGTGACGCCGGAGTGCACGCTCGGTCGGCCGTTGGGGTTGCTGAACTGCCGCTCGCCGCGCCCGTCGAGGTGGAACTGATCGTCGAGGTCGCTGGCTAGTTCTGTGTCGC
>JASGFW010000161.1:0-6789 GCA_047605305.1 Gordonia sp. (in: high G+C Gram-positive bacteria)
GGACATGTACAAACTCTTCCGCCCCGACCTCGAACACCCGACACATGAGGATTTCCGGCAAGCATGCCAGACCGGCATGAACGTACTGCCCACCCCGTGGCTCGAACCGGCCGACATCTCTGCGGCCGTCGTCTGGTTGGCCTCGGATGCAACACGATTCGTTACCGGAGTGGCACTGCCTATCGACGCGGGCGCACTGAGCAAAGTCTGAGTGGCATCCGACCGGCCGATACTGAAGGTCCCGCGCCTCAGGATCGGCCGGTCGTCGGCACGGCCAACGCGTGTAGGGCCGGGGCCACCTCGGCCCTGCGTTGCAGGCACATTTTGCTCAGCACATGCTCCACATGACCCTCGACCGTTCGCACCGAGAGCACCAGCCGTTCGGCGATCTGCCGGTTGGTCATTCCGGTCGCCACCAACTCTGCGACCTCCATCTCGCGACGCGACAGCATCTGGTGCCCATCAACGGTGAACCACGTCGACTCACCCTCGACCGCGACCTCCGCGGTATCGGAGAACACAAAATCGAGCAGTTCCACACTCGACATCGACTTGCCCCGCTCCCACGCGGCGGTGAACTGCGCGTCGGTCATCTGGGCACAAGCACTATCAAGTGCCCTGTATCGCAACGAGTTCCAGTATTCGGATCCGTATAGCTGCTGCCCGAATGATCCCCACATCTGCGATGCCGCCCCGAGTAGGACCGCTGCACTGCGCCCCGATCCCGATGCCGCCAACGACCATCCGAGCAGGTCAGTCATCAAGGTGGTGCCGACCATATCGTCGAACCGGCGATGACTGCGCAACGCCTCCGTGGCGCGCGCCGAAGCCACACCGTGATCGCCTGAAAGCCAGGCCACCAACCCGAGTCCGTACATCGCATATGACCGAAACCAGGTGTCACCAACCATTTCCGAATCGTCATACACCTGCCGGAAGATCCGTTCGGCGGCATCGATATCAAGTATCGAGCTGTACAGCATGCCCTGGTGGATACCCAACGTCGACCGTAGCTCGGAATCTATTCCGAGCGAATCATATTCTTCCTCGGCCTTATCCAGCAGAACTCTGGCCACATCATATTCGCCGGCGAATAGGGCGCGTAACCCGCGCAGGTGCACAGCGAATACCGCAGTCCGGCTATCTCCATGCGACACCGCAATCTCGTGTGCCCGCCGAATGGTGTAATCGGCGGACTCACGATCGCCCTGCAATGTCGAGACGAGTCCGAGTACCGCATGTAACCGGCCGATCAACGCCGCATCCAAGCTGGAGACATCGAGGAGCTGTGTCATCCACTGCCGATGTTCACGAATGGAAATCCCACACGCCCACAGGAACGGAGCCCCGCCAAGCGCCACGGCCACATCGGCTAGCCGCCCACGCAGGTCCGGATCGGATAACGCGGCGTGGATCGCGGCCCGAATGTTATCCCGATTACGCCGCACCGACTCGGCACCGTCGAGCTGATGCGGCCCGTACCACCCGGCGGCGCAATCGACGATCACCCGCAACGCCCAGCTCAGCAGCCGGTCGGTAATCTGATGATGCTGCGCTGCAGTAAGTTTACTGGCCCCGTACTCGCGGATCGATTCGAGTAGCCGCAGCCTGACCCGGCCGTCGACACTCTCCCGCAGCACCACCGACTTGGCCACCAGCGCCGACATCGCTTCGGTGACCTCGTCATCGGGGATCGCCGCGGGCACATCCGGCACTGCGTCGACGCACACCGCGCGCACCGCGTCGAGATCGAAGCTGCCAGCGAACACCGATAGCCGGGCCCACAACTGCCGTTCCAGTTCACTACAGAGTTCATAACTCCAGTCGATGGTTGCCTGCAGGCTGCGGTGGCGTGCGGTGCGATCCCGCGAACCGCCATGCAGCGCAAGGACTCTACTATCGAGAAGGGTCGCTAGGTCTTCCACCGACAAGACGGTAAGCCGGGTACATGCCAACTCGATGGCCAGCGGTACCCCGTCGAGCCGCTCACAGATATGCCGGACATGATCAATGTTGTTCTCGTCGAGGGTAAATCCGGACAAAATCGCCTCGGCCCGCCGGGAAAACAGTTCCATAGCTCCCGAACCGCCCCGGTCACCGATCGGAAGCGAATGCACACCGAATACATACTCCCCTGGCAGAGAAAGGTATTCACGCGACGTCGCCAGGACACGTGTGCCCACCGTGGACTCCAGGATCTGGCCGACAAGCGCAGCAGCACCCTCGATCACATGCTCGCAATTATCAAGTACCAGCAACATCCGCTTATTGCGTAGGTAGGCGAGCAACGCCGCGATGGCCGAACCCGCCGCGGCATCTCTATTATCGAGACCAAGCGCATCGCACGCGGCCTGCGCCAACATGTGTTCGGTACGGACCGAAGCGAAACCAATGAAACGCACACCGTCGGGAAACGCCCGCCGAAACTCCCACGCCGCCGCTATGGCCAAGCGGGTCTTCCCGATCCCGCCCGGACCGGCAACCGTGATCAAGCGGTGTTCACCCAGGAGAGCACGTAACTGGCGCAGTTCGTCGCGCCGGCCCACGAAACTCGTGCCTTGCTGCGGGAGCGCGACCGCCCCGACGTCGGCCTGCTGATTCGTGGCGTCGATCTCGGCACGGATCAGCCGTACTCGCCGCGCGAGGAGAGTACGCGAACGGTCCCAGTCGAGTCGGCGACCGATCTCGGCGATCGTAATCTCGGGATCGTCATAGAGGAGATCGCGGATACCGGCATCGATATCGTCGGCCGCCGACCCCCTGCGTCGCCGATGGTCGGCTGGCGGAGTCGTCAGCGATAGCGCACGGCGCACCGTATTTCGCGACATCCCCAGACGGATGGCGATGCGCTTGATCGGCTCACCTTCCGCATGACACCGCCGAATCTCGGCCCATTCATCCGCGTTCATCCCACCTCCAGAAACGAGATGTGGATCACATTTCACTAATTATGTGCCAGACACAACTATCAGGGTCAAGATGTGTCACCTGATCGTCGATCGCACTGCGAACCACCCCGCCCATACGGCCACGCAGCGTGCTGAACAGAACAGATGCCGCTGGCGATGACAGGCCGCAGTACCGCAGTCAGATCACGTAGTCCGACGGTTCACCCACCGAGCCGACAGGCGCAGAGTGACTTTCACCGCACTACCGGACCGACCGCATCCACCGACCGCGTCCACCAAACTAGGAGAAAATACCCATGAGCAAGAAGAACCCGGCAGCACTGAAGAACGCAGAGGCACTGAAGAATGCCTTCGCCGCCGCGGATAACGGAGATCCGGTTCCGCTGGTCGAACTCTACGACGACTCGTTGACGTGGGCCGGATTTGCCCTCGACGGCACCCAACGGGTCTACACGAAGACCGAGTTCCTCGAAGCCTTCGGCGTGCTCGCCAAACTCGACGAATCGCGCAACGAGGTGGTGAGCGTCGAAGTGATCGACGACGAGTTGGTGACCGCGAACGTCCGCGCCTACCGTCGCCTCGGCGATCAGGAACTCGACGTCACCATCGTGATGACCCACCGGTTCATCGACGGCAAAGTCACCCGCGGTACCGACATCGTGCCGTCGTCGTTCGAACGATTCTGGGCCGACACCGGCATCTCGCTCTAGATCACGCGAGCGCCCCCGTACCCCGCCACAGGAGACCCACCGCAGATGACGACAACCACAGCAGCCCCGCACAGCGGGTTCCGTGACGCGATGGCACAGTTGTGCACGCCCGTCAGCGTGATCACCGCGATGGACGCCGATCGCCCGCACGGCACCACCGTCAGCGCGGTGATGTCGTTATCGCTCGATCCGCAGCTGATCGCAGTATCGCTCGCCGAGACATCCGAATGCCTGGCGCTCATCCGCCGCACGCAGATATTCGGCGTGAATATCCTTGGCGCCGAACAAGATAACGTCGCCCTGAGATTCGCCGCTAAGGGTCGATCAAAGTTCGACGAGGTGGCCTGGCGTCTACGTGCGGGCGTGCCGTTCATTGAAGGCAGTGCGGTGTGGATCGGCTGCGAGGTTGCCGAGGTGGTGCGCGGCGGCGACCATCAGATTCTACTCGGCAGCGTGCGCGATGTGGCTGTCGCCGCCAATTCCGCGCCCCTGACCTACCACAATCGACAGTTCGGAACTCATGTTGCTCAACATAATTGACAATCAATCCGACTCGATAATCAATTCGGCGACCTGAACGGGTTCGCGCCGCAGACCAGCGGCGGCTACCGCCTGGGACATACACACCATAATTGCACCCAGAGAGGATTATAACCGCCACATATCGTCTCGTCGGAGCTAGGAATGGTAGATGCCGACACCCCCTGCCGATGTCACAGTATGGCCGGATGACCTCCGTCGTCCACGATTCGGAGTGTGGGCTCCGGTGTGGGGCCCCTTCGCCGCACAGGAATACCCAGACGATCCCTTCGATGCGTCGTGGACATATAACCGCGATTACGTCATTGAAGCCGAGCGTCTCGGCTTCGATTCAACACTCATAGCCCAGCATAACCTCAATCCCAATGGCGATGAACTCGCCGAACTCGAGGCCTGGACCGGCGCCGCGGCACTGGCCGCGGTGACACATCGGATCGAGATCATCGCGGCAATCAAGCCGTACCTATTCCATCCCGTATTTCTCTCGAAAATGGCCGCCCAAATCTCGGAAATATCCGGAGGTCGCTTCGCAATCAATCTTGTAAATGCCTGGTACAAACCAGAATTAGAGAGAGCAGGTATTGCTTTCGCCGAGCACGATGAGCGTTATTCCTACGGCAGCGAATGGCTCTCAATCGTTGCCCGCCTCACCGCTGGCGAGCGGGTAACCCATCACGGCCAGTACTTCGACATCGAGGATTACCTGCTGCGCCCCGCCGATCCGGCACATGCACCGCGAATCTACGTCGGCGGTGAATCGGAGCCGGCCCAGGATCTTGCTGCGGCCCGTGCGCATACCTGGTTCATCAACGGCCAGCCGCTCGATGTTGTGCGTTCCCTGATCGCTTCGGTCAATGCCCGCCCCCGCTCCGCTCCGCCGATTCAATTCGGTCTATCCGCCTTTGTGATCGCCCGCGATACTGATGCGGAGGCACAAGCCGAGCTTGAGCACTTCTGGCGGCTCGCCGAAATCGACGCACCTAAATTGCAGGGAGTGTTCGCCAACGCCGACCCGAAGGCGGTCATGTTCCAGACTTTCCAACGCTTCCCACATATCGGCACAAACGGCGGTACAGCGGCTGGTTTAGTCGGTAGCTATGATCGTGTCGCCGAACAGATCGCCGAATTCGACCGGATTGGTATCGAACTGTTCATGTTGCAGTTCCAGCCCGCGGCACGAGAAATGCAGCGTTTCGCCGAACACGTATTCCCGCGCGTTGCCGATGTTCTCGCTGCCCGGCAGGCGGTTGCCTGATGCCAGCCGACGTTGTCTGGTTCACCCGGTGTCCTGTTCCCACAGCCTTCGGAATCGCCGCCGCGACCGGGCGGCTGCGTGACGTGTTAGATGACGCAGGGGTGGAACTACGATCGCTAGCCACCGCCGCTACCGAACAGCGCACGGCTCATTTCACTCAGACGCAACCGCATTCGGTCCGTCACGGCGGCAATATCCCGCCGCTTGTGGCCGCTTCTCGCGGTACCGAGTTGGTAATCATCGGGCTCTCGGTAGCTCCGTCGAATGCCGGACTATTAACTCTCCCCGCTTCGGGTATCAACGGACCAGCGGATTTACGCGGTCGAGTGATCGGCGTGCCGCGCCGAATCCACGACACGATCGATTTCTGGCGCGCGAGCGCGTTGCAAACGATCGATCGTGCCCTGCGGGCTGCCGGGCTCGGGCGGGCGGATGTCACGCTGCGTGATATCGACATCGACCGCTCGTTTACCTCCGACTCGACCCGACGCGGCGGCACCTTGGCTAATCTGTGGGACGCCACCTTCATGATCGGCTTCCAACGTGAAGAGACCGCCGCATTACTACGCGGTGATGTCGAGGTCATCTTCTCCGAAGGGGCCAATCTTACGATTACACAGTCACTAACAGGCTCTCAAGTGATCTATTCATCGGCGGGCACCGGTGCACTCGATCCCCGGCGATCGAGTAACTTGCGCCCACTCACACTGAGCGTGTCCGCAGATCTGCTGGCCGACGCTCCGGACATCGTCGACCTCATTCTCGACGAATCGCTCCGTACCGCACGTTCCGCAGCACAGGAGGTTGATAACACAATCCGGGTATTGGCAGGCGAAGTAGGATTACCGGAAGAACTTGTCACACAATCATTCTCCGATACTTTAACTAGCCACCTCGATGTTGATCTCAGCCCCGAACGAGTATCCGCTCTCGCCCAACAGGCCACTGATCTTAGTGAACTTGGTTTTCTCGATCACCATCTGGACGTCGAGGCAATTATCGATCGTGCACCGTTGGACCGGGTTACGCACGGATCGACCGCAGCGGCGACGTCCGCCAGCCCGGCCTGACACCCAGATCGCCGCGCCGACAGAGCCATTGATCAGATCCGGCTATACCTCCCGGCGTCCGCGCGACATCTCCGTCATCCGCATCACGTCCTCGGACAACTGCGTCGCATAGTCGGCGTCGAGCGGCAGGCCGAAGACGGCATGGTGATAGAGCGGGGCGATGAGGTGGTCGAGGATCTGGCGCGGCTGCGGGGCCGCCTCACCGCGCTCGATCGCCCGGGTAACCAGATCTGTCGCCTGCGTGCGGCGAATCTCCCAGCACGCGCATTCAGCGACCACCCCCGCGAGCACGGAAACCATCGCCT
>JASGFW010000162.1:0-6721 GCA_047605305.1 Gordonia sp. (in: high G+C Gram-positive bacteria)
CCGGACGCGGGCCAGGCATCCCCACACGTCCGCAGGCGTCTGGCACGATGGGCCTGTGCAGTTGCCATCCACGCGATCAGTGTCCCGCTCCGCCCCGACGCGGAGTCCGGCATCGGCGGTGCGCCGCGCGCTGGGTAACACCCTCACACTGTCGACAGTCGGGCTGCTGCTGCTGACCCCACTGCTCTCGGGATGCCTCACCCGCTCAACCACCGTCGGAGACAGGTATTCCGGGACTGCGATCGTGGCCAGCTCTACCGACAACCCGCGCGGCGCGCCCAAACTCGATATACCCGACTCGATGACAAGTCATGTCTCCCTGAGTGACTATAGATCCGGTGCGGCAACGGGATCCGGCGCAAGCCCGGCCGCACCGTCGCCGACCGCATCACCGGCGCCCACTCCCGACGCAGGCGGCCAGGGCAGCACGCAGGAGGGCACCCGCGCCACCTTCTCCGACCTCACCGCCGGCCAGCTGAACCAGCTTGGCGAGATCATCGCCAATTCCTTCGGCGATTCGGCGATGACGATGAATCTCACTGCCACCCGCAGCGGCGACGTGGTGCGGATGCGCGGTACCGCCGATCTCAGCTCGCTGATCGCCGGACGTGATTACGTGAAGCTCACTCTCGGTTTCGCCGGTCCGATCACCGCAACGAATGGGCAGCAGGACTCCGATACCTCGGTCACCTGGATTCCGGACGCGGGTAAAGCGGCCGACTTCACCGCAGACGCAGCCTATGCCGATCCGGCGACGGCGGCCTTCCCCGGCTGGACGTGGCTGATGGCGATCCTCTGTGCACTGGCGGTACTTGCGACGCTGATTCTCGCCTATCTCACCCGCGACCAGAGCCCCCGTCCCGGCCGTCCGCGGGCGAATACGCCCACCCCGCCGAGGCGCGCACCGTGGGCATCGCAACCCGCACCAGCCAAACCAACGGCACCTGACACCGTTACGTCAGACTGAGGACCCGTCGAGTACTCGGCCGTCCACGGCTCAGGCGCTGGCGGCTACCGGCTGCGCATCAGCAGTATTGATGCCCAGACGAGAGAGCACCTCGCAGGTGGCCGCGGCGAAGTTGAGGCTGCAGAAGTGCAGGCAGGGCACGCCCTCGGCGATGAGCCGTTGCGACATCTCGGTGGCGAGGTCGATGCCGACCGCACGCACCGCCGCCCGATCCTCCTCGGGACCGTTACCGGCAGCAGCCGTCAATCGTGCCTCGACCGGCTCCGGAAGCACCGATCCGGATAGCTCCACCATGCGCCGCACACTCGCCAGCGACGTGATCGGCATAATTCCCGGAATGATCGGTTTGGCCCCTTGCTCGGCGTCAGCGGCCACCACCCGATCACGTAACCGCAGGTAGAAGTCGACGTCGAAAAACATTTGGGTGATCGAGTATTCAGCGCCCGCACGCAACTTGCCTACGAGCGCACGGGTGTCGTGGTCGAGGTCGGGAGCGCGGTGATGCCCCTCGGGGAACGACGCGACGCCGACATGGAAGTCGCCGAGCGTATCGATCAGACGCACAAGTTCCTCGGCGTAGGAGACACCCTGCGGATGTTTGACCCACTCTCCCAGCGGGTCACCCGGCGGATCACCGCGCAATGCGAGGATATTGGTGATGCCCTGATCGGCGTAGGCGCCCACCAGTCCGCGTAGCTCGGCGACGCTGTGGTTGACCGCGGTCAGATGAGCGACCGGTAGCAGCGTCGTCTCCGCCGCGATCTGCCCGGTCACCCGGACCGTACGATCACGGGTCAAACCGCCGGCACCATAGGTCAACGACACAAAGGCGGGGTTGAGACGTTCAAAGATCCGCACCGCCCGCCACAGCCGGGCCTCCGCTGCCGCATCGCGCGGCGGCATGAACTCGACCGAAAACGGCACCACACGAGAGTGCGGCGCGGCCAGGCTCTCAAGTACCGACGGTGCCGGGGTTGATGCATTCACCCGCACAGTGTACGGGCTACCCTGCAACTCATGACCGCGACCGCACCCGCACCGACGTCTCTCGACGGGGTGCCCGGCGCCATCGAAGACGTGCTCCGCGCATTCCTGGGGCAGGCTGTCACCAGTGCCCGGGCCATCTCTCCAGCAGTCGGTGATGCCGCCACGGTGATCGCCGACTTCGTACTCTCCGGCGGCAAACGGGTACGCCCGACCTTTGCCTACGCGGGCTGGCTATGCGGGCGCGAACAGCAGGAATCACCCACCCACACAGATTCCGCGATCAGCAGCTCCGACGCATTACGCGTCTGTGCCGCACTCGAACTCGTGCAGGCCTGCGCACTCATTCACGACGACATCATCGATCATTCCGATACCCGGCGCGGCCATCCGACGGTGCACCGAGTCTTCGAACGCAGGCATGCCGACTCACACTGGAGTGGCAACGCCGCCGACCACGGGGTGGCCGCCGCAGTTCTCGCCGGCGATCTCGCATTGGCCTGGGCCGACGATCTCGTACACGGGTTCAGTCCGGCGACCGCCACTCCCGCCGGACGCCCACTCGATGCCGGCGCGCCGATACCGGCACTGCCCGCGCGGGTGGGGCGTACGTGGGCGGCGATGCGCACCGAGGTGTTGGCCGGGCAATTCCTCGACATCGTCAATGAGGTCAGCGGCGACGAGACGGTGGCCGCAGCGTATCGGGTGATGGAATTCAAGACTGCCGCCTACACCGTGGCTCGTCCACTGGAATTGGGGGCAACACTGGCCGGCGCCCCCGACACGCTCATCGACGAACTCCGTTCCGTCGGCCACGATCTCGGGATTGCCTTCCAGCTTCAAGACGACCTGCTCGGCGTATTCGGTGATCCCGAACGCACCGGCAAACCCTCCGGCGATGATCTGCGCGCCGGTAAACGCACTGCACTGCTGGCGATCGGCCTCGACCGCGCCCACGCACACGATCCCGCACTCGCCGAGCAGCTACGGTCAGTGATCGGCACCGACCTTTCGGCCGACGAATTATCAGTGGCGCGAGGAATTCTCGTCGACGTCGGGGCCGTACATGATGTGGAACAGGAGATCGACGCGCTGCTCGATTCCGCCGTAGATACGTTGCGGCGCGCCGATATCGGCGACGAGATCCGCCGTGACCTGATCTCGGTGGCGCGACGGATCGCCCACCGCGACGCCTGAATGCCCATGCGCACAAAGGTCCGCAACGATCTGCGATTGGGCATGATCGCCTCGATCATGGTGTGCCTTGGTGGATTCGGTGTCGCCGATATACCCCGTAACCATCCCCTGCTGGGCGATCTGCACCTGAGCTGGTTGACCTACGGCCATGGAAAGACACTGTGCGGCACAATCTTCTGGGTGGGCGTGGCCGCCATGGTGATCGCCTGGATTCGGCTGGGCCGCAGCGTACACGCCACCGACGCCCCCACACTATCGACCCTGCGCCGATGGGTGCTGGTGTGGGCGGCACCACTGGCGGTGTCGGTGCCGCTCTACAGCCGCGACGTGTACGCCTACCTCGGGCAAAGTGCCCTGCTGCACACCGGATTCAACCCGTATGCCGATGGCCCGGCTCATCACCCGGGTCCGCTCGTCGATTCGATGGCGCAGGTGTGGGCAACCACCACCGCACCGTACGGCCCCCTATTCATGATGCTCGGCCGGGCCGTCACCGCGATCACCGGCGAACATGTGATCTGCGGGGTCCTGCTCATGCGGGCGGTGCTGCTACCCGGATTGTTTCTGTCGTTGTGGGCGATTCCCCGGCTGGCCAGTCATTTTGGGGTCAGCGCGCGCAGCGGCGTGTGGTTAGTGCTGTTCAACCCGATGGTGTTGATCCATCTCGTCGGCGGGCCGCACGTAGAACTTCTCATGGTGGGGGTGTTGGTGACCGGTGTCGCGCTGGTGGCCATCGGCAGGCACGTCGTCGGTTTGGCCGTACTGGGGTTGGCGGTCTCCATCAAGGTCACCGCTGCTATCGCGGTGCCGTTCATGCTGTGGGTGTGGTTGGCGCATCTACGTGCACGACGCCCGCGAGAATCCCGCCCGGTGGGAGTCCGCGAGGTAGTGGGGGTCGGCGCGGCGACCGTAGTCATTCCCGGCGCCGTCTTCGCCGCATGCACCGGGGTACTCGGATTGGGCCTCGGCTGGCTCACTGGCCTGGGCTGGGCCGATCAGATCATCAACTGGTTCACCGTGCCCACCTTGATCGCACATATCGTCACCGTCGTCGCGGCACCGTTCGCCGCGCTCAGTCTCGCGCCGGTACTCGCGGTGACTCGCCTCGTCGGTGAGGCCGCGCTGGCGCTCATTCTGGTGACGTTGTGGTGGCGTCATCGGCACACTGAACACGCCGCGATCGTCGGATTGTGTTGGGCGATGTGTGCCGTACTGCTGCTCGAACCCTCCACGCTGCCCTGGTATTACACGTGGGCGCTGTGTGTGGTGGTGGCCGTCGCGCTGCCCGTGCGGGCGCGGGCGGTGATCGTCGGAGTGTGTGTCTTCATGCTCATCGTGTTTCAGCCTGACGATTCGATCCTGTTCTACAAGCTGCCGGAGACCCTGCTCGCGCTGGCATTGGCGGGGTTGGCGGCCGCTTCGGTGCTGCGCCCGGATCCGCTGCGGTTATCGGTGCTGGCGCGTCGTGCGTGGGGTGAACCACGGCGGCCGGCTGTCACCGATTCGTAGAGTCGCCGAGCGATAGACTCACACCCTGTGAGCACCACACCGAAGACGGCTCAGCCGATCAGCGTGACCGTTCGCAGTCGGCCGTTGACGTGCCTGGCCTGCGGCGAGGGCACCAAGTTCTGGCTTCGCGAGGCGGCCATCGATCCGCGCCGCCCGGTCTTGTCGGGTGCCGCGTTCTCCGGTGGCGCCGACGACGTGTGGGATGAGCAGGTTCGCTCAGCAACCTGCGATATCTGCGGGTACGTACATATTTTCCGCACCCGCAAGCACTGATCGCAGGTTCAGAATGCCTGTGCCTGTGCCCGTCGGATCACTTCACGAGCCGAATCGGTGTGCAGCGCATCGGCCGGGGTAAGTCCGAGATCATCGTGCGGGGTGAATAACCACACCAACACCTCGTCGCGGGTGTATCCGCCGTCGAGCAGTACCCCAACGATGCCGTTGAAATGTTTGGCGATGCCCGCCTCATCGAAGAAGACGCGCGGGATCGCGGGCTGGCCCGCCCGAGACACGGCCAGCAGATGATGATCGCGGATAAGTGTGCGCACCCGGCCCGGCGAGACGCGCAGAATGGCGGCGACCTCGTCGAGGGTGTAGGTGTCGACGCCCGCGGGCAGTGTGTCGAGCGAGAGCGGAAGGGAACTCACCCGTCAGAGATTACCGGTTCACGGTGTGGTGTCAGCAACAGCACCCGATTCCCCACTCCGCACGCGCGGCCGCCATGGCCGTCACACTGAGCGCGGGTAGATTCGTCTTTCGTGAACAGCCCCGTCGATGTGCTCCTCGGTTCGGTCCTTGAGGGCCGGTACCGCATCGACGCGCCGATCGCCCGGGGCGGGATGTCGGCGGTGTATCTGGCGCATGATTTGCGGCTGAGCCGGGACGTGGCGGTGAAGGTGATGGATTCCCGCTATTCGAGTGACGTGCAGTTCTTGCGGCGCTTCGAATTCGAGGCCCGTGCAGTGGCCGGACTCAAGCATCCCGGGCTCGTCGCCGTCTATGACCAAAGCATCGAGGATGGCATCGCTTTTCTCGTCATGGAACTCGTCGAGGGCGGCAGTCTGCGCGAGCTGCTGCGTGAGCGCGGACCGATGCCGCCGCATGCGGTGGTCGCCGTCGCCGATCCGGTACTGGGTGGGCTGGGCACCGCTCATGCGGCCGGGCTGGCGCACCGCGACGTCAAACCCGAGAATGTCCTCATCTCTGATGCGGGTGAGGTGAAAGTCGCCGATTTCGGGTTGGTTCGTGCCGTCACTGAGGCCGGCGTCACGTCGGCGAGCGTGATTTTGGGTACCGCCGCCTACCTCTCCCCCGAACAGGTTCAATCCACTCATGCCGACGCACGCAGCGATGTGTACTCAATGGGCGTGATGATGTTTGAGATGCTCACCGGGAGAACACCTTTCCACGGCGACTCGCCACTGGCACTGGCCTATCAACGCCTCAGTTACGACGTGCCTGCCCCCGGCGACGTAATCGATGGAGTACCAGAGGAATTCGACGAGGTAATTTTACGCGCCACCGAACGCCACCCGGCCGACCGCTATGCGAATGGATTCGAAATGCGGGACGCGCTGCTGGAAGTCGCCGATCTACTTGAGCTGCCATCGTTCACCGTGCCCGCTCCCCGACGCTCCGCCGAGCGGGAGACTATGGCCCGCTTGCGGGGTGCCTCGCGGCCGATCGCCGACAACAGGGAGCACCAAACCCGTTTCGTGACCGCAGGTTCCGCGGCGCAGCGCGCCGGCGGATCAGCACCCGAGGCCTCCCAAACGACACAAGCGAGTAGCGACCCACCGATCACCCATGATCCGACCCCCGGTCGCATTCGCGCGCTCATCTGGCTCACCCTGGTGTTGTTACTCGCCGCGGGCGCGGGTGGCGCTGGCTGGTGGGCGGGAACTGTGCTCTTCTGACTGCATGCGAATACCCGCTGCCGGGTGTGGCAATCTCACCTTCACCATCGTCTAAACCGGTACCTGGTTGCCACACAACGGCATCAGCCACGTTCCACGACGAGGCTGTACATGTACAGATCCTTGCGAGACTCTCCGATTTTCTGCC
>JASGFW010000163.1:0-6370 GCA_047605305.1 Gordonia sp. (in: high G+C Gram-positive bacteria)
ACGGTGACACTGACAAACACGGGCGCGCCGACGCACATAACCCGGGTGGCCTGAAGAAGATCACCGTCATGCGGGTGGCGGCAATGCGAAGCCGGCAGATCACCAGCCGCGGCATCGACATGATCTACTCGGCGGCGACCGCCGACGGCGCCGACAAATCCGGTCTCACCGCGCTGACGTTGCCAGTGATCGTGAACTTCGCCGTCGACGCGGCCATGGCCGTTGCACTGGCCAACACTCTCTTCTTCGCTGCGGCCAGCGGCGAATCGAAGACCAACGTGGCGCTGTACCTGGCCCTGACGATCGCGCCGTTCGCGTTGCTCGCACCGCTGATCGGGCCGCTGCTCGACCGTCTGCAACACGGTCGCCGGATCGCCATGGCTACCACATTCGGCCTGCGCACCGTTCTCGCACTGCTCGTCATGACCAACGCCAGCTGGAATCAGGCCGCCGGCCAATTGCAATACGACCCGTGGGTGCTTTACCCGTGTGCGTTGGGGTTGCTGGTGCTGTCGAAATCCTTCGGCGTGCTCAAATCTGCGGTGACCCCACGCGTGGTTCCGCCGAATATCGATCTGCCCCGGGTCAACTCGCGACTGACCACCTTCGGGCTGGTTGGCGGAACCATCGCGGGCGGCGCCGTGGCAGCGCTATTCGAGCTGCTACTTGCCAAGGCCCTGCCCATCCACCTACCGGGGGCAATGGCCTGGCTGGCGGTGATCTCCGTGGTCGGCGCCTATCTGTGCCTGCGCATTCCCGCCTGGGTGGAATCAACCGAAGGTGAAGTACCCACAACCATCACCTATCACGGACCGATCCATTCACCGGCAGACAGGCGGCCGGCAGGCAATCCGGCGCCGGACACGGCATCCGATGACGGGGCGGCCGGGCGCGGCACAAAGGCCGCCGCCCGGGCCCGCGACGGTGCGCGGGCAATCGCACAGACAATCCGCCAGCCACTGGGCCGCACGGTTGTGGCCGGACTCTGGGGCAACGGCACCATCCGCATTCTCACCGGATTCCTCACCCTGTTCATCGCGTTCTACGCAAAGGCGCAGGAGCACACGCATACCGGCTGGATGCAGTTGGCGCTGTTAGGCATGGTGGGCGGCGCCGCGGGCGTCGGCAACATCATTGGCAACGGCATCGGCACCCGCCTGGAACTCACGAATCCGCCGAAGATCGTGGTGTGGTCGACGACAGCGTGTTTCGTCGTCACAGTGGCCACGGCGGTATTCGGCAGTATCGTCGTGGCCGCCGTGGCAGCGTTGGTCGCCTCGGGCACAAGCGCGATCGGCAAGGTGTGTCTCGACTCATCCATTCAGAACGATCTGCCGGAATGTTCGCGGGCGTCGGCCTTCGGCCGGTCGGAGACGGTGCTGCAGTTGTGCTGGGTACTGGGGGCATCCCTGGGCGTGTTGCTGCCGCCGACCCCGTGGATCGGATTCACCGTCGTAGCCGTGTTCCTGGGTGCGGGGCTGGCGCAAACGGTGGTGACCACCCGCGGCGCATCGTTGATTCCCGGTCTCGGCGGACGCCGCCCCGACCACGCCGCACCCACCGTCACCTTCTCCGCCACAGCGCCGCGGGGCGGGTACACCCCGAGCGAGGCACCGACCCGCCCCTATCCGAGCCGGCATCATCGCGAAACCAGGCCCGGAACGGCGCATCAGGGTGAAGCGCAGCCGGGCAGAACACAATCCCCGGGATCGGCCCAGCAGGGACCACATCGTCGACCGGGAAACCACACGGGCCATCATTAGATCGTGCAACTGCGTAGCGGCGAGAAGAAGGCGATAGCAATCATCGCAATCGTCACGGCCTTATTCGTTGTGGTCGTCGGTGCGACCGTCGCGGCGCTGACCGCTGGTAGACAGCACGACGACCGCGGCTACCTGCAGATGGCTATCGGCAAGCAGCTCCACCGCGTCGAACCCGTGCGCTGGTGCGACCTGTTTCTCCGGGTATGCGATCCGCCGCTGTCGCAGATTCAGCGCACCACCCCGCACACACCGGTACCGATCGGGGAGTCCGTGGTGATGTCGGTGTCGAAGAACATCGCCGAGGGGCCCTGGACGCTGGCGTTGGTCTACTCCACGCCACACGGCATCGTCGAAGACGAAACCACCCAGGAATCCGGTAGTTCCTTCACCACGGTGATCAACTCGCGTGCCGACAGGGTACTCGTCGGCATCACGGTGACGCCGGCGTCGGTCATCCAGAACGGCCCGACGTCCGTCTACCCGCGGGGCGTCCTCACCGTACAAACCGCCCCGACGGGTTTTCGCCTCAATCTCTGAACAGCAGTGACTTTAGTGATCGAGTTCGCGGGTTACCGCGCGCACGACCTCCGAAATACGTTGTGCTGTCTTGCGATCCGGATAACGCCCCTGCCGCAGATCCGGCTGCACCTTACCTTCGAGCAGCGTGATCAGATCGGCGATCATCCCATGCAATTCATCGGGGGTGTGCCGCTTACTTTCCTTGCGGGCGCTTTCCTTGCGGGCGGCCTCACGAACATTCTTTGCGACGCTCGGGGCGGGCTCAAGAACGGTGACGGTCAATGCCTGCGGACCACGGCGACCCGCCGCGATACCGAATTCGACGCGCTGTCCGGGTTTGAGCGCCTCCACACCCTCGGGTAGCGCCGAGGAACGCACATAGACGTCCTCACCACCCTCCTGCGAGAGGAATCCAAATCCCTTTTCCGCGTCGTACCACTTCACCTTGCCGGTAGGCACTGTGCTCACCTTCACCTGTAGACGGATCTGCCACAACAAAAGACGCCCGACCCATGACAAAAGAGCAATGAGCAAGGCGTCTGGTTCGCACCATAGTAGCCAACCCCCACCCCGGCGGTCACGGGGATATCCAGCCGATCGGGCCGCTGGGCGTCGCCGACCACACAACCTGCGCGATCACACGCGGCACACTCTTGCCCTGGTGAACTACCGTGGACCACATGCAGAAAAGATCGTCCACGCGTCTGCTGCAATTCGCGGGGCTCGTATTCGTGATCGGGGTCGGCGCGCTGGTCGCCCTATTTGTCACTCCGGCGGTCGCCCACGGCGCCACCGCGCCCACCTTCGTCTATCTCCTGACCATGTGCGCACCGCTCGGATTCCTCCTGGGGATCGTTTTCGCATTGCGCTCAGGCAGACGCGTCCGGTGACGACGTGGCCCCCACCCACACCCGCGTCGTGATCTCTTCCGCAGGCGGCCTCACCCCGGTCACCGATTCGGGCGCGCTCAAACGCGCTTACGGCTGTTTTCCGACCGGCGTCGTGGCGGTGTGTACGCGCACCGCTGATCTCGACGAGAACTGCGGCACCGGCGAGTTGATCGGCATGGCCGCCAGCGCCTTCACCACCGTGTCCCTCGACCCGCCACTGGTGTCGGTATGCGTGCAGAAAACCTCGACCACCTGGCCCGCGTTGCGTGATGCCCCGGCAATCGGGGTGAGCGTCTTCGCGCATGACCAGGCGGCGTTATGCCGACAATTGGCCGGGCCCGCACCGCACCGCTTCACCGGCATAGACCCACTGGCCACCGATGCCGGCGCCGTCTTCATCCCAGCCGCGGCCGCCCATCTGTCCTGCCGGGTGTACGCCGAAGTCGATGCGGGTGACCATATCCTCGCGCTCTTCGAGATCGAGGCGTTGCGCAGCGATCCCGACGTGGAACCGCTCGTCTTTCATGCGAGCACCTTCCGGGTGCTTGAGGCGCGAGCGGCGCCGACGGGGGCCAGAGAACCGCGATGACCGTCATCGATCTGGGTTTGCCACGTGCCGCCCGGAGCGCGGCCGCCGGCAATGGTCCTTCTGCCGCCGCTCCGGCTCGGGCCGACGGCCCGCTGATCGACACCTTCGGCAGGGTCGCCACCGATCTGCGGGTGTCGGTGACCGATCGTTGCAATCTGCGCTGCACCTACTGCATGCCCGCGGACGGCCTGGACTGGCTGCCCAGCGACGATCTGCTCACCACAGCGGAGTTCATTCGGGTATTAACCATCGCCGTTCGCGACCTGGGTGTCCGCCGAATCCGCTTCACCGGCGGTGAACCGCTACTGCGCCGCGACCTCGAAAAGATCATCGGTGCGCTCGCCGGCCTGGCGGATCGCCCGGAACTCACCCTGACCACCAACGGCCTGGGGCTAGCCCATCGGGCGAAGGGTTTGGCGGCGGCCGGGCTCGACCGCATCAACGTCTCACTCGACACCATCGACCGGGCCCGTTACGCCGAGATAACCCGCAGGGACCGGCTACCCAGCGTCCTCGACGGACTCGCCGCGGCGCGGGCCGCCGGCCTCGACCCGGTGAAGGTGAACGCGGTGCTGCCCAGCCGGGCCGACCTCGACGCACTTCCCGATCTCCTCGCATTCACCCTCGCGCAGGGGTATCAGCTGCGGATCATTGAAGCGATGCCGCTCGATGCCGACCACCGCTGGGACCGCACCACGATGGTCACCGCCGACGAGATACTCGCCGCGCTGCGCTCTGAATACACTCTCGATCCCGATCCCGCCCCGCGTGGCAATGCACCCGCGGCCACGTGGCTTGTCCGCGGATACACCGACCGCAGCGGACGGCCCGCACGGGTCGGCGTCATCGCCGCGGTGACACGCCCGTTCTGCGGGGACTGCGATCGCACCCGCCTGACCGCCGACGGCGCGCTGCGCAACTGCTTATTCACCGACACCGAGACCTCTCTGATCCGACCGCTACGCAGCGGCGGAACCGACGCCGAGATCGCCACCCTGTGGCGGAGCGACACATGGCGCAAAAAGGCAGGTCACGGGATGGATTCGGCACACTTCCACCAACCGCGGCGCCCCATGTCGGCGATCGGGGGGTGAGTCGGCGATGGTCCTCACTGTCCGCTACTTCGCTGCCGCACGGGCGGCCGCAGGTGTCGACAGCGTCGTCGTGGAGGTCGACGAATACGCCACGCTGGGTGATGTGGAGGCCCTCCTGAGCGCCGACCACCCACACCTGGGACCGGTATTGGCCCGTTGCTCGTATCTGCGCGACGAGATCGCCGTCTGCGATCGCGAGGTGGTGCTTGGTCCATGCGCAACGCTCGACGTCTTACCTCCCTTCGCCGGCGGTTAAGAACCATCACACCAATGTGACGTTAATCACATCACAAGTCAATAACGGGATGGACACGAACCGACTATCAGGGGTGTGAGCAGCGGCGACGCGAAATCGGTGCGCGCAACCCCCGTCCATGGCGTGAAAATCCTCGTGACCGAAGACGTGATTCCGCCAACGAGACGTCGTACGGTACTAAGCGACCGTTCGGAGGACACCGAAAGGTCACAAGACAACACTCAACACACAAACATTCCGCCGATCGCGCCGAGCCTCGTTCCACCGGCGGAATGACCAAGAAGCATTCAGGAACGAGGACGGGGGACCCATCACTCTCCCACCTGAGAACCGGGCATCGACACCGATGTCCTCGGGGTTAAGTCCGTACGCCGCAGTAATGCGCGGCACACGGACCGGGCACCCCTCTCGCCCGAACCCGACAGCTGACTTCGTAGGCGCGTGGAGAGAGGATAGACACTCATGGCCGGACGTCATCGCAAGCCGACGACCACCTCGACCACCAAGACCTTCGCCAAGGTCGCGCTGACCGGAGCAATCCTCGGTGGCGGCGCCCTGCTGAGTACCGGTACCGCACATGCGGCCACCGATTCCGAATGGGATCAGGTGGCGCAATGCGAATCGGGCGGCAATTGGGCGATCAACACCGGAAACGGCTATCAGGGCGGACTGCAGTTCAGCCCGAGCACCTGGGTTGCCAACGGTGGCGGCCAGTTCGCTCCGAGTGCCGACCAGGCCACGAAGGAACAGCAGATCACGGTAGCCGAGCGAGTTCTCGCCACGCAGGGCAAGGGCGCCTGGCCGGTATGCGGTGGCGGCCTGTCGGGCCCGACGCCGCGATTCGCGCCGACCGCCTCCCCGGTCGGTCCGCGCAAGCCCAGGGTGGCCCCGAGTGCACCCGAGCAGCAGCCGCAGACCTCCCTGGAGAACACTCCGGCCGCCGAGACCACCGATGACGTGCTCAACCAGCTCGGTACCGCCGTGAATGGCTCGCACATCAGCCCCGAGGTGAAGAACTTGCTGTCGGCGGCCAGGAAGGGCGGTTTCCAGCTCACCCCCGGCCAGATCCAACTCTTCAACCAGAACAAGGGACTGATCCCACTCCCCTGATCCAGGCCTCGCGCCCTATTGACCCCGGCATAGCCTTTCCGGCACGACGGGTCCACATGATCGTCGCAACACTCTTGAGTTCAGAGGTTGCGGCGATCTTGTCGTTTCACGAGTGCTGACATACTCACGCCCTGACATACCCACACCCC
>JASGFW010000164.1:0-6323 GCA_047605305.1 Gordonia sp. (in: high G+C Gram-positive bacteria)
CAACAAGCTCTGCGGCACGGTCGTGGCGAGGATCGCCACCGCCGTCATATGCATATGAGAAGCACGTTGGTATCAATGAATTCTACGCTCATCGCTCGTGCTGCTCGTCACGACTCCAGCTGACATCGCCTACTGACATGCCACTGCGCCCCCATCCCGGCAGCCTCGCGCCCCCAAGCAATGTCAAAGTTCTCCGAACCGCCGGCCAGATGTTCAACCAGCTCTGCGACCGTTGCGGTCATCTCGCCGGTAGAGGCACGCGAGCGGACATTCGGACAGTTTCCCGGCCTGACAATCCCCGACACCTTCGACGCACCGCTGCCCGACGCTGAGCTGGCCGCCTGGGAGAGCACTTCGTGACCTCAGTCCTACTCGACACGAATACCCTTATCTGGCTTGCCAAATCGCCTGAGATGATCTCCACGGACACATCGTTGGCAGGTCAGCTGAACCGGGAAGACCGAGACCCATTCACCCGATAGCCAGCGTGTCACACAAGGATTCAGCGATCAGCCAGGAATATCCAACCCGAGATCGAGCACGGTGACGCTGTGGGTCAACGCCCCGACAGCCAGATAATCGACGCCGGTGCGGGCGTACTCGGCCGCCTGCTCCAGCGAAAGCCCACCCGAACTTTCCAGCTTGGTCTGCGGTGAACGACTATTGCGGCGAGACACCGCAATCTGGGTGGCCCACAATTCAAAGTTGTCGAGTAACACCAGTTGCGGTGCCAGCTCCAGCACCTCGTCGAGCTGATCGAGCGAATCCACCTCGACCTCCACCGGCAGATCCGGTGCGGCCGCACGCACGGCCGCCAGCGCGGCGCCGACCGAACCCGCCGCCGCGACATGATTGTCCTTGATCAATGCCGCATCGCCGAGACCCAACCGGTGATTGACTCCCCCGCCCGCACGGACCGCATACTTCTGCAGATAACGCAGTCCTGGCAAGGTTTTTCGGGAATCGCGGATACGAGCCGCAGTCCCCTCGACGGCGTCAACCCACCGCGCGGTGGCCGTGGCTATCCCCGACAGGTGACAGATCAGGTTGAGCGCGGTGCGCTCGGCGGTGAGTAACTGTGCGGTGGGCGCGTGCACGGCAAGCACCACATCGCCGGGCGCGACGCGGGAACCGTCCGCCACCGACGACGTCACCTCGTAGGCGCCCGCGCCAATCACCTCATCGAACACCGCACGCACCACCGGGACTCCCGCGATCACCCCGTCAGCGCGACTGACAATCGCCGCATCGACACTCGCGCCAGCCGGGACGGTGGCCAGAGTGGTGACGTCAGGCCCATACCGCAGATCCTCATCGAGGGCGGTGCGGATCAGTGCCCGAACCTCGTCGGTGACCGCCAGATCAAGGGTTTCGGTGGCCACCGCCTGGCCGACGAAACCGTTACTCACCGGACCCCGGATTGCCGATCGCGATCATCCGCTCAACGCTCTTGCGGGCCCGCGCAGCGACATCCTCATCGACGAACACCTCATCGCGGCCTTCACGCAGCGCCCGCAGCAACGCGGCGGGGGTGATCATCTTCATATAGGGGCATGATGCGCGCTCATTGACGGCCTGGAAATCAATTCCGGGGGCTGCCTTACGCAGCTGATGCAGCATGCCAATCTCGGTAGCCACCAGCACCTGTCGCGCTCCGGTCTCACGCGCCGCATCCATCATGCCGCCGGTGGAGAGAATTTTGACCCGATCAGCGGGCACCGCACCCTCACCGGCGAGATAGAGCGCCGATGTGGCACAACCACATTCGGGGTGGATGAACAGATCCGCGTCGGGATGGGCGTTAGCCTGTGCGGTCAATTCATCGCCGTTGATTCCGGCATGCACATGGCATTCCCCGGCCCAGATATGGATATTGTCGCGGCCGGTCTCACGTTTGACGTGAGCGCCGAGAAATTGATCAGGCAGGAATAACACATCCCTATCGGGGTCGATCGACGCCACCACGTCGACGGCATTCGACGAGGTGCAGCAGATGTCGGTCAGGCCCTTGACCTCGGCGGTCGTATTCACATAGGAGACGACGAGGGCGTCGGGAAACTCGGCCTTCCACTCGCGCAGTTCGTCTGCGGTGATGGAATCGGCCAGCGAGCAGCCCGCACGCGCATCCGGGATCAACACCCGCTTGCGGGGGCTCAGAATCTTAGCGGTCTCGGCCATGAAATGAACACCGCAGAACACGATTTCCTCGGCGTCGACCTCTGCGGCGATCCGCGAGAGCGCCAGCGAGTCACCGACATGATCGGCTACATCCTGGATGGCGGGCAGCTGATAGTTATGGGCGAGCAGGCTCGCATTGCGCGCCCGGGCGAGCCGACGAACCTCCTCGGCCCACTCCCGGGTGGGCTCCACACCGGTGTACCCGGTCGGGCCGTCGATCCATTCGGCATGCATCAGCCCCGGGTCGGGGGCCACCACGGAACGATCGCTGGTGATGCTCATCTGCCACTCCTGGAGACGTCGGCCCTGGCGGGGCCGTGACACCCGGGGCACGGGCTGCACCCCGGGTCAGGTTTTCGACTATGAATCGAAAACACTGTTCATCGTAACACCAGCAGATTCCCCGACATTCCCCCTGGTGATATCCGCCCACCGCAGCGCACCCTGCGCCCGCCCCTAGAATCGACGCCATGCCTGCGCCGTTGTCAGCTCAGCCGAGTTCCGCGTCGAATGAGCGCTTGGCCGGCGACGGTGGCGCGCTGCGCGTCGAGGTGCTCAGTGCCGTATTCCAGGTACGCCAGATCGATCCCGACGCCCGCCCCCAACTCTGCGTACTGCTGTGGCGGCACGATCCGAATCACGCGTGGTCACTTCCCGGTGGCGACGTCACCGCCGACGAGACGCTTTCCGACAGTGCGCGGCGGCTCCTCGCCGAGAAGACGGATGTGCGTAACGTCGCCCATCTCGAACAACTCGCGGTGTTCTCCGATCCCCACCGCGTACCCGAGATCCGCACCATCGCGTCGACCTATCTCGGCCTAGTGCCCACCGACGTTCCAACTCCGCTGCCGCCGAACGCCTCCTGGCATACCGTCGATTCATTGGGACGCCTCGCCTATGACCACGCCGATATCATTGCCGCCGGACGCCAGCGGCTGGCCGCGAAACTCTCCTACACCAACATCGCATTCGCCTTGGCTGCAAGCCGATTCCCGATGTCGAACCTCTCCGATATCTATTGCGCAGCACTGGGTTACCCGGTCGATACAACCAACCTATTGCGCATCCTCAGTCGTCGTGGCGTGGTGGCCGCCACCGGAACCGTCGGGCCGACCGGACGGGCGGGTGGACGCCCGCCCGCGCTCTACGCATTCGCCGACAACGAGTTACGCGTCACCGACGAATTCGCGACGCTCAAACCCCCGATGTGAGCAGGCCAGGATTAACCGGTTCATCCGTGCCATCGCCCACGCCGAGATCGGCCTCGCCGCTCAACAACACGCAGAGCAGATACACAAAGCTGAGCGCAAGCGGCGCGCAGATCAGCACGATCCATTCCGCGGTGTAGCCCGCTCGCGTATAGCCATCAGGCCACAGATCGGGAACCACCCGGAATATGTGGCCACGGGCCGCGTCATGCGGTCCGGTGAACCGGGCGTGGGCGATACCGGTACCGACCCACCCGGCGATCCCGGTGCCCGCGATCACCGCGCCGAACGCGGTCGCATAGCCGATCAGACCACGCCAATGCCGAGCCGCGAACCACGCGAGGATCGCCGACACCGCCCCATAGCCGAACATCAACAGCCAGAAGACACCCACACCGGCGAACTCCTCACCGATCTGCTGTGGCGCAACCGTGGGGCCCGCAGCGGTAACCCGGCCGGAGATGGCCGGGGTGGTAACCGACCACGTCGCCCCGACAAGCACACCCAGCAGCACGATAACCGCCGCGACGGCGATGATCGTGGACACCGGCCGCCGCAAACCCGCGACCCGACTCACCGACGACCCAATTCGGTCGAGTCGACGCTGCCATGGCGTGAACAGCGAGCTGACCATCCGTCGGGACGCACCTGCACGACCATCCGACGACCACACTGACCACAAAAACGCGGCGGTTCCAGCCCCAGACGCGCGGCGGCCGGAATAGCGTCCGGCGACTGCACCTCAAGCTCGATACCCGTGTACACGCCGTAACGGCATGGCTCGCTCAGGGGATTCAGAGAATTCAGGGGGTCCAGCGAATTCAGTCGCGTCATCAGGATGTCCTCACCTGTACTCATGTGCCGCCTGGGCGATACCGGTCACATCCCGATATCGATCAAATGTTGTCGTTGAGCGCCTTGATCGGCATCGACAAGTCGTCGAGCAGATCGAGATCTTCTTCGGCGGGCCGCCCCAGGGTGGTGAGGTAGTTACCGACGATAACCGCATTGATACCACCCAGGATGCCCTGCTTGGCACCGAGGTCGCCGAGGGTGATTTCCCGACCACCCGCAAACCGCAGCACGGTGCGGGGCAACGCCAGCCGGAATGCGGCCACCGCCTTGAGTGCCTCCGACGCGGGCAGCACATTGAGATCCCCGAAGGGGGTGCCCGGGCGCGGGTTGAGGAAGTTCAGCGGCACCTCATCTGGTTCGAGGGAGGCGAGGTCGGCGGCGAATTCCGCGCGCTGTTCGAGCGACTCTCCCATCCCGAGAATGCCTCCGCAGCACACCTCCATCCCGGCGTCGCGCACCATCCGCAGCGTGTCCCAACGTTCTTCCCAGGTGTGCGTGGTCACCACATTCGGAAAGTAGCTGCGGGCGGTTTCCAGGTTGTGGTTATAGCGATGCACGCCCATGTCGCGCAGCTGCTCGACCTGCTCGGCGGTGAGCATGCCCAGGCTGCAGGCGATCTGGATATCGACCTCGTTGCGGATCGCCTCGATACCGGCCGCCACCTGCGACAGCAGCCGTTTGTCGGGTCCGCGGACGGCGGCGACGATGCAGAATTCCGTCGCACCGGTCTTCGCCGTCTGTTTAGCCGCCTCGACCAGCGACGGGATGTCGATCCACGCGCTGCGCACCGGCGACGCGAACAGACCCGACTGCGAACAGAAATGGCAGTCCTCGGGGCAGCCGCCGGTCTTGAGCGAAATGATGCCCTCAACCTCCACTTCCGGACCGCACCAGCGCATCCGGACATCATGGGCGAGTTGCAGAAGCTCGGTGAGGCGCTCGTCGGGTAGCCGCAGTACCTCAAGTACTTGCGCCTGATCAAGCGGCTCACCGCGGTCGAGCACCCGTTCACGGGCGATGGTGAGGATGTCGTCGGGATCAGCGGGGCTGGTGCGATCGGTATCGGCGCGATGGTAATCGGCTCCGGCGGAAACAGACGGATAGACGGGGGCCTGGGTCATGTGTGCGCTCCTTGTTGTGGCTGCGAGGGTGAAAGATGCTCGGAGAGTGTGCCGTGCGGTGAGGTTAAGCCGAGGATGTCGGTAAGCGACTCGTCGAACCAGGTGGGAGCGGCCCGGCGAAAATCGGCCGGGGCCAGCGCACCGGCGCCGGCCGGGATCTCCCCGATGACGGGGACGCCAGTCAGCCGCGGCAGATCGGATCGGTTGCAAGCCATCGCGAGGTCGGGTTCGGCCGGCCAGGAACCGATTACCAACCCCACTGGGTCAATTCCCTTGGCTCGCAATGCGGCAACGGTCAATTCGGCGTGGTTGAGCGCGCCGAGCCCCGCGGGCACCACGACGATCGCGTCGGCCTTCACGTCGATCGCGATGTCGATAATCGTCACATCAGGTGCGAGTCGCACCAGTACGCCGCCGGCGCCCTCCACCAGGGTCAGGTCATGCGCGGCGGAAAGATCGGTGATCGCTGCCGCCACCTGCGGTCGCCGCAGCTGCGGCCGACCGGCCCGCGCGGCAGCGGTCTCCGGCGCCAATGGCTCTGGGAAGCGCGCACATTCGGCGGTGGCGAGTTCCCCGGCGAGGCGCGCCACGACGGCAAGATCGCCCGGCTCACCCGGCAGGACGCCGGTTTGCGCGGGTTTGCACACCGCGACGGTGGCTCCGGCACGGCGTGCGGCCACGGCGAGCGCTGCGGTCACCACCGTCTTTCCGACGTCGGTGGATGTTCCGGTAACCACCACGGTGCGGCCGGCCGGGCTCGTATTGCCCACCGTCGTATTGCCCGTCATGGAACCAGCTCCAGCACTGCGCCAATCACGTCGGCGGCGCGGTCGATGGCTGCGTCGTCGAGGTCGGCGCGCATGGTGAGGCGCAGCCGCGAGGTCCCCGGCGGCACGGACGGCGGACGGAAGCAGCCGACAAGCACTCCCCGATCCCGACACGCCCCGGCGGCGTCGACGGC
>JASGFW010000165.1:0-6306 GCA_047605305.1 Gordonia sp. (in: high G+C Gram-positive bacteria)
GCCCATCATTGTTCTTGCATTGATCACTGGCGTGTTGCGTTTCATCAAGCAGTTCGTCAAGCGTGAGCTGGCGTGGGCCCGCCTCGTCGGAGTCCGGATACTCAAGACGATCGAACAACAACTGCGCATCGACGGCCCCGTCGACCACCTCAATCGATGGGGCTGTTGAATTGATCTCCTCCACAACCTGTTTCAGCACATGCCGATCGTGTTCAGAGATCAGGTCGCATTTGTTGAGCACGACAAGATCCGCGATCGCCAGATGATCGTCGAGTTCCGGGTGGGTGCGACGCACGGCGCCGAAATGTGCCGCATCGACCACGTAAACCAGTCCGCCGTAGTGCATCCGCGCATCAGCCGCCCCCACGATCATCCGGATGAGCGCCTTGGGTTCGGCGATACCGCTGGCCTCAATCACTATCGCGTCGATACCGGACGACGGGCGCAGCAACGCCCCGATCGCGGCGGTGAGGCCCCCGCTATCCACCGCGCAGCACATACACCCATTGGTCAGACTCACCGCGCCGTCGGCCTGGCCCGCGACGAGCATCGCGTCAATGTTCACCGCTCCGAAATCGTTGACCAGCACGCCGAGCCGCGCACGACCGCCAACACCCCCGGTGCGCAGTAAATGGTTGAGTACGGTCGTTTTCCCGGCACCGAGAAAACCCGCAAGCACCACCACCGGCACCGAGGGACGGCTCACAATGCTTCCGCCGCGATTCCGGCGAGGCATTCTGGGCAGATCACCGCGAGTTCGCGTCCCATCGAGTCGGGATAGTTCGCGATATTCGACGTCGGCGCCGCACACTCCGCACAGCGGCCAACCACCGCAGCCTCGTCGGAGAAGTCGATCGACATCCGCTTGTCGAACACATAGAGCGATCCCTCCCAAAGCCCGCCGTCACCGAAACGCTCTCCGTAGCGGACGATCCCGCCGTCGAGCTGGTACACCTCGGTGAAACCGCGATGCCGCATCAGCATGCTCAGCACCTCGCAGCGCACCCCGCCCGTGCAGTAAGTGACGACCGGGCGGTCCTTGAGGTGATCGAATGCGCCGCTGTCGAGCAGCGGCAGAAAATCTCTGGTCGAGGTGACATCGGGGGTGAGCGCACCGGCAAAACGGCCGATCTGAGCCTCGACGCGATTGCGTCCGTCGAAGAACACCACCTCGTCGCCACGCTCATCGACCAGGCGGTGCAGATCCTCGGGGGTCAGCCGTTGGCCGCCGCCGACGACGCCGTCGCTGGTGACTTCCAATTCGTCAGAAGCACCGAAGGTGACGATTTCGGGACGTACCCGCACCGATAAACGCGGAAAGTCGGTACCGGTACCTTCGGACCATTTTATGTCGGCATTGCGAAATGGCAGATATTGACGCGTCGCCCTGACGTAGCGTTTGACCTGTGGGAGGTCTCCGCCGACGGTGCTGTTGATTCCGTGTCGTGACACGATGATTCTGCCCCGCAGATGGAGCGATTCACACACAGCCTGTTGCCACAGCCGTATGGCCTCCGGATCAGGCAACGGAGCGAAGACGTAGAACAGCGCAATCTTGGGGGTCGACACACGTGCCAGAATACGGTTCACGCAGAAACCGAATGCTGCCGATCCCGACGTTCCTGATGACTGTGGTCGCCGCTACGGCATTTACCGGGTGCGGATTCACCATCGACACCCATCCGTCGAGTATCGTGCTGCCCCCGACCGATGCCTTATCCACTGAATCGACAATTCCGACGACCAGTGTCGCCGATAGCACGGCAGCCTACGGTGATAGCACATTGCCGAGCTGGACGATTGGCCGGCTGATCGGAATGGCACCACGCGCGGCCAATTCCCGATATCACCGGGGTTCGGTGTCTGCCCGATCATCAGTGGAGGACACTTCCGGGTTTCACTTCTCCACACCCGATCATTCGGTCAATTGTTCGACCGAGATCGATGATCAGCCCACCCTTGCCTGCCGCGCCAACAACGGCCAGTTGCGCACACGAAGCCAACCCGGATCCCGGCCTTCGTGCACCTGGACCGGCGAAATAATCCTGCTGACGGCATCTGGACCACAGCGAGGCGGATGCTCAAACGAGCATCCCGTGCGCTACAACAGCGTCGCCGTCGACTACGGCGAGACCATTTCGATCGGCCACTTCTCGTGCCTTGTACAGACCGTGGGAACCTTTTGCCTTGAATCCCACTCACAAATCGGATTCTCGCTTACCTCAACAGGTTACGCGCCGATTAACGCGTGGGATCGTGCACCCGCAACACTATTAGGTCCGTCGACAGAAAATCGTGTGCCCACGCTTGGTACCGGAGCGACGGTTCCCGATAACGACCAGACCGGTGCACCACCTAGCTAGAATTGGGCACCCCCCAATAAGCCCCCCATCACTGTATTGAAGTGGCAGTTTATTCAATCGTACCGACATGCCGAATCTTCGATGCGAAACCACGCGGTCCCATTACGCAACTTTCCCGTGGGCGTGTATAAATAATGGTGGGGAGGGGACACCATCTCGCAAGTATTAGACGGATAGCCGTATGTGCGGTCGCCGTCTGGTTAGGCACACCTGTTTAAGAAAAACAGGTGCACTACAAGAGGCACGGGAGGGCTTCGTGGCCAAGAAAGAAATCATCCAGGTCATCGACGATATCGACGGCAAGGTTCTCGACAATTACGAGACCGTACGCTGGAGTCTCGATGGCAAGAGCTACGAGTTTGACACCTCATCGAAGCATGCCCAGCAATTCCGCGAGGCACTCGCAAAATATATCGACGCCTCTCGTTTAAGCGGAGTCCGCGCCACCAAGCGCACCGTGATCACCGGCGGTACCCGCAGCAAAGAACAGACCCAGGCCATCCGCGCATGGGCGACCAGGAACGGATACGACGTCAGCGACCGCGGCCGCATCCCGCTGAGCGTGCTCGAAGCATTCGAAGCCGCACACTGACAGCTCAACAACACTGCTAGAAGCCATGCGCGAGTGGGTCGTCACGACATTGTTGTGACGACCCACTCACGTGTCCGCCTCGATTTCGCTCCCGCGTTATGATTTCGTTCCCGCGCAACGAATCCACGCCGCGGGAACAAAATCGCTACGCGGGAGCTTCGGCTATGCACATCACCGCCACAGCCCACACATGGGCCCATGGATGGGAATTATGGATCGACGGTGAAGCCGTCACCCAAGTCGCCACCCTCGACAAGGGAGTCGAGCAAGTACGCGATTACCTCGACACGGTAGACCCAAACGTCAACCACGACGACTGGACCATCACTATCGTCCCCGACCCACGGTCGGCGAAATCGACCACAGACCCGGATCTATCTGGAAATCAAAGATCTCGTGCGGTGACGCACCGACAGAATACTTGAGTCACTACGCGACCGATCCGAGCTGTGGATAGATCTGAAATGAGGCCACGCCTGTCAGTACAGTCAAGCGGTGGACATCGAGCAAAAGCCTCCTTGGTCCGGGAAGAAGCTGGCGAAACTCGGCGATGCGATAGTTGACAACACCGACGTTCCGTCCGACTGTCCCACGTACCCAGAGGTCATGAGCTGGCACTCTGACCTCTGTGCCGAAATTGCTCTCCGCATCGGACTCCACGAGCCCTGGAAAAGCTATAGCGGCGAGATGGATATCACAGCCCGAGCAAAAACGATCGATACATTGCGCGAGAAGCTCGTCCGTGAGCCCCTTCGCCTCAACCAAGTTCAGGACCTCGCGGGAGTCCGCATCGATATTGACGCACCCCTTGGCATCCAGACAGCACTTTCCGATGAAATCCGTCAGTTCTTCGGCGTGGAGCGGGCCGAGATCAAGGACATCCGTACTAATCCACATAGCGGATACCGTGCGGTGCATGTGTGGTTGCGCTTACCGGCTGGTCGCGTCGAGGTGCAGATCCGAACTCGGGGCCAGAGCGCCTGGGCCAACAGTTACGAACGCCTCGGCGACCTGGTCGGACGTCATATTCGATACGGAAGCACGACCGGATCGACGATTATCCGAGAGACGATTGCACAGATGCAGGGACTCTCCGAATCACTTGCACAAGCCGAGCGGGTAGAGCAGGAGATGTTCGAGACGGAAGCTGCGATTGCTCATTTGAATAGGAAGATTGACGCCGCTATCGCTCAGCTTGGCCACTCAATGTCAACGGAAGATTTCCAAGCGTTGAAGCAGCACCAGGAGAACGCTCGGTCGAAGGTTGCTCACCTCAAAAACCGTGCAGCGACCCAGCTACGTAAATATATCGATGGACTCGAGCACATTCAGCGTATTCTCGATGACGAGGCGCAGACAGAGGACGGTGACATGAATGCCAGGATTCGTGATTGAGTTCAACCGCCGCACCCGCGCTCGGCGCGTCTGGCAGTTCGATGACAATCGCAGTGCGATGGAGTTCCGACTCCATCGTGAGCGCGAACGCACCGACAGCAATGTTGAGATCGCGGCCCTGATCAGCAAGTCGTTGCAGAGTCTTCAGCGTACGCATTCCCGGTACTTCACTGGCGAAGACCTCGGAGAGATCACCCACATATAAGTCGGGTTCCCTCGAACCGACCCATGACAGACGGCTACCCCACCGTCCATCCACGGCGACGGCATCTGACTACCTTCACTCCTCGATAACCCGACCCGCGCTGACCCGCCACCGGCGGTCGGTCTCCACATTGTCGAGCATCCGACGGTCATGGGTAACGAGAAGGACCGCGCCGTCGTATGACCGCAATGCCGATTCAAGTTGTTCGATCGCGGGCAAGTCGAGATGGTTGGTCGGTTCATCGAGGACAAGCACGTTGACGCCCCGCGCCTGAAGCAATGCCAGTGCCGCCCGGGTGCGTTCGCCTGGTGAAAGGTCAGCGACCGGACGATCCACGTGGTCGGCTCGTAATCCGAACTTTGCCAGCAGGGTGCGCACCTCAGCGGTGGAGAAGTCTGGCACCAATTCCTCGAACCGGTCAGCGAGCGGCGTCGAGTCCGCGAATTGCGCTCGCGCCTGGTCTATTTCGCCGATCGCGACACTGGCGCCCAAGTGCGCAGCGCCTTCATCTGGTGCGATACGCCCGAGCAGCAGACCGAGTAATGTCGACTTGCCGGCACCATTGGGGCCGACGATACCGATCCGGTCTCCGGCGTTGACCTGTAATGACACCGGCCCCAGCGTGAAATCGCCGCGACGCACCACCGCGGCGTTGAGCGTCGCAACCACCGAACTCGACCGCGGCGCCGACCCGATGCTGAATTCCAGCACCCACTCCTTGCGGGGTTCGGCCACCTCCTCCAGCCGCGCGATCCGACTCTCCATCTGCCGAACCTTCTGCGCCTGCTTCTCACTGGACTCAGATGCCGCGCGACGACGAATCTTGTCATTGTCGGGGGCTTTGCGGATCGCGTTGCGCACACCTTGGCTCGACCATTCGCGTTGTGTGCGGGCGCGAGCCACCAGATCGGCCTTCTTCTCCGCGAACTCCTCATACTCCTCACGCCGGTGCCGCCGGGCGACCTCACGCTCCTCCAGATAGCTTTCGTAGCCGCCGCCGAACACCGTGTTGGTGTGCTGCGCAAGATCCAACTCAAGCACTCGGGTTACGCTGCGCGCCAAGAACTCCCGATCATGACTGACCAGCACGACGCCGCTGCGCAACCCGCCGATAACCTCTTCCAGACGACCCAAACCGGCCAAGTCCAGATCATTCGTCGGCTCGTCGAGCAACGCGATATCGAACCGCGAACAGAGCAGCGTCGCAAGGCCGACCCGCGCCGCCTGACCACCCGAGAGATCCGACATCAACGCGTCGGCGGGTGCGCCGGCACCCAAATCCAGCCCGAGATCGGCCAGCACCGCCGGCAGCCGCTCATCAAGGTCGGCGGCGCCGGTGGCCAGCCAATGGTCAAGCGCCGCGGCGTACACATCGGCTGGGTCCTCAGTTCCGGTGACCGCAGCCGGATCAGACAGTGCTGCGGCAGCGGTATCCATCGCCCGCGTCGCTGCGGCACACCCCGTCCGACGGGCAACGTAATGCCCCACGGTTTCACCGGGTATCCGCTCGTGTTCCTGCGGCAACCACCCGACGAACGCATCCGCGGGCGCGCGACTCACCGATCCCGCCAGCGGTGCCAGATCACCTGCGAGCACCCGTAATAGTGTCGTCTTCCCCGCCCCATTCGCGCCGACCACACCGATCACATCGCCCGGCGCAACAGTGAGGTCGAGATGATCGAATAGGGTGCGGTTGCCATATCCCCCGGCGAGATCCTTGGCGACGAGCGTTGCGGTCATGGATCCATAGT
>JASGFW010000166.1:0-6230 GCA_047605305.1 Gordonia sp. (in: high G+C Gram-positive bacteria)
ACCGTCTTTGCCGGTGCAGCCTTCTTGGCGGGAGCGGCCTTCTTAGCCGGTGCGGCCTTGGTTGCCACCGTCTTTGCCGGTGCAGCCTTCTTGGCGGGAGCGGCCTTCTTAGCCGGTGCGGTTGCTCCGCTGCCGCGCTTGACGGCCGGGCCGGTGGCAGCAAGCTTCTGCTTGCCCGCGACGACGGCCTTGAACTGCGCGCCCGGACGGAACGCGGGCACCGAGGTGGCCCGCACCTTGACGGTCTCGCCGGTGCGCGGGTTGCGGGCGACGCGCGGTGCGCGGCGGCGCTTCTCGAATACACCGAAGCCAGTGATGGTGACGCTCTCACCCTTGTGGACCGCGCGGACAATCGTGTCCACGACGAGCTCAACTGCCGCAGTCGCTGTCTTGCGATCCGCGTCGAGCTTCTTTGTCAGCTCATCAATGAGCTCTGCCTTGTTCATTGGATAACCTCCGCAAGCTGTTCTGGCCTTCCTACGAGGCCAGCTATCCCCACACGGTAAACGTCGAATTCGTAAACGTCCATCTTCCACGCCAATTACTAAGCGTGTTGCGCAATTATGCCGGGCTCGCAACGCCTACGGCAGCGGCCCAATTGACGATGCGACGGCCGAGATCATCAGTACGGCAGCGTTCTCGGCTTCCACGCCGGACGTGTGGACTCGTACTCAGAAATTGCCTCTACCTGCCGCAATGTGAGCCCGATGTCGTCAAGACCTTCCATCAGACGCCATCTCGTGTAGTCATCAATTGTCAACGGCACCACGAGGTCTCCCGCCGTGACGATTTTGTCGGCGATGCTGACAGTCAATTCAAGACCGGGCTGCTCCTCGAGCCGCTTCCAGAGCAGTTCGACATCGGGTTGCTCCACCTGTGCGGCGACCAACCCGGCCTTACCCGCGTTGCCGCGGAAGATGTCGGCGAATCGGGACGAGATAACGACCCGAAACCCAAAGTCGGACAGTGCCCACACCGCATGCTCACGCGACGACCCGGTACCAAAATCCGGTCCGGCCACCAGAACCGAGCCACGACTCCATGGTTCGACATTGAGGATGAACTCGGGATCGGTGCGCCATCCGGCGAATAACCCGTCCTCAAAGCCGGTTCTGGTGACCCGCTTGAGGTAGACCGCCGGAATGATCTGATCGGTGTCGACGTTGCTGCGCCGCAGCGGAACGCCGATACCTGTGTGAGTAATGAATGGTTTCATGGTGATCGTTTGCCTTACTTATGCGATACGACGTGTCGGGTCAGAGATCAGCGGGCGAGGAGAGCCTGCCTCGAATCGCGGTCGCCGCGGCCACCACCGGTGACACCAGATGGGTGCGACCACCCTTGCCTTGTCTGCCTTCGAAGTTGCGGTTAGACGTCGACGCGCAACGTTCGCCGGGGGCGAGCTGATCAGGGTTCATGCCAAGGCACATCGAGCATCCGGCCTGACGCCATTCGGCTCCGGCCGCGACGAAGATCTCACCCAGACCTTCTTCGTCGGCTTGTTCACGTACCCGCATTGAGCCGGGCACCACCAACATTCGGACACCGTCGGCGACGTTGCGGCCCTTGAGGATGTCGGCTACCGCACGCAGATCCTCGATCCGGCCGTTGGTGCACGAGCCGACGAACACCGTGTCCACCCCGATGTCACGCAGCGGAGTGCCGGGGGTGAGATCCATGTATTGCAGTGCTTTTGCCGCCGCAGCCGACACGTTCTCGTCGCCGAAATCGGCCGGATCGGGCACCGCCGATGAAAGCGGCGCGCCCTGGCCGGGATTGGTACCCCACGTGACGAAGGGACTCAGCTGCGTCGCGTCGATGTGTACCTCCGCATCGAATTCGGCGTCGTCATCGGTGCGTAACGACTTCCAGTATTCGACGGCGGCATCCCAGTCGGCGCCAGTGGGCGCATGCGGGCGGCCCTTGAGGAATTCGAAGGTGATCTCGTCGGGGGCGATCATCCCGGCACGCGCACCGGCCTCGATCGACATGTTGCAGATGGTCATTCGCGCCTCCATCGAGAGTTTCTCGATGGCGCTGCCGCGATATTCCAGGACATAACCCTGCCCGCCGCCGGTGCCGATCTTCGCAATGACGGCGAGGATGAGGTCCTTACTGGACACCCCCGGCGGTAATTCGCCCTCCACGGTGATCGCCATCGTCTTGAACGGACGTAGCGACAACGTCTGGGTGGCAAGCACATGCTCGACCTCGGAGGTACCGATTCCCATGGCCAGCGCGCCGAACGCACCATGGGTGGAGGTGTGGCTATCGCCGCACACGACGGTCATGCCGGGTTGGGTGAGCCCGAGCTGCGGGCCAACGACGTGGACGATGCCCTGCTCCTTATCTCCCATCGGATGCAGGCGGACACCGAATTCGGCACAGTTGGCACGCAACGTATCAACCTGCGTGCGCGAGACCGGATCCGCGATCAGCAGGTTGGTATTAATGGTCGGCACATTGTGGTCTTCGGTGGCGATCGTCAGATCGGTTCGGCGAACCGGACGCCCCGCCAGCCGCAGACCCTCGAATGCCTGCGGGCTGGTCACCTCGTGCACGAGGTGGAGGTCGATATAGATCAAGTCGGGGTCGTCTCCCCCGTTGGCGTCGCCGCGAACGACCACATGGTCGCTCCAGACCTTCTCGGCGAGAGTACGCGGCTTGGCTGGGCTGTTGGTCATGGCTGCACTCACTCTGGCTCACGGAACTCGACGCGCGGTATGCGCGAACCGGAATTCGTCGCACCTACGCGTGCATCTCAGTATCTGGACGGTTAGTATCGTCCTATGGGAAAGGATAGCGCATCGGATGCGGTGAGCGGAATTGGCGTTCTCGATAAGTCGGTGACCGTGTTGCGGGCTATCGCGCAGGCTCCGGCGAATCTCTCCGAACTCTGCGCACGTACGAATCTGCCGCGTGCGACGGCACATCGACTCGCCGTTGGACTCGAAACCCATCGCTTGCTGACCCGCAACTCGGCCGGACGCTGGCAGCCAGGGCCGGCGCTCGGCGAACTCGCCGCGGCCGCGCACGATCCGGTACGCGAAGCGGCACTGATGGTGCTGCCCCGACTACGCGAGATCACCGGGGAATCGGTCCAGATCTACCGCCGCGAAGGTTCTGAACGCATTTGCATCGCGGCGGTGGAACCGCCCACCGGACTGCGGGATACAGTGCCGGTGGGCACCCGCCTGCCCATGAATGCGGGTTCAGCCGCCAAGGTCCTATTGGCCTGGGCCGAGCCAGCGACCCAACGTGCCCTGTTACACGACAGCGTGTTCACCGAACGGGCACTGCATGAGATCCGACGCCGCGGCTGGGCCCAAAGCGCCGGTGAACGCGCATCCGGGGTGGCGAGCGTGTCCGCACCGGTCCGCGATGGCACCGGCGATGTAGTTGCGGCCATTTCAGTGTCGGGCCCGATCGACCGAATGGGCCGTCGCCCAGGCGCGCGCTGGGCCGCGGATCTGGTTGCCGCCGCAGACGCCATCCACAAGAGGCTCGCGGCCGGCGTCCACGGCTGAATGCCCGCCCAAGATCGGCTAGTGCGTTAGCTTCGACACATGGGAGCCAATCAGCGACGTCACATCACTATGTCGGAGTCGGAAATCGCGGAATACGTTGCTCGCAGTCGCACTGCGACACTCGCTACCACCGGGCCCGACGGCAGTATCCATCTGGTCGCCATGTGGTACGGAGTCATCGATGGCGAAATCTGGTTCGAGACCAAAACCAAATCGCAAAAAGCGGTCAATCTGCGGCGCAATCGGCGGTGTTCGGTGCTCATCGAGGATGGCGATACCTATGACACCCTTCGCGGAGTTGCCTTCGAAGGAAGCGCCGAGATCTTCGACGACCCGGACACATGTCTGCAGGTGGGTATCAGTGTGTGGGAGCGCTATACCGGCCCTTACAGCGAGGAAGTGCGTCCGCTCGTCGATCAGATGATGCACAAGCGAGTTGCGGTGCGGTTGATACCGACTCGGGTGCGATCATGGGATCATCGCAAACTCACATAATGCCACCGGGGAATCGCCATCGATGTCGCCGACGCCACTCCCGTTAGTTCTTCACCGCGCTCGTACTCGTCTTGACCGCGGCATCATCGGTGGTAGCAATCCACTTCGCGACTCGCGGATCGGAAAATGCCTTTACCAGATTCTGGATGGTCGGATCGTTCTTGAACTTCGAACTGATCAGGAGATACTCCACTCCAGTGTCTCCGGTCGGAGTGCGCTCGATGAGCTTGGAGATCGGCACGCCAAAGTTGGCGAAATCGGTAATCCAGATTTGGATTGCGGCGACGTCCGGAAGGTAGGTCGCAACGTTGGCGTTCGCGGGCAACAACTTGAACGTGTAGTGATGCGGATTGTCTGTCACGTCGGCAATGGTCGTCTGTCCCACGGGTTTCTGCGCAACCCCGATATGGCCTTGGGCGGCAAGGGACACCAAACCCGCGCTTGTTGTCGCCGGGTCATCACGCAAACCGATCGTCGCTCCATCGGGTATTTGATCCCATGATGTGTATTTGTCTGACCACGTTCCAAAGTCGAGGCTAAAGAGCGGCGCGGAGAGTTCTACCTGATAGTGCTTAGCGGCAACACCTGATTGGTAGTAGGTCTTCGTGGTGAAAACCGCCCCGGCCACATCGCCGTCCTGCGTTCCATACCATAGGGTGTTGGCGTCTGGTACCGCCTTAGTTTTGATCGTAATACCGTAGTCGGACGCGATATTTTTTGCGACATATTTGATCGTGGCTTCCTCTGGTCCGCCCGCAAAGGCCGTCAGCACCGTCACGTCGTTGGCTTTGAACGGAGAATCGTCGGAATTCCGCCCAACTATCAGTACCGTCGCCACCACCACGATGGCGACGATAATGACGCCTCCGCCAGCCAGAAACGGCCACTTTCGTCTCTTGCGTACTTCGATGGTCGGGCCGGACTGTGATGTTACATCGCTCATTGCCAGTTCCTTATCTTTTAGTGAGTGGAGGGTTTATTTACTCAGGCGCTGCGCCAATCGATCACCAAGGAACTGCACTGCCTGAATGGTGAGAATGAGGATCACGACGCACGCGATCATCACGTGCGGGTCGAAGCGGTTATAGCCGTAATTGACAGCCATGTATCCGATACCTCCGGCACCCATGGTGCCCGCGATTGTCGAAAACTCGATGAGCGCAACCAGGGTGATCGTGGTCGCGCCCACCACCGTTGGCAGCACCTCGGCAAACTGAACCTTGCGGATGATCTGCCACGTGGTGGAGCCGGAGACGATACCGAGATCGATGACATCAGGATCGACCGTGCGCAATGCCTGTTGAGTCATGCGGGCAAAAAAGGGAATCGCGGCGATCGACATCGGGACGACCGCTGCGGGAATACCGATGGCGGTACCGACCAACAATCGTGTGAACGGAATGATAGAGGCCATCAGCACAATGAACGGCAGCGAACGGCCGACGTTGACAACGGTCCCCAGTACCGCTGCGGGAACACGCGCCGGGAACAGACCATCGGGTGAGAAGTTGTGCAAGAGAACACCCAACACGGACCCAACGACCAGAACCGTCACGGCCACCACAATCAACATCTGCCATGTCTCCCAGTAAGCGGGAAGCACCAGCGACGCCACCTCTCCCCATGGAGTCGTCGCGTTGTGGGTGTCGCCGTCCGCCAGGGCGCTCACGCCACGTCCTTCCGAATCGGCGCGGTATCGATCCGCTCGGCGTGGATCCCCTCATGCTGTAGTCGTTCGCGGAATGCCTGCCCGTCAACGCCATCGAGGATGAGCGTTGCGCGGCCGACGGGGACGGCGCCGACCGTCTCAATCGACGCCGAGAGGATGCCGACATCCCCTCCCCCGGCAAGTGACCTACTGGCGGACACCAGCCAATTAGGTGACACGTTCGGTGCCACGTAGGCCACCGACCACAGCTCACCGGGTCCGTCGTAGTCGAGAAACTCGCTCGGGCGCAGGAGTTGTCGCCCGAGTTCGGATTCGGGGTCGTGCAGGAGATCGGTGAGCCCTCCCTGTTCGACAATCACACCACGATCGAGTCGTGCGACATCGGTCGCGGCCGCACGCACGACGTCCATTTCGTGCGTGATGATGATGATCGCCAGGTGTAGTTCCTCCCGAAGGTCTTTCAGCAGCGCGAGAATCGACGCTGTGGTGTCGGGATCGAGGCCGGCGGTCGGCTCGTCGGCAAGAACCAGCGGCGGGCG
>JASGFW010000167.1:0-6221 GCA_047605305.1 Gordonia sp. (in: high G+C Gram-positive bacteria)
GGGGATCACTTCAAACGTAGCGAGAGGTCGTTAGGCAGTTGTGACCCGGCGGCAGGAGCGTTGCCCACACGGTCGTCACGCGAGTGACGCACACAACCTCGCATACCTTCAGGCGGACAAACCTCGAATCGAACCCGTTCCGTCAAGCCACAGGCATGCGACTTCGCCCAGTGGTCGTCACCGCATGACATCCACCCCACCGAGGAACCAACCGCAGCACAGGGATCGGGCCCTCTGGACCCAGGTGTCCCCGCCAAGATGGCCTAGTTCCCCCGATTCACCGAGATCACCCTTACACGAAGCCCGGAGGGCAAGCGCAGACCCGAAGCCGCATATCCAATCAGAGTTCCGAACACGCTCCACCGCTACGCCACAACTCGAACCGCTTTACGACAACCCTACTCAAGCGCACAACGCCCGTGAAGTCATCCTCGGGCCAGCATCCGCCGGCATCAACACCCGCGACCCCCTCCCCCGCGCGATGGCAACATCGTCCACAACCCCGGCGTCCCCATCCCACATGGACAACATCAGCGCCAAGCTCGGCCTGTAATATATTTTCCTATATCAAAATTCTGGCAAGGCACACGAAAGGAATGATCAACTAATGCCCAAGTTGGAAAACATCCCACACAGGATCGAGCGCATCACCGTTTACTTTCACGTATCCAGTTCACCGAACGTAAAAGGTGAGGCTTTAGCCAATTCCTTGCCAATAACGGAACAGCAACCCATCGAAGAATCAGGCCGTCTCGCAATGGCAATGATTGCTAAATCATTTGACATTCCAGAAAAACAGCTGAACTTAGTATACATGGACAAATCTGCCAGTTCATCCACTCAGGCAACGCCAACCCCAGCCGAAAGATACGAACTCGAGACAATGCCGGGGCACCTATTGAGAGCCGCATACCACTCTCACAATTCACTTTGGCAGGAAATTGTAGATGGCGAAATAACATCTATCCAATTCGCCATACTGAACATACTAGCTAACAACATAGATAAATTGGATCAGACACAAATCGGACGTGCCGCACAAATCGATCGATCGACCCTTAGTCAAACTCTCAACCGTCTCGAACGTATAGGACTAGTTTCAAAGGATCGCGACACCTTGGATCGGCGCAGGTCGTTGTTATCATTGACACCCGCCGGACGCCGTGAACACGATCGACTACACCCCCTTGTACTACAACTACAGGAAACGATACTGAATCACGCCATGAAACATGAACACTCTGCCGAGTCAGTTATGTCGCTACTTGCATGCCTGCGGGAAATGCATGAATAGTATTCAAACGTCACAACACAGATAATTCTCTGAAACAATGACCGCCGCCCTGCAAAATGAACGTAATGGTCATATCCACAGTACTGGCATGTCCCCGGTGAACGGGGTCCGGCTATCGGGGACCTGCCAGTACTTTTATCCGAATTATCTGGGACTCACCTAGAAAAAATTCCTCACCGAGCAGTAGCGGTCCCCGAAATTCTGGTCAGCGCAACAATGCATATCAGGGAAAAAATTGCAAACACGCAGAGAACGCTCATGCCACTAGCATAGTGGAGTACATCCCCAACATTTTCAAAGAGTGCGACTCCCATGATTGCCACTCCACAAGCGGCCGCGATCTGTTGCGCAGATGTCAGCACAGCCGAGCCGATCCCCGCCATTGTGGCAGGTATCCGCCCCAGCACAATGCCCGTAATCAAAGGAATACTTGTTCCATTACCAAGTCCAAATATAGCAATTCCAACAATTATCCAGATGATAGAAACATGCGAACGAGAACGCTGTTCCTGTAACAGGACAATTAGCGCCACGGTCAAGCCTACGAGCGTGAAAAAACCCGCCAAAATGAGAGTTACGCTCTGCCCGAGGCGTCTACTGATCGGCAAACCAAGACGAGAACCAATAGCAATTGAAATAGCCACTGGGACGAAACAGATGCCGCTAACAGAAGGCGGCATCCCTCTTCCATTTTGGAAATATAATCCCAATAGCACAAAAAACGGAACGCTCGCGACATATAATGTGAAATTTGCACAAATCCCAAGAGTAAAATATCGGTTTCGGAACAGAGACAACGGAACCAGTGTTGGGTGAAATTTCCGGGAGCGCTTGAATTCGAAGTAAATAAATCCCGCTAAAAATAACAGGCCAGAAACGATTAAAGGAATGAATACGGTAAAAGTATTAACTCTGCGAATCAGTGATAACGCAGATAACACGAGCGCGAGAGAAGTTCCCAACCAACCCGTTCCAAGTAAATCTACTTTTTCCCTATCGGCGGTACCATGTTGGGTATCGTCGTCAATCAAATAATTGCAAAATATACCAGAGGACACTGCTATCGGTATCGCAATAAAGAAGACTGCCCGCCAACCTACACCAAGAATATTCACGCTAGGTAGTGCTCCGCCAAGAATTTGCCCAAATACCATTCCTAGGCTCATCGAGACCCCGTACCACGAAAGTGCACGGGGCCTTTCATGCTCAGAAAACTGAACACGCACTAGCGCGAGAACTTGTGGCTGCAGTAGTGCCGCTGATGCTCCCTGGAGAAGCCGAGCAATCACCAGAACCAAGCCATTCCAAGAGACGCCACATAGTAGCGAGGTTCCTGCAAATGCGATCAACCCAATCTGGTAAAGGCGCTTCTTTCCATATCCGTCACCCAGTTGTCCTCCGGTCATCAACAATAGGCCAAAGGTGAGGCCGTACCCACCGACCACAGCTTGGAACAGGAATGGAGACAGATCGAATGACGATCGGATACTTGGTGCGGCCAAATTGACGCAGAACTGATCAAACAGCGAAAGAAATGGACCCGTTAGAATAACCGGGAGACACAACCATTTCCGCACCTCACCACTAGCATCGCTGCCAGCGTATCCAGATTCCGTTCCCACAGCTTCCCTCCGATGACTGGGAATTATATAAAGAAAAAACTCTTACGCAGATGTGGTTGGGATGCTACCTACCATCATGAATTATCAAGCGAACAGATACGCAGCCTGTATAACGACTCGTGATCTCAGATTCAAAAATGGCTTATCGAAATCAAACTAGACACCGCGTCACAACCGTTCGAGCACCCCAAAGAGAGCTGGATGATCGCCCCAAACCGGTTGCTGCTCGCTAGTCCCGACAAGCTCCACGAGTTCTGTCATCGACCCGGTCCTCCGTGTACGGATTAATTATTAGGAGGCTATGGCTGGTATGTTCATTGCACAACCGCAGCGCAAGAAATTAACATCTATGAGCTAGACTATTGACATAGTGTTAACAGTTGCTCATCGACTGGAACTCGGCGTTGTTGGGCAATACTTTTGAGGGCAACGTGCATATGTCCGCCTAAGTCAGGATCGGCGGAGGCATCTATGTCAATGCGTAGCCTGCGAGTTCTTCCGTGCGCCAGGTATGTCCGATAAGTGTGTTTTTGGTCTCGTTGGCTCACGGCCGCTCCACCACCAAACCGGGGAGTGCCACCGCAGGTCAGTCACTCATTCAACAGAGCGCGCAAAACTCAACTGCGCGATCGATTCCGCAATGCCAAAGTCGGCGGTCGCTGTGGCCGGACGGTCATATCCGGCGACATATAAGTTGGCTCCGCCAACTCACCGCCGCAGCCGCTGGGCAACCAGCCTGTTCACCACCACATTGTCGGCGCCGAGGTCATGAGCGTGCGCACCGATCAACGGGACCCTCGGTGCGCTCACCGGCGGCGCGACCTCGGGCGCTTCGACGACGCCGTCGGCGGCATATGCCGCGGCAACCCCCGATAGCGCGATATCGATCTCGACGCCGCCACCATCGGCGATTGCCTCGGCAACCGCACGCGCCGCCTCCAGCCCCGTGAGTGGGTCGGCCAGCGCGTCGCCGCAGAACACCGGACCGCGCGCGGTGTGCGCCACCAACCCGCCGGCGACCGCCGCATCATCGCCGAAGCCGACCCAGTCCGCCGACTCAGGATCGCTGCCGTGCGCGGTGATCCGCACCCAGACCTGCCCCGCCGGCGCCGACAGTTGGTCGGCGGCCAAGCCCAACCGCGCGAGCGCACGGGGTCGCGATGCCTCGATCACCACGTCGGCAGTCTCCAGCAGTTCCCGCAACCCGCCGGAGGAATTATCGAATTCTGTTCGATAGGAAAGCTTTCCGCCATTCATCCAATCGAAAAAGTCCCGGTTCCCGGCCCGTGTGCCGTCCGGCCGGTGCGGCGACTCCACCTTCACCACCGTTGCGCCCGCACGGTGAAGCAGCTGTCCGCACAGCGGCCCCGCCCAGAGCGCGGAGAGATCGGCCACGAGCAACCCCGCATACGCCGGCCGCTCACGCCGGGCCCCCCGTGGCCGACACACGGCCAGCCGCGGCCTCGCCTCCCCTAACAGAGCGGCCGGTAGACCGAGCAGCCGTGCCCGTGCCACCAGATCCGCGGCGCGCCACGCGGGGGCCGCCGCCTCGACCGCAGCCCACACATCACCACTGCGAACGTCTGCGCCCACCACACCGGCAGCTGGACCGTCGCGCCACAGCAGCGCCGGCACCAGCTCCCGGTCGGCGTCGCGTGCCAGCGACAATGCGAGAATCCCGTCGGCGGCATTCACGAGCCGGGTGGCACCCCCCGCAGATACGCGGCCACCGCGACGCAATCCGACCAGCCCCGCACGACCGCTGAGAAAATCGGCGACGTCGCAAGACTCGAATCCGCGCGCGACGGCGGCCGGAACCGCCGTCGTCACCAATGCGATGAACCGCGCGAGCGTTGCCGACGCCCGGTCGAGCACCCGGGCGCGTGACAGGTCGGGGGCGGCGTCGGGGTATCCGGTCAGGTCGGCGAGCCCGGAGCGGGCCCACTCCTCCACCGTCATCGTCCCTCCTGCACCTCAAGCTCACGCGTGAATCGATGGCGCGCTGCGCATCCCCTGCGATGGCATATCCCCGTAGAATACGGCTGATATCCCCGTAGGATACGGGTCATGCGAAGAGGTCTCGTCGTCGTCGACGCGGATCTCGGCACGGGGATGTCCCAACAGATTCGGATCGAGCCGACCCGACCGGGTCAGTCGGTGATCACCGCTATCGGGCCCCGCGTGAACCGCATCGGCGCCGATATCCTCGACGCCGCCGGCAACGCGGTACTGCCCGGCTTCACCGACCATCACCTGCACCTGCATGCACTCGCGGTCACCGCGACGTCGGTGCAATGCGGCCCCCCGGCGGTGCACGATGCCCACGGTCTACGCATGGCGCTGCGCTCCGCCCGCCCCGATTCGACCGGGTGGATACGCGGCATCGGCTATGTGGAAACGGTAGCCGGGGAACTGACCCGCGCACGACTAGATGCGATCGACTCCACCCGGCCGCTGCGGATCGCCCACCGCAGCGGCGCTATGTGGATGTTCAACAGCGCTGCCATCGCGGCGACGGGACTGCAGGACGCCGCGCATCCAGGCATCGAACGCGACGAAGTCGGCCGTGCGACCGGCCGAATATGGCGTGCCGATGACTGGCTCCGTTCCCGGTTGCCGGGGCCCACACCACCGTCACTACACGACGTCGGCGCTCGGCTGCGGCAACTGGGAATCATCGAGATGACCGATGCCACACCCGAACTTGACCACACCGCCATCAGCAATATTGTTTCGGCGGTTGATAATTCGGATATCCACGGACGTGTGCACCTCCTCGGCGTGGGGCTCGGGGATCGTGTCGATCATCCACGAATCACCGTGGGCCCGTACAAGATCGTCATCGCAGACGCCCCGCTACCCACCCTCGACGAGGTCGTCGAACGCATCCGCACAGCCCACGCCGCGGGCCGGGCGGTCGCGGTGCACTGCGTCAGCCGGATCGCATTTGCTCTGCTCACCGCGGCATTCGACGTCGCGGGCGTGCGTCGGGGAGACCGGATCGAACACGGCGCCGTGCTGCCCGCCGCTGCCGCCGCCACACTGGCCGACCGTCAAATCGCCGTGATCACCCAGCCCGGATTCATCTCCGACCGCGGCGACGACTTCCTCGACGGCGCCGAACCCCGCGATCACCCCGACCTCTACCGATGCGGTTCGTTACTCGACGCGGGGGTCACCGTCGCATTCAGCAGCGACGCACCCTACGGCCCGCTCGACCCGTGGCGGATTGTCGCGGCGGCCACGGTGCGACGCACCCACACCGGCCGGGTAGTCGGCGGACCGGCGGAAATCCTCGACACGGC
>JASGFW010000168.1:0-5937 GCA_047605305.1 Gordonia sp. (in: high G+C Gram-positive bacteria)
GATCGATCCGAAATCGATCACGCCATCACCCATTAATCCGCGGGACAGCAACGCATCGGCTGCGATCGGCAGGTTGAAATCACACACCTGATAGGCCGCGATCCGACCCTGGGCCCCGGCGCGGGCGACATCGCGGACAAGGTTCGGATCCCAGAAGACGTGGAAGGTGTCGACGACCACGGCCACGGCATCGGCCGGATGCGGTGCGGCCAGCTCTAGCGCCTGTTCCAGGGTTGACAGCACCGCGCGATCGGCACAGTACATGGGGTGCAGCGGCTCCAGTACAAGCCGCACACCATGTTCGCGGGCAAACGGCACCAACTCCCCGATCCGGTCGGCTACGCGGGCGCGGGCGCCGGCGATATCCTTATCGCCGGGCGGGAGTCCGCCGACTACCATGATCAGCGTATCGGTGCCCAGGATGGCCGCCTGCGCGATGGCCGTGCGATTGTCGGCGAGGGATGCGGCGATTCCGTCTGGATCGGCGGCGGTGAGAAATCCGCCACGGCACAGGGATGAAACCCGCAGTCCCGCATCGCGAGTGAGCTTCGCGGCCTGTTCGACACCAATCTCATCTACACGGTCACGCCATAATCCGATCGCGGGCAGCCCGGCGCGCGCGGCACCGTCGACGGCCTCGCGCAGGGTCCAGTACTTGGTGGTGGCCTGATTGAGAGAGAGCCTGCTGCAATCGGTCACTGCGGTACTCCTGCCGTGATGAGATAGGCGCGCATGCGACGCGCGGCACCGTCGGGGTCGACGAGGAGGCCGGCCTGATCCGCCAGCTGGAACACCTGCGATAGATGCACCACCGAGCGGGCACCGTGCAGGCCGCCGACCATGGTGAACCCCGGTTGAAAACCGTTGAGCCACGACAAGAATGCGATACCCGTCTTGTAGTGGTAGGTGGGCGCCTCAAAGATCAGCCGGCCCAGTTCCCTAGTGCCGTCGAGTAGTTGCCGCGCCTGTGAGGGCTCGCCAGCGTCGAGGGCCTGCAGCGCCACCGATGCGGTGGGATAGATTGCCGCGAATATCCCCAGCAACGCATGCGAAAAACCTTGGGCATCACCGGTGATTAACTCCGGATAGTTGAAGTCGTCACCGGTGTAGAGTTTGACCCCCGCAGGCAGCGCGCGGCGGAGCGCGATCTCGTGCGTGGCGTCCAGGAGCGAGACCTTGACACCGTCGACGGCGGCGGCGTGGGCGCCGATCACATCGCGGAAAGTCCCAGTGGCTCGGTCGATATCGTCGCTGCCCCAATATCCGGCGAGCGACGGATCGAACACGGTGCCCAACCAATGCAGGATCACCGGCTCATGCGCCTCCTGCAATAGGCTGCCGTACACCTGGGCGTAATCGTCGGCGGAGCGCGCCACCTGCGCGAGGGCGCGCGACGCCATCACGATTACTTTCGCGCCGGCGCCCGCTACGACCTCGATTTGGCGACGGTAGGCATCGGTGACGGCCCGCAGACCCGCGGCCCCCTGGGGCAGCGTCGTGAGGTCCAGCTGGTCGGTGCCGGCACCGGCAGCGATCCGCCCACCCACCGAGCGCGCCTCGGCTGCGCAGCGGCGGATCAGTTCGGCCGCCTGCTCCCATCCCACGCCCATGCCGCGCTGGGCGGTGTCCATCGCCTCGGCCACCCCCAGTCCGTACTCCCAGATGCGATGGCGGTAGCCAAGTGTGGCATCCCAGTCGATCTCGGCGGGCGCACCAGGGACATTCGCACCGGTCACCCGTGGCACGACATGTGCCGCCGCATACGCGATCCGCGAGGTGATCCGCGCTACCGGCCGCGCCCATTCGCGGGCGGGCCCGGGCTCGTAAGCGGCGAGCGCACCGTCGGCTGCGGGCAGCCGCAGCGCACTGGCATGTGCGGTGGTCACCGTGCCGCCACCTGGGTGAGCGTGGTATCGGATACAAGCTCGAATTGGTCCTCTGACAACGCGATTCGGCGGCCCGATGCCGACGACGCAAGCCCGGCCTCGGCCAGGCGGACACCGCGCACGCCCGAGAGGAAATCATACGGATGATCACCGCCGCCGTGGACGTAACGGATGAACTGCTCCCACTGGACCTTGAAGCCGTTGTCGAACTGCTGGTTATCCGGCACGTCGAACCACTGCTCACGAAACCGGGTGGATTCGACCAAATCTGGGTTCCACACCGGTTTCGGCGTCTGGGTGCGGTGTTGCGCCACGCAGCGATGGAGACCGGCCACGGCACTGCCGTGCGTACCGTCAACGTGGAACTCAACCAGCTCGTCGCGATGCACGCGCGTGGCCCAGGACGAGTTGATCTGGGCGACGATCCCGCCGTCAAGTTCAAAGGTGGCGTACGCGGCATCGTCCGCGGTGGCTGCGTAGGGTTCCCCCGCCTCATCCCAGCGTTGCGGGATGTGGGTGACGACGGTGGCGCTGACCGACTTCACCCGGCCGAACAGATTCTCCAGCACGTAATTCCAGTGCGGGAACATGTCAGTGACCATGCCGCCGCCGTCCTGTGTGCGATAGTTCCAGCTGGGACGTTGAGCAGCCTGCAGGTCGCCTTCATGCACCCAATAGCCGAATTCACCGCGCACCGAGATTATTCGGCCAAAGAAGCCACTATCGATCAGACGCTTGAGCTTGAGCAGCCCCGGCAGATACAGCTTGTCGTGTACGACGCCGGTCTTCACGCCCGCCGCGGCGGCGGCTTCGGCGAGACGTACCGACCCGGCCACGTCGTCCGCAATGGGTTTCTCGGTATAAATGTGCTTACCCGCCGCAATCGCCTGCAGGATCGAGGGCTCGCGCACGGTGGTCAACTGCGAATCGAAGTAGATCTCGTCCGGTCCGGCGAGCGCCTCCGCCAGGTCGGTGGTCCACCGCTGCACGCCGTGCGTAACGGCGATGGATGCGAGCTTTTCGGCGTTGCGGCCCACCAGGATCGGATCAACCTGCACACGAGTGCCGTCGGACAACTCGACACCGCCCGCGGCGCGGATCGCCAGGATTGATCGCACCAGATGCTGACGGTAGCCCATCCGCCCGGTGACGCCGTTCATGATGATGCCGATACTGCGCTGAGTCATGTTCTACTCCGTTCATGGAAAGCGCTTTCCGATAAAGTAGCGGAACATGAGTGTTATTGGCAAGCACCACATTTGATATTGACCGTGACCCCCTCTGGAGCATTGTGGAAAGCGCTATCCGGTTATCTCCGGAGCACCCGAGCAGACAGGATCGACATGGCCGACAGCGCACACCTCCCCGTCGCCACCCCACCGGAGCTCGCCATCTCACCACGAGTCGTCACCCCGCCGAAGCCTGGCCCACGCTTCACTACCCGACCCATGTTCACGGGCGACTACCACGCCCTGTGGTTATTTCTCGCGCTCGGTTGGGTGGTCAGCTACGCCGACCGCACCGTCACCGGCCCCGTGGTGTCCTGGATGATTGCGAACAAGACCGGATTCATCGGAGACGCACACAACCCCGCAGCTCTCGGGGGCTTGGTCGGTTCCATCTTCTTCACCGGATACATGCTCACGCAATATGTGGGCGGCCGACTCGGCGACCGTTACGGCCACCGCGAGATGCTCGTGCTCTCACTGATCTGGGCCGGCTTGCTGACCATCACCTCCGGTCTGGTGACAGGCCTGATCGCCTTCGTCGCAGCACGGGTCCTAACCGGACTGGGAGAAGGCGTCTTCTACTCCAACGACCGCACGATGATCATTAATCACACACCTTCGACGCGGCGAGAGCTGGGCCTCGGCGTGGTCCTCGCTGGGCTGGCGATCGGTATGACGGTAGGACTCCTGGCCACGCCATATCTCATCGAATGGGGTGGTGGCCTGGGCAGCGACGCATGGCGCGTCCCGCTGTGGGTACTCGGCGCAGCATCGCTGATCGTCGCCGGTACGACCTGGGCCTACTTCCGGGCGCGCGGAGACCGCCCCTTACACCTACTCGCACCGCTCGGGAGCCTCATCGCGTGGTCGGCACCCATGGCAGCCGTAATCTTCGTGCTGTTCGTGATCGCCGAGCGTCTCCGCTGGCCAGACTGGCTGACCACCCTCGCTATCGGCGCGCTGGCCATGCTGGTGATCGGCTACGTGGTGCGGTCGATCCGGGCTATCGGCGACGGACGCCAACTGCTGAACCGTAACCTGTGGATCGTCTACCTGTCCTTCATCGCGGTCATGTGGAATCTATGGTTCTTCAGTTTCTGGTCCGTGCAGATCGTCAAAGAGTCTGCACACTCTAGCCTCGTCTCGGCGGGCCTGACAGCGGCCTTCAGTGCGGGTGCCGGCATCATCGGCTTCCCCGTAGGCGGCTGGCTGGCCGCCCGGCGGGTACGGCGCGGGCACGGCCGAAAACCTCTGGCGATCGTATGCGCTGCGACCCACACAGTATTGGCCTTCGCATTCGGATTGTCAGTGGCGGCTGGCAGTCCGTCACTCGTACTGCTGGGACTGATTCTGTTCGTCTCCGGCTTATTTTTCAACGCATTACAGCCGATCGTGCACGGCATACTCGGCGACCTCGTTCCAGCACGCTACCGCGGGTCGGCGTTCGGTCTATTTAACCTGGTTGCGGAAATCGGCGCCGTCGCGAGTCCCGTCGTATCCGGTGTGCTGCGCGATGCCACCGGATCGTGGGCAGCGGGTGTATTCACCGCCGCCGGAGTGATGGCGCTGGGGCTGGTCGGCTACTGCATTATTAAGGAGCGGTTGCCGATCGCATAGTCCGGCTCGCGCGGTCTCCGCACAAGAAGGTCCACTATCCATATGCCCGTGCGGCTACGTGTCCGTGCGGCGGATCAGCCCCCGCGGCACCGGGGTGGATTCGCGCAACACCACTTCACCGCGAATCCGGCGACGGCGGGGAGTCGCCGAATTCTCCCCGTCGAGAGCAAGAGCGACTGCCGCGGCGCCGATATCCTCCAGCGGGAGGCGCACAGTAGTGAGCGCCGGTACCACGTCGCGAAGGGTGCCGATATCGTCGAAGCCCGCGAGCGCCACGTCGCCGGGTACCCGCAGGCCGTGCTCCCGGCACGCCGTAAGTGCACCCATCGCCATGATGTCATTCACCGCGAATACGCATTCCGGCGGCGGTCCCGAATCGAGCAGCGCCGCCATCGCCGAATACCCTCCGTCCCTGGTGAATTCGGCCCGATAGCGGATGGGCTCGTCGAGGCCGGCGGCGCGCCAGCCCTCCTGAAAGCCCAATCGGCGGTCGCGCGCCGTCAGGTGACTATCCGGGCCATCCAGTACAGCGGCGCTACGGTACCCGCGTACCACCAGTTCTGCTGCGAGTTCCCTTGCACCACTACGGTTATCGATCACGATAGTATCGACCGGCAGACGCGCCTGACTGATCGCGGCAACCCGCCCACCCGCCTGGAGGTATGAGGTTAGCGCGGCGGAGACCGCCGCCTGGTGCCGACGATCGGCGGTACGACTGCCAGCGAGCACGATCGCCCGGCCGCGCTGTCTACGCAATTGCGTGAGGAACTCAAGTTCACGCTCGGGACGGCCACCGGTATTACAGAGCATCACCAGTAGGTTTTGTTCCTCGGCGGCTTGTGCGAGTCCTGCCGCGATAGCCGAGAAATAAGGATCTGCGATGTCATTAACCAACAGGCCGATAGCGTCATTACTGCCGCGGACCACTGCTTGCGCCTGCGCATTTGGCATGTAGCCCAGGCGTTGCGCTGCGGCGCCTACCCGGTCGGCGAGCTCTGCGCGTACTACCCGGTCGCTGCCGTTGAGGGCCCGTGATGCCGTCGCCAGCGAGACTCCCGCCGCCGCAGCGACGTCGGCGAGGGTGGGTGCGCGTCGCGTCGTCACGCCGGCCTCCTTCGGAAATGCGTTTTCGCAACCGTGGCCAGCCTACCCGGACGCGGGGGGGGGCCGGGCCCGGGGGGGGGGCGGGGGGGGGGGGGGGGGGG
>JASGFW010000169.1:0-5897 GCA_047605305.1 Gordonia sp. (in: high G+C Gram-positive bacteria)
AGAACGAGCCGGGGATGCGGCCCGCGGCGTACATGCGCTCCTCGACGTCGACGGTCAGCGGGAAGAAATCGAAATGTTCCTTCGGATACTTCGATGCCGCCGTCGTCGACAGCAGCATGGTCTCGTCATCGAGGTAGGCGGTTACCGAGCCGGCGGCCTGCAGGGCCAGGCGCCCGGTCTCGAACCGGATGGTGCGGGTACCGAAGCTGCCATTGTCGATAACGGCAGTGGCCTCGGTGATCGCGTCGTCGAAATCATCGTTGTCTGCGACGACGTCGGAGGTGGTCACATCTGTCATGTGGGGTGTAGATCCCTTCGTACCGGTCACCCGTATGGTGACCGTGATGGTGGCATTCCTGCGTCAGAACACCTGGATATGCGGATATGGGCCGACGACCCCGCTGTGACGGCAGCCTCATCAGATCCGCCGTCACGACGTACTCCGATGGGGCGCACCGGGGGGTGGCCGGTCCGGAACGGTGAGAGAATCGGCGCGGACACACGGGCAGGCAACACCTGCGACCCGTGATTGCTCAGACGGCCTTCGATCGAAGCGGCCGGAAACCCCATTCATTGAGGTGCTCCGGCGGCCACTACCGAGGACCGATCTGGCTCGGTCGTCACGTCCAGCGCGCAACTCGCGGCAACGTTCCGTCAGTCAGTTTAACATCGCGCACCCATTTATCCCGACAACGCCGAGCCGGGCACGCGGAACGCGAAACCGGCCACCTCCCGTAACGGGGAGATGGCCGGTTTGGCAGTTAGCTCGCCCACTGTATGCGGGCGCGGTGTCAGCGGCGTAGGCCGAGACGCTCGATCAGCGAGCGGTAACGCTCGATATCGACCTTGGCGACGTACTTGAGCAGCCGACGGCGACGGCCGACCAGCAGCAGCAGGCCACGACGGCTGTGGTGATCATGCTTGTGCTTCTTGAGGTGCTCGGTGAGGTCGCTGATCCGCTTGGTCAGCAGCGCAACCTGAGCCTCGGGGGAACCGGTGTCGGTCTCGTGGAGGCCGTATTCGGTCAGAATGGTCTTCTTCTCAGCGGCAGTCAATGCCATGGAGATACTCCTGTAGTCTTCGGTGCCGCGACAAATTTGAGAATCACGCTCACCCGTTGACGGGTAACCGTGATGGGCATGCCACCGCGGACTGCAGCAATGCCGAGCGGTCAATCTACCAGCGACGATGCCTCCCGCCCAAATCCCGGCCCGCAAAATCGCCGGGCCAGGCATGTCACCGGCCAGGTATGTCACCGGCCAGGCATGTCACCGATCGGGGGAACCGAGGATGACGCGGGTCTTCTCCACGTCACCGGCCATCGCCGTCAAGAGGTCATCGATGCCGTTGAACTTCTCCATACCCCGGATACGCTCAACGAAATCCACCGCGACGTGCTGCCCGTACAGGTCGGCGCTGGCGTCGAGAACGAACGCCTCCACGGTGCGCGTACGCCCGGAAAAGGTCGGGTTGGTGCCCACCGATACGGCGGCCTGATAGCTCTCCCCTGGCTCCACCTGACCAACGACAGGCCCGGCGCCCAACACCGTGAACCACGCCGCGTACACCCCGTCAGCAGGAATGGCCGCATACATCGGAGGCGCGACATTCGCTGTGGGATAACCGAGTTCACGCCCACGACCATCTCCGCGAACCACCACCCCCTCAACCCGGTGGGGCCGCCCGAGTGCGGCCGAGGCCCGTTCCACATCGCCAGCGGCCACGCACGAACGGATGTAGGTGGACGAGTAGGTCACCGCGTGTTCACCGAACAGCGAGATGGCCTGGACCTCGAATCCGAATCGCTGCCCCAATTCGGTCAGCTTGGCGACATCCCCTGCGGCCTTCCGGCCGAACCGGAAATTGGCACCGACCACCACATCGGCCGCGTGCAAGCTCTCCACCAGAACGTTATGTGCGAAGTCCTTCGGTGACCGTGACGCGAGTTCCGCAGTGAACGGCATCACACAAAACACGTCGATGCCCAATTCCTCGGCAAGTTCGGCGCGACGGGTGAGCGTGGTCAGTTGCGCGGGGTGGGTACCCGAACGCACCACCTCGGCAGGATGCGGATCGAACGTCATCAACACCGACGGGATACCTCGCTTCGCCGCGGCCGTGGTGGCAGCGTGGATCAGCTGGGTATGACCGCGGTGGACCCCGTCGAAGACGCCGATCGTGACCACACACCTACCCCAGTCCGCGGGTACGTCCTCGAGCCCTCGCCAACGCAACACGCGCACCAGCCTACGATGGTCGCGGGCTACAAACCACCGAGCCCACCCGATCGTGGTGGCCCTGATGAACGAGGATGGGCCTGCGGGTGAACACACGCGGGAATGTCGAAGCTCGTCTGCGGCGACGCTAAGCTCGAAGTATGACCTCGTCCCGCGCGACCGCTTCCTCGATCGACGCCGGCGCCGAACGTGCCGCGTCCGTAGCGGACGTACCTATCGCGGGCGTACCCATCTCCGACGTACCCGTAGCGGACCTCTCGGCAGTTACCCAGGACTATCTCAAGGTGATCTGGACCAGTCAGGAATGGGCCGAGGTGAAGGTCACCACCAAGATGCTCGCCGACAAGATGGGCGTATCGCCATCAACGGCATCCGAATCGATCCGCAAACTCGCCGACCAGGGTTTGGTGTCCCATGCCCGCTACGGCGCGGTCAGCCTCACCGACGACGGCCGGGCCGCGGCCATCCTGATGGTGCGTCGGCATCGTCTGCTCGAAACGTTCCTGGTCCGCGAACTCGGTTATAGCTGGGACGAGGTGCATGACGAGGCCGAGGTGCTCGAACACGCCGTTTCTGACCGGCTCATGTCGAGACTGGACGCGAAACTCGGCCACCCCGACCGGGACCCGCATGGCGATCCCATTCCCGCGCTCGACGGTTCGGTACCCGCCCCCGACGCCTTCTCGCTCGGCGATCTCGACGCCGGCAGCAGCGCCCGGGTGGCTCGAATCTCCGATACCGATCCCGAAATGCTGCGCTACTTCGATCAACTCGGCGTGGCGCTGGACTGCGTGGTGAAGGTCATCGAACACCGGCCATTCGCCGGAACCATCTCCATCTCCGTCGACGACGCCGATCCGATCGATCTGGGCGATATCGCCGCGCGGGCGATCTTCCTCGTCCACGACGATTAATCCGCCGACCCCACCTCACCCTGGGCACAAAGACACCACTTTTACGCAGAAACACCGGGTGCGAGGTGGTGTGTATGCGCAAAAGTGGTGTGTATGGCCGACGGGTGTGTCAGCGCAGGGTGGCCGGCCGCACCACCATCACCGAACTGGCCCGACGCCCCTTCTCCCGCACCAGTGCGATAGCCCGGCCGGACGGATCGACCACAGCGTAAACACCTGCCAGGCCGATCGGCGTCAACCACCTTCCCTGACTGATGGATTCGGCTTCCTCGTCGTCAATATCGCGGCGCGGAAACGAGATCAGTGCGGCCTCGTCGATCGTCAGACTCAATTCCGGGTGTTCGGACAATGCGGCCAGGGAACGTGCGTGTTCGAGACGAAACGGCCCAACGGCGGTGCGCCGCAACGCGGTGAGATGCCCGCCGACACCGAGTTGCGCACCGAGATCACGCGCGAGTGACCGAATGTAGGTGCCGGTAGAACAGTCGACACTCACCTCAAGATCGATGAATTCTCCGACGGTGCGGCGCTGATGAATATCGAAGCGCGACACCGTGACCGGACGCGGTGACAAATCGAAATCGGCACCCGTCCGCGCCAGCACATGCGCCCGCCTGCCGTCGACCTTGATCGCACTGACACGCGCGGGGATCTGCTCGATATCACCGGTGAGTCCGGTCACGGCCCGGTCGATCGCGGTGTCGGTGACCGCGGACGCATCGGCACGCGAGATCACCTCGCCCATCCTGTCGTCGGTGTCGGTGGCCGCACCCAACCGGATCGTCGCGGTGTAGGACTTCGTCGTCAGCGAGAGCAGCCCGAGGAGTTTGGTGGCGCGTTCAATCCCGATGACGAGCACTCCGGTCGCCATCGGGTCGAGCGTTCCCGCATGCCCGACGCGCCGGGTGTGGAAGAGTTTGCGGCACCGGGCCACCGCGTCGTGGCTGGTGATTCCCTCGTCCTTGTCCACGATGACAAGTCCGGCGTTGTCGATCGATGCGTCGGCCATAGTCAGCTCACCACGATTGTCGTAGTGATCAGCCCACGATCGACGAGCCAGCGGCCGTCGAATCCGATGACCGGCGCGCCACCGTCGATCGCCGCGGGATCGATCAGGATTCTCGACCGGAAGGTCCCGGTGTTCTCGCCGGTCTGCTCGAAGGTGATGTGGGCATCTTCAAAGCCCAGCCAGCGGCCAGTCAGCGGGAACCACGCCTTATATGTCGCTTCTTTGGCGCAGAACAATATTCGATCCCAGTGCAGTCCGGACGGCCGCGTCGCGAGCACCGCGCGTTCGGCGTCGATGCTGGTGTGTTCGAGCACGCCGTCGGGTAATGCGTCGTGCGGTTCGGCGTCGATGCCCAAGGATCGAACTCCCATCGCGTAGGCGACGATTGCCGCCCGGTAGCCGTCACAGTGGGTGAGGCTACCGACGATCTGGTCAGGCCACAGCGGCATCCCCTTGTCGCCGCGCATGATCGGCACCGGCTCAATGCCGAGCACCGACAACGCCTGACGCGCGCAGTGGCGTGCGGTGATGAACTCACGACGACGTTTCTCCACCGCCCGTGCGATCAGCGATTCTTCGGCCGGCAACGCCACGAGACCCGGCGGATCACCGAAGGATTCCGCCGAGGCCACTCCGCTCGGCAACAGTTCCTCGATCACTGGGCATCCCCTTTCGCGGTATCGCCCGCTGATTCGCCGCGTTCGGCACGGCGCCGTGCGACGCGGTCGGCGAGTTCGCGCGCCCGCTGGGCATAGTCGGGTGGTAGGTGAAATCGTGCGCCGTGCTCGGGTAGGTCCCGCGACGAGATTCCCGGATCGGGGGCGATCTGGCGCAGCAACGGTTCCGGTAGGCCACGCCGTTGCCATTCCCTCGGATACCCCACCGACACCTCCTCGAAGCGGACGTCGTCATACCAGGTGGTACGCGGGATGTGCAGGTGCCCGTAGACACAGCAGGCGGCATTGAACCTGGTGTGCCAATCGGCGGTCAGTTCGCTACCGCACCACAGCGCGAACTCCGGATACATCAACGCATCGGTGGGTTCGCGGCGCAGCGGCCAATGATTGATCAGAATCGTGGGTTCGGCCCGATCGAGCGCGTCCAGCCGCGCCCGGGTGGACTCGATGCGGGCGCGCCCCCATGCATCGCGCGTCGGATACGGCTCCGGGGACAACAGAAATTCGTCGGTGGCAACCACATTGCGTTCCCGGGCCAACGCGAGTGCGGCCAGGGCGGTGGATGTGCCCGCGGGCCGGAAGGTGTAGTCGTAGAGCAAAAACATCGGCACCACACGCACGGGCGGCGAGCCGTCACCCGCGTCGAAAAGCGGATAGATGTCCTCTGGTGTCACCACGCCGAGGTCACGACAGATCTGCACCAAATAGTCGTAGCGGGCAACGCCGAACACCTGCAGCGGGTCCTTGGCGGTGGTGTAGAGCTCATGGTTTCCCGGAACCCACACCACGGTGCGGAATTTCGCCTTCAACCGGCGCAGCGTGTCGGCGATGTCATCGGTGCGTTCGGAAACGTCGCCGGCGACGATGAGCCAGTCGTCGGGATCGTCGGGTCGAATCTGGTCGACGATGTGCTCGTTACCGCGATGCGCGACATGCAGATCGCTGATCGCCCAGAGAGTTGCCACGAGGAACCATCGTGCCATGCGAGCACCATGGACTGGGTTCGTGGCCGCCTGGCGAGCCGTGCGACCAGCTATGACGACGGCCCTGATCACGACGG
>JASGFW010000170.1:0-5896 GCA_047605305.1 Gordonia sp. (in: high G+C Gram-positive bacteria)
CGGGTTCGAGGGTGAGGCTGATCGAGTTGATGCAATACCTCAGGTCGGTGGGAGTGTCGTAGCCTTCGCCGGCGAACACATGTCCCAGGTGACTGCCGCAGTTGGCGCACAGCACCTCGGTGCGACGCATGCCCAGTGAGGTGTCGGAGCGTTCGATGATCGCGTCACCGGCGAGTGGCGAGAAAAACGACGGCCAGCCGCAGTGCGAATCGAATTTCTGCTCGCTGCGGAACAGTTCGGCACCGCAGGCACGGCAGTGATACACGCCGACTGTTTTCGTGTCGGTGTATTCGCCGACGAAGGGGGCCTCGGTGCCCGCTGCGCGCAGCACCCGGTATTCGGCCGGAGTCAGCCGCTGCCGCCATTCGTCGTCGGTCAGATTCGCCAGATCGCCGGGGGCGCCGTCGGTGGGGGTAGCAGAAGTCATGACACCCACGGTACGAGCGGGATGGGCAGTGTGCCAGCAGCAGGTGCGTGCGGCGTCGGCGGGTGGGTCGACTGAACCCGGGGGGATATGCGCCGTTACGTCGCCGACGTGGCCGGGTGTGCCGTCACCTCGGCGGCCGGATCGGGCTCATCGGTCCCGATTGCCGCCGCCCGCCGGATGTCGAGGTAGCGGAACAGCAGCGAGCAGAAGACGGCGATCATCAGCAGCGACCACCCCCACGTCACCTTGTTGTACTCCAGCATCCAGCCGAAGGATTTCCATCTGGTGGAGTAGAACGAGTCGAAGGTCATACACCCGTAGACACCGAGCCAGGCGGGCCAGTTGCGCACGGCCGAGCCGGGCAGTAGCACCGTCATTAGCAGTGGGAACAGCAGCATCGAGTAGTAGCCCTGGCCGAGCGCGCCGACGAGGAAGGTGGTGCCCAACAGCACGCCCGACGACGTGGTCAGCCAGAGTAGTTCATTAGTGGTGCGGTAGTAGCGGTAGAGGAACCACAACCCGAAGGCCGCCATCAGGGTGAATGCGATACGCAGCAGCACCACCAGCCACGGTGCGACGCCGAAGTAGGCGCCGTTACCGGCGATGGAACTGTTGTAGTAGTTACGTGCCTCAAAGAGGTACGGGAGGGTCCGCGAGACGAATGCCTGCGGGTCTTTAGAGAGCGGCCAGGCCGCTGCCGTGAGCGCCACCGGTACGCCGATCGCGGTCACCAGTATCCGCCACTGCCGGTTGAGTAGAGGTAGTAACAGTAGCGGCGCCAGGACGGGTTTGATCGCCAATGTCAGGCCGATGGGAATGCCCGCCCACCAATCCTGCCGGCGGATCATCGCCAGCATAAACGCCAACATTCCCAGCAGCACAAAGGAATTGAAATTGGTGAAGATCAATGTGTGGGCGACGGTCTCGGTGCTGAAGAAGAAGAACATGATCGTCGGGAACACCCATGAGCGGGCCGAGAATCCGAAGAGCAGGGTCAGCAGATAGCCGCAGACGAAGAGGGCGACGATGCTTACCGCGATGAACAGCCACCGTGAATGCAGCGGGTCGATGCCGGCGAGGGGCGCCATCAGCAATGTGCCAGACGGCGGATAAAGGTAGTGCGGGTCGACGGTGTCGAGATTCTCGTTATAGACCGGCTGGCCGTTGAGGAAGTGCAGCGCGGCCTGGTAGACGGGCGCGAAATCGTCGGTGCGGTCGCCGTTCACCGCGAGGATCAGTGAGCGGTGCACCACGGTCATGATGCTCAGTGGCCAGAGCATCATCGGGATGATCTGCGCCACCGTGATCCGTGGGTAGAGATACTTGTCGAGTGTCGCCACTCGCGAACCGTACTACGCGCGCGTGGATAGCTTGAGCAGAACCCCCGGGGTGTCCTTACGCGGATCCGGCCGGGTGGATGTGGCGGTGTAGATCCCAGCGGCGGCTCTCGCCAGTGGGTGGGTGTCGGCAGCGGATGGGTGTCAGGCCGGGCAGCCGCGTTCGGATGGGCCGGCCAACGGCGCGGACCGAATGTAGGCGGCGACGGTATCGGCGGCGCATGAGCTGCGGGCGAGTACCGAATATCCCAGTCCGTCCCATTCGACGCGCACCGGCTCGGTGGATGCTTTCGCGAACAATGCGGTGAGCGTGTCCGCCCCGGTTCCGCCGTTGATCGGATCGCCCGCGCCGTTGAGGATCAGAGGCGGCACCGGGAAGGAATTGGGTGGGTTGACCGGCGGGATGGACGCCCACCCGTTGCAGCGCACCAGATCTAATGCGCTGTTGAGGCCGGTGAGCGGATTCTGTTTACCCCAGGTGTCGGCGAGCCCACTGATCTCGTTTTGTCCGATCGGCCCGGTGACGTCGTTACAGCCGGCCACGATCTGCCCATCCGATAGCCGTAGCGCCACGGCCGTATCGGCGTAGGAGGCCAGCGCACTGGTCGCACCGCGGTCGGCGGCGGTGATGGCGCCGGCGAGCGTGGTGAGCGCGGTCGGGGTAGAGGGGGCCAGCGCCAGCCCGGTGGTGATCGCGGCGAGCACGGCGGTATCGGAGAGTCCGCCGCCAAGCGTCTGCGCCCGACCCTTGGCGAGCACCCTCGCCATGACTTGCTCTCCGTTGGTGCCGAATGGGCATGCCGCCTGCGCGGCGCAGCGCTGGGCGAAGGTATGCAACGCCGCCTGCACGCCCGATGCTTTGGCGGCGCCGGAATCTCGGGCATTGGCGCCGAACGGTGTCGGGGTATCGAGGATGATGCGTCCCGAGCGGCCGCCGTACCCGGCGGTGTAGGCCAGCACCACGTCGGAACCTTCGCCGATGCCGATGAGCCCCAGCCGCGCCACATTCCACTTTTTGCGGAGTGTTTCCAGATCGGAGGCGGCAGCGGAAATACCGAAGTGGAGCTGATTGGGGGAGAGGGTTTCGGCGCAACTGTCGGCGGCCGACGCGGCCGCTTCGGCGAGCCTGCCGATCCGGGCCGCCGTGCTGGTCGTGGTGGTGGTCAGTCCGTTGTTGGCGATGGCGATCCGGTCGTCGGCGGCGAGACAATCCACGGGGCCGCTGCGCGGGATTCCGCGGCGATCGGCGGAGACGACGGGATGCTGCGCAAGCAGCGTGCGTCCCGGCCCGGCGGCGAGTAGCAGCAGGGCCCGCGCGGAGGGCATGTCGGAGCCTGAGGTCAGCACCAGCGGTGCGGCGTCCGCGGGGGTGGTGGCCAGCCGGGCGCGGGTGAGCGCGATGGAGACGGTGGTGTCGGGGCGGTCGGGATCGATCGGTGAGTCCAGTCGCCCGCATTCGATGGTGACGCCGGCGGGCACGGTCGTGGCATAGGTTGCGGAGAGTTGTGCACCGCATGGCGACCACCGCACGTCGGTGCGGGGAGTTTCTAACGCGGGGATCTGCACGGACGAACTCGTCGGCGCGGGCGAATCGCCGCCCCCCGTACCCGCGGGTACCAGCCCGGGACCGATATCGGGGCCGACCGCGCACGCCGACGCGATAAACACCGCAGCCAGCGCCACGACGACGGTGAGCGTCGAGGTCCGGTTGGGGCGGACCCGGTTGCGGCGGACCCAGTCGGACGTTCGTCGTCCGCGACACGCTGATCGCATGAGGGCGAGCGTAGTCAACGCGTCCAGCGGCTGAAGATGAAGCCGTCGTCGTCGGTGAGGATATGTGCCGCGCGTAATCCGTGAAGCCGCCCGTCGTCGCCGGTGTGGGCGATGCGCGCGGCGTCACCCGCGGCGACATTCGGGCTGATCGTCAGGCACAGTTCGTCGAGGACGTCGGCGGCGATGACCGAACCGAGTAGCCTCGGGCCGCCCTCGCAGAGCACGCGCCGCTGCCCGATCCGCGCGAAATATGCGATGACCTCGGCCGGATCAACGGTGTCCGCGCCGCAGTCGACGACCCGCGCGCCCAGGGCGGTGAGTTGTCTGCGGCGCTGCGGGTCGGCGGAGCGACACGTCAGCACGGTGGTGTCGCGGTGGGTGAGGGGGCCGTAGCGCAGGTCCAGTGCGAGCGACCGGGATACCAGTGCCAGTGCGGGAGCCGGTGCCTGACCGTTCGCGGTGCGCCGGGGGCCGAACTGCGCGTCGGGTGCGGGTTGTCGGTAGTCCTCGGTGAGGGCGGTGCGCGCACCGACCAGCACGACGTCGGCCAACCCGCGCAGCACCCGGAACACCGTTTTGTCACCGGGCCCGCCAAGGCCCCCGGAGGTGCCCTCGACCGCGGTGGCGCCGTCGAGGGTGGTGACCATATTCGCCCGCACCCAGGGGCGGTCCGGGGCATCCGGGTATGCGTATAGGCCTGCCAGATACTCGATCTCGTGGTCCGCAGAGAATGTGACCTGAGTCGCTTTCTGTATGTAGAGCATCTCGTCCTCCGGAGTGCTGTGATTAGGCTCGCCCTATGGTGGCCAGACTCGCCGACCGCAGCCCGGTCGTCTCTCCCGACGCATTGATCGATGAGATGGTGCCGCCGCCGACCTTCGATCACGTCAGTTTCGACAGCTACATCCCTGACCCGAATCAGCCTACGCAGTCGCAGGCGGTGGCCGCGGCCCGCAATTTCGTGGAACGTGCGCGCAAGGTTCGGACCGGCAAGAAGGGGCTCTTTTCCCGCAATAAGCCGCAGACGGGTATCGGGCTGTATCTCGACGGCGGTTTCGGCGTGGGTAAGACACACCTGCTGGCGTCGATCTACCACGCGATGCCGGCGCCGAAATCATTCGCCACCTTCGTCGAGGTCACTCACCTGGTCGGCGCACTGGGCTTCGCGCAGGCCGTGGAGCGGTTGTCGGGGCATAGCGTGCTGTGCATCGACGAATTCGAACTCGACGATCCGGGGGACACGATGCTGACCTCCCGGCTGCTCACCGAACTCGCCGCGCACGGCGTATCGATCGTTGCCACGTCGAATACATTGCCCGGCCAGCTCGGTGAGGGCCGCTTCGCGGCGCAGGATTTCTTACGTGAGATCCGGAAACTGTCGGAGGTATTCGAGACGATACGGGTCGACGGGCCCGATTACCGGCACCGCGATCTACCGCCGGCACCGGAACCGAAATCCGATGCCCAGCTGATCGCGCTGGCCGAATCGACCGAGGGCGCCACACTCGACGATTTCGATTCCCTGTGTACTCACCTGAGCAAATTGCATCCGTCCAAGTACAAGGCATTGGTGGAGGGTATTTCGCTGGTGTGTATCAGCGGGGTGCATCCGGCGGCCGATCAGTCGGTTGCCTTGCGCATCGTGGTGCTCGCCGACCGCCTCTACGATGCGGATATCCCGGTGACGGTGTCTGGCGGAAAGTTGGACGAGATCTTCACCGAGGAAATGGTCAACGGTGGTTACCGTAAAAAGTATCTGCGTGCGACGTCGCGTCTGTTGGCGTTGTCCCGTTTCGCCGAGTCGACGGCGTGAATAGCGCCCTGACAGTTTTCGGGCCCCGCATGACGCAGTTGCGTAATTCGACGGGAGTTTGAGGGGAATTGGTGCGCAGGTGGGCGACGGTCATCGTTGCGGTGACGATGCTGTGGGGAACTTTCGGTGTGGGTGCGCCCGTGTCGGCGGCCCCGCGGGGTATTCCTGCGCCGGTGGCCGCCGACGGCGCGCGCATCGAGCGGGTGTCGATGCAAACGCCCACTCGGGCGCTGGTGCGGGTGTACTCGCCGGCGATGCGCAAGCAGATCGGTGTCACAGTTTTGTTGCCACGCAATCGGTCACGGCCGGCGCCGACGCTGTACTTGCTCGACGGTATCGACGGCGGCGTGTACACCGGCTACACACAAAGCGGTTGGACGATACAGACCGATGTCGTGAAATTCATGGCCGATAAACCCGTCAATGTGGTGCTACCCATCGGTGGAACCGCGTCGTATTACACGGATTGGCGCACATCCGATCCGGTACTGCAGAACAACAAGTGGGAAACCTTCCTTACCAAGGAACTTCCGCCGTTGATCGACG
>JASGFW010000171.1:0-5786 GCA_047605305.1 Gordonia sp. (in: high G+C Gram-positive bacteria)
CTGCGATGACCGCAGCAATCGTGCTGACGCGCGTGCGACCACATATTCGCGACGTTCGCCGACAAACTTTCGCGCTACTGAAAATGCCTTGGTGACGGTTGACCTTCGGTCGTTGGACTGGGGCATTGCCGCTCACCCGCTCTCTGACTGTCGACACCCGGACACATCGCGCCATGCGGCCTGGTGGAGCCGTGACACGACCGATCGCGCCATTCACCCTAGCGAATCGAGCGGGGTGGCAGCATCCGGGCGCGGTAGCCGGACTCTTTATGCGGAGTCATCGGGTGGACGCGGCCTCACTTCGCGGCGCCCGCGCCGGGGTACCCCGCCAGAATCAACCGGTGTGCGGGCGTGCTGGTCGATGCTTGAATAGAGCGATGACGTCTTTCGGAGATCTGCTTGGTCCGCAACCGGTGCTGCTCACCGGCGACGACGAGGCCGAATCGGACCTACTCAACGGTGCCGACCCGGCCGAGGTCGCCGCGGCGGCACCGACCGCCTCAATCGCCTGGGCGTACCTGGCCGAAGCCGCTCTCGACGCGGCGGGATTGACCGGCGAAAAAGCCGACATCCGTCGCGTGATCGAGGCGTATGGCTATGCCCGCACCGGCTACCACCGTGGGCTTGACCAGCTGCGTCGGCACGGATGGAAGGGGTTTGGCCCGGTGCCGTGGCACCATGAGCCCAACCGCGGATTCCTGCGCAGTGTCGGTGCTCTCGCCCGCGCCGCCCGGGCGATCGGCGAGGAGAACGAGTACCTGCGTTGCCTGGATCTTCTCCATGACAGTGATCCGGCGTCGGTGGCCGAGCTCGGACTCGGGTGAGCGGTCGGCTGCGGTCGGCGACGAGTAGGCGGGTCAACCAGCTACCTAAACCTGTGCGCAGCCGGATACGCCGGCTCTACCTTTCCCTGCTGCCGATCGCGCAGTGTTCGGTGGCTGCTGGCGTCGCATGGTGGGTCGCTACGGAGGTCTTCGGTCACTCGCAGCCGTTCTTCGCGCCGATCGCCGCGGTGATTTCGCTTGGTCTGTCCCTCGGGCAACGTTGGCGCCGTTCGGTGGAACTCGTTGTCGGGGTCGCTATTGGTATTGCTGTCGGTGACCTGCTTGTTTCCCAGATCGGTTCGGGTACCTGGCAGATCGTCGCGGTGGTCGCGCTGGCGATGATGGTGGCTGTCTTTCTTGATAATGGGCCGCTGATCCCGATGCAGGCGGCGTCGTCGGCGGTGCTGGTGGCGACGCTGTTGCCGCCTGGCGGTATCGGCGGCTATCACCGGGCACTCGACGCCCTCATCGGCGGTGTGATTGGGTTGGCGGTGGGTGCGCTGCTGCCGGTCAACCCTGCATCGAGGGGACGCCGCGACGCTGCCGTCGTACTCGCGACCGTGCGCGATGCGGCACGTAACTTGGCCAGCGGGATGCGCGAGGGCGACGAGGACAAGGTGTTCGTCGCCCTTGAGGCTGCCCGGGGCACCCAGACCGCGATCAACACCATGCGCGCCGACATGCTCGGTGGCCGTGAGATCAGCACCATCTCACCGCTCTATTGGCGTCAGCGGATGAGGTTGCAGCGATTGTCGGCCACCGCGGACCCGATCGATAACGGGGTGCGTAATTTCCGGATCGTGGCACGTCGATCGTTGGGCATGGTGCAGCGGGGTGAGCGGGCCCGGCCCGAGATCGTCGAGATCATCGACGATCTTGCCGGTGCCTTCGAGATCCTGCGCGAGATGATGCTCGCCGATCCGGGGGAGTCACCGGATCAGGCTGACGCTGCCCGGGTATTGCGCACCATTGCCCGCAAGGCACGGCAGGAATTGGTGGCCGAGAGCGGATTGAGCGAGACGGCACTGCTGGCTGAAATACGGTCATTGCTGGTGGATCTGTTGATGGTGGCCGGGCTGCGGCGTGCCTCGGCGGTGGCAACGCTGCGCTGAGCCGATAGTTGACTTAGCCTTACCTAACCCTTGCCTTGTATAAGCAATCATGCATATATTGAGTTTGTTATGGGACATTCACACGCGCACACGCATTCGCACGGCCCCGCGGTGACGTCGACGGATCGCCGCATCTGGCCGATGGCTGTCGGCGTGGGGATGATCGGCACCTTCTTCGTCATCGAGTTGGTCGTCGGCGTGCTGGTGAATTCGCTGGCGCTGATCGCCGACGCCGGACATATGCTCACCGATGTCGTCGCATTGGTGATGGGCCTGGTCGCGCTGCTGCTCGCCCGGCACGGCTCAACCACCGGCATCCGAAGTTTTGGCTGGCATCGCGCGGAGGTGTTCACCGCGGTAGCCAACGCCGTCCTGCTGATCGGTGTCGCCGGCTATGTGCTCGTCGAGGCGATCGCGAGAATCGGCAGAGATCCGCAGGTTCCGGGACTCACGCTGATCGTCGTCGCGGCGATCGGCCTGGCGGTCAATGTTGCGATGATGGCACTGCTGCGTGCCGACTCCAAGGAGTCGATCGCCGTGCGCGGTGCGTACATGGAGGTGCTGGCGGATGCGGTCGGCAGTATCGGGGTGCTTCTCGCCGGTGTCGTCGCGTTGACCACCGGCTGGGGCTATGCCGATATCGTGGTCGCCGTATTGATCGCGCTGTGGGTGGTGCCGCGCGCTGTCGGGCTCGCCCGTGACGCGTTGCGCATCCTCAACCAGGAGGCGCCTGAACACGTCGACGTCGATTCGTTGCGCCGCGAACTGAGCGACATTCCCCTCGTCGACGACGTTCACGACCTGCATGTGTGGTCGCTGACCACCGGGATGGATGTGGCCACCGTGCATCTGGCCAGCGACTCTCCCAACGCGCAGGTGCTACCGCAGGCGCGTGCGGTGCTCGCGCGTTACGGACTGCGGCATGCGACGATCCAGGTCGATCCGGGTGACCTGCGCGAACGCTGCCGCGACGACCTGCACTGGTGACCGGCGAGAAGTGTCAATGCCTCCTTTTTGGGGACCCTCGTTCGGGGACGATCGTTGGGGCCTAACGCCAGAACATGAACACATTCGAGCCCTGGGTGGCCAGACCCGACGGTAACCCGGACAGTTCGAACAGCCACCGGATCAGGTCGAAGAATGCCGCGTTGAGTTGTGGAATGAATAGCAGTGCGAACACGATCAGGAAGCCGTAGGGCGCGATTTTGGCCGCGCTGTGGCGCGTCTGCGGTGCCAGATACGGTTCGATCGCACCGTATCCGTCGAATCCGGGGACAGGAATCAGATTGAGTACCGCGGCGGTGATCTGCAGAAATGCCAGCATCGCCAGCGCGGCCCACAGGTTGAGGCCGGTGGGATCGATGATCAGAAATCCGGCGGATGTCGCGGTGAACGGCCCGCACACCCGGATCACACCGAGGAGTACCGCGCCGAGCACCAGATTCGCCGCCGGTCCGGCGAGCGACACGATCGTCCGCTGGCTGCGCGTCATGCCGCGTTCATCGAGGTAGACCGCGCCACCGGGGAAACCGATGCCGCCGAGCAGGATGATCAGAATCGGCAGGCCGAGCGAGAGTCCCGGATGGGTGTACCTCGCCGGATTCAGGGTGAGATATCCGCGCAGTTCGGCGGTGCGGTCGCCGAAACGGAACGCGGCCACCGCATGCCCGAATTCGTGTAGGCATATCGAAATCACCCACCCGCTGATGACCAGCAGCACGGTGCCGACGATTGAGGTCAGATTGCGGCCGAATTCGGAGGTGAGACACAGCCAGCCGCCGGCGCCCGAGCCCGCGATGAGCAGTGCGAACGGCCACCCCGGTCGGATCGCGCGGGCGATGTCGGCGGGTGACGGGGTGCGGCCGGCGAATGCTGCGTTCACGGACACACCAGTAGTAGATCGATGTGGTGGCGGTAGAACGTGGATCGTTTCACTGGTCGCTGTGTCACGATGCCCTCCCGTTCGACGACGAGGTTGGTGCCTCCGGTTTGCGCAGCCCTGCCTTCGTACCAACGGCCGGGCAGTATCGTGCGTTCCACCCGCGCCCGCAGTCCCGGTGCGTGAGCAGTCGGTTCGATCCGAATGCCGCGGGCATCGCCGCGGAAGAGGCGCGCGTCATCGACATAACATTCACCGTGCAGTCGGGCGTCGGCTGCGCCGAGGTGACGTGCGACGCCGACGAGGACCGTCGCCGCATCGTCCCGGATCAGCGGGACGGCCCGGGCGTGGCCACCGGTAGCCAGATCGCGCGCATCGCTCCCATGTGGCAGCCCGAAGGCCCTGGTGGCGTGGGTGGGTGTGGGTGCGAGGTAGGCGATCTCGACGTCGAGGCGGTCGCCGACCATGAGGCTGGCGATCACCGCGGCCAGCAGGGCATCCGGATTGCGTGTTCCGACACCGGGTTCCACAATGAGCCTGGTCGCGGGGTTGGCGCGGTCGAGGGCGTCACGGATTGCCGCGCGGATTGCCGCGCGATCACCGGCCGGGCGATCACGGGTCGCCAGTACCGACTGCGGGGTGATCAGTGCATGGGACACGCCGAGAAGGGTAACGGTGTCGCCGACCCGCCGGTAGGGCGCCGCAGACCCCAGCAAGTAGGGTTGACTCGTCGAGGTGCGCCGACGACGGTGCGCCACAAAGGAGTATGTGGGACATGGCAGCGATCGTGCTCATCGGCGCACAGTGGGGCGACGAAGGTAAGGGCAAGGCGACCGATCTCCTCGGTGGCAAATTGCAGTGGGTGGTCCGCTATCAGGGCGGTAACAATGCGGGCCACACCGTCGTACTTCCCAATGGGGAGTCCTTCGCGTTGCATCTGATTCCCTCGGGCATCCTTACCCCGGGGGTGCAGAACGTGATCGGTAACGGCGTTGTTGTCGATCCGGGGGTTCTGCTCACCGAACTCGGCGGATTGCAAGACCGCGGCGTAGACACCGCCGGTCTGCTCATCTCGGCCGACGCCCACCTGCTGATGCCCTATCACGTCGCCATCGACAAGGTCACCGAACGTTTTCTGGGCAACAAAAAGATCGGCACCACCGGCCGCGGTATCGGCCCCTGCTATCAGGACAAGATCGCGCGCGTCGGTGTTCGGGTTGCTGACGTGCTCGACGAGAAGATCCTCACCCAAAAGGTGGAGGCCGCACTCGAACTGAAGAATCAGATCCTGGTGAAGATCTACAACCGGCGTGCGCTCGATCCGGTACAGGTGGTCGATGGCGTGCTTGCGCAGGCCGAGTCGTTCAAACACCGCATCGCCGACACCCGGTTGCTTCTCAACCAGGCCCTCGAACGTGGGGAGACGGTCTTACTGGAAGGGTCGCAGGGCACCCTGCTCGACGTCGATCACGGCACCTACCCGTACGTGACATCGTCGAATCCAACCGCCGGTGGCGCTGCTGTCGGCGCAGGTATCGGCCCCAACCGCATCACCACCGTGCTCGGCATCCTCAAGGCCTACACGACGCGCGTCGGCTCGGGGCCGTTCCCCACCGAACTGTTCGACGAGTGGGGCGCCTACCTGGCCAAGACCGGCGGCGAGGTGGGGGTGACCACCGGCCGCGCCCGTCGATGCGGCTGGTTCGACGCCGTGATCGCGCGTTACGCCACCCGCGTCAACGGGATCACCGACTACTTCCTGACCAAACTCGACGTGCTCTCCAGCGTCGATCAGGTGCCGATTTGTGTCGCCTACGAGGTCGATGGTGAACGCGTTGAAGAAATGCCGATGACCCAGACCGGCTTCCATCACGCAAAACCGGTGTACGAGTACATGCCCGGCTGGTGGGAGGACATCAGCGGCGCCAAAACCTTCGACGACCTGCCGAAGAATGCGCGCGATTATGTACT
>JASGFW010000172.1:0-5780 GCA_047605305.1 Gordonia sp. (in: high G+C Gram-positive bacteria)
ACACTCCAGGAGCACCCGACATGCGGATCGGCATCCCCACCGAGATCAAGAACCATGAATATCGCGTCGCCATCACGCCCGCAGGTGTCGCCGAACTCACCCGCTGCGGTCACGAGGTCGTCATCCAGACCGGCGCGGGGCTCGGCTCGGCCATCGACGACGCCAGCTTCACCGCCGCCGGTGCCCACATCCTCGACACCGCCGCAGCCGTGTGGGAGCAGGCCGATCTCCTCCTCAAGGTCAAAGAACCCATCGCCGCCGAGTATGAGCTGATTCGCGAGAACCAGACCCTCTTCACCTATCTGCACCTGGCGGCGAGCCGCCCCTGCACCGACGCCCTGCTGGCCTCGAAGACCACCTCGATCGCCTACGAAACCGTGCGCGCCGCCGACGGTTCGTTACCGCTGCTGGCACCGATGAGTGAAGTAGCCGGACGGTTAGCTCCGCAGGTCGGCGCGTATCACCTGATGCGTTCGGAGGGCGGCCGCGGCACCCTGCTGGGCGGCGTACCCGGCACGGAGCCGGCGAACGTCGTCGTGATCGGCGGCGGTGTGAGCGGGGTTAACGCGGCCACCATCGCAGCGGGCATGGGTGCACACGTCACCGTCTTCGATCTCGATATCACCAAACTGCGCGCCATCGACGCGCGTTTCGGAGGTCGGGTAGATACGCGCTACAGCACCAACTTCGCGCTAGCCGAGGCAATCACCCAGGCCGATCTGGTCATCGGTGCCGTACTCGTCCCCGGCGCCAAAGCTCCCGTGCTAGTCCCCAATAGTCTTGTCGCCCAGATGAAAACTGGTTCAGTGCTCGTCGATATCGCCATCGACCAGGGTGGCTGCTTCGAGGATTCCCGCCCCACCACGCACGACGATCCGACCTTCACCGTGCATAACAGCGTCTTCTACTGTGTCGCCAATATGCCTGGCACCGTTGCCCGTACGTCGACACAAGCGCTGACCGGCGCCACCCTGCCCTATGTGCTACAACTCGCCGACAAGGGCTGGGAGCAGGCCCTTGCACAGAATCCGGCACTCGCCGGCGGCCTGAGCACACATGCGGGCGGGCTCTATGGCGCAGAGGTCGGTGCCGCACTGGATCTTCCGGTGCTTGCACATCCGTTTTCCACCAACTGATCACAGCCACACCGGCAGCACCCAAAAACCCACATCCGCCGGCGGGGGCCGCCTTCACTCGCCAGCACTGGTTACCGGCGCATAATACGACGCATTCGCCATCCGCCGTTGTACCGCGGCAATCTCTCTGACCGCCTGCGCGATCAGGCTGCGGTCCAACGGCGAGATACGTCGCATGGTGATCACATCCGACGGGTCTTCGCGGCGCTCAAGCTGTTCGAGCTGGTAGGTCAACCGCACCTTCTGCAGCACATCGAATACCTCATCCAGCGTCGAGACCGAATCGGGTGTCAACATCGGCGAATCGGCGGCGTCACGCAGCCGAGACCGCGTATCGAGCTCCGTCGACCCCACCGAGAGCGCACCCCATCGCGCGATGTTGATCAGCGGGGTGAGTGCATGCTGTTTGATGTTGAACGTACCGCCTCGACGGACCAGCACGTCGCGCACCGAATGCAGCCGTGCCTTCGTCGATAATGACTCGGCCAGAAGGAGTTTCAGCGTCCCCTGATGGTTGCGCAGATCGGCGAACACCTCAGCCACCGCGGTGAGCCCCTGATCACCCCAGATCGGCCGGCCATCGAGGAGCAGCGAGGTGAATATCATGCCCTTGTTCTCCAGCGGCGCACCGAGCCACGTCTGCGCGGCGGCGCGCCACTGCGAATGCGTGCGAGTGAACAACGGCATCGACGCGATCGCACCGTTGTTATCCACGGTCAGTCCGGCGCCCCGCAGGACGTCGTCCACGGCGCCGAACACCGAACGGTACGCGGCTATCTCCTCGGTACTCATCCCGTCACGCAGGCTGACCGCACTGTCGATATCGGAACTGAGTACCGGTTCTCGGCGTGCGTTGCTGCCCAACGACAACCAGGTCAACGCCGTCGAATCGAGGTCGGGACGGTCCGCGAGCGACAACTCCAGTGCGCGGCGTACCACGGCATCGTTGACGAGGGAGAGCACTCGGCAGATCTCGTGGGCGAGTAAACCTCGCCGTACCAGGTCACCCACCAGATAGGGCATTCGACGGGCCCTGTCCTGGAGTTCGGCGACGGTCGTCGCCTCGGCGATCTGTCGGCGCAAGTTGATCGACGGACCCGAGGGCGCGGCGATGAAATCCGCCGGAATCACCACACCGCGCAGCGCCCCGCCCGGATCGGTCACGGGCACACAGCTCAGTTGATGCTCCACGATGAGGGTGAGTGCATCGGTGGCCGGCGCATCCATCCGCACGGTCAACGCCGGATATGTCATCACCTGGCGGACGGCGACATCCCCGCCCAGACCGGCCGCCACCAGACGCGCCCGGATATCTCCGTCGGTGAGCACCCCGAATTCGCCGTCTCCGGCGTCGACCACCACATAGTGCACACCGGACCGAGTCATCCGCTGCGCGGCTTCTCCCACCGTGGTATCCGGGGCGATGACCACAGGACGAAAGGTGATGAGTTCGTCGACGGTGCCGTGCCCCGCGGTGACGTCGGTGATGCGGCGTCGGGTAACCGACAATTTCCCGGCCAGGAACCGTGCCCCCGCCAGGCCCGAGAAGATCGGCTGCACGTCTTCGGCCGGTATCTGACATAACCGGACGGGGCCAACCGCAATAGCCCTGGGCCCCTTACGCTCTCGGGTCAGCATGGACGAATATCCGAATACGCCTCCTGGACCGAACACATCATCGGGTCCGTCGGGCGCAGGTAGCACGGTGTTCCACAGCTCCACCTGGCCGCTCAGAATCACCGAGAGCTCGTCGATGTCGTGGGCGAAACCGTTCATCACTTCCGCCCCCGGATCGAAATCCACAATGTGGGCCGTGGTGGCGAGCGAATGCAATTCCGCCGTCGACAGTGAATCGAACGGTGGATAGGTGCCCAAAACGTCGGCCAGCGAGCGTCTCGCAGCGAAATCCACGGAGATAACACCTCATTCTTCAACACCGGACTCGTCATCACCCAGGATATTGGGCAAACGCCCCCGGCACGATATTGACCGACACCCGGCGATTAGGTAACACGCGATCGCATAGACGTAACCGGGGTGAAACGACGTATGGCTAGTTTTTCTTATTGTCCATTCAGGTTCTGCGGATGCGTACACGCAACAGCCACACTTCGCACGTATTCAAAGAGCGATCGAACGCACACGCTGTGGACATCGAAAGAACCCGGCACGCCGGAGAAGTGGTCTACACCCGGAAACTATTCGCGAGACAAGAGGCCCAATGACCGAAACACAATCAGCGGATGTGCACGCACATCTCGCCTCTGAACAGGTCGGCTACCAACAGACCCTTGGGCGCCGACACGTCCAGATGATCGCGATCGGTGGAGCGATCGGCACCGGCCTATTCCTCGGTTCCGCGTCGCGCCTGCATTCCGTCGGCCCCGCACTGTTGTTCAGTTACGCATTCGCGGGCCTCATGGCCTACTTTTTGATGCGAGCCCTCGGTGAACTCGTGCTGCACCGCTCCACCAGCGGCGCCTTCGTCTCCTACATGCGGGAATTCTTCGGCGAAAAGGCAGCCTACGTCACCGGCTGGATGTACTGGCTCAACTGGGCACTCACCGGCATCGCCGAACTCTCCGCCGTCGGCGTCTACTTCAAAAAATGGGTGCCGTCGATGCCGAACTGGGTGACCGCTCTCATCGCGCTGGTCGTGGTGCTGGCCGTCAACCTGTTCTCCGCTAAAGCCTTCGGCGAGTTCGAGTTCTGGGCCAGTGTGCTCAAGGTCGGCGCTATCGTCATCTTCCTCGCCGTCGGCATCGTCGTGGTCGTCGGTACCATCCACATCGGGGTCTACAAAGCCAGCATCACCAATCTGTGGAACGGTCCCGGAGGCTTCTGGCCCACCATGGATCCCTATAGCTGGTACGGGCCGATCCTCGTCATGAGTGGCGTCGTATTCGCCTACGCCGCCATCGAACTCGTTGGCGTGGCTGCGGGCGAGATGCAAAATCCCGAGCGCGAGGTGCCCCGCGCGGTGAATGCGGTAATCATGCGCATCGGAGTGTTCTACTGCGGTTCGATCCTGCTGCTGGTCGCCATGCTGCCGACCACCGAATATCACTCCGGTGAAAGCCCGTTCGTAACCATCTTCGGCCGCCTGGGTATCGGTTGGATGGGCGATGTCATCAACGCCGTGCTCATCGTCGCCGCGATGAGTTCGCTCAACTCCGGGCTCTACTCGACCGGACGGGTATTGCGTAGCCTGGGCACTTCCAAACAAGCACCGGCGTCGATGACCAAGATGAGTTCACACGGTGTGCCATGGGTGGGTATCGGTATCACCTCGATCGTCTATGTGCTCGGTGTCATCCTCAATGCGGCAGTCCCCGGCAAGGCATTCGATATCGCCTTGGAAGCGGCCTCGCTGGGCATCGTCTTCACCTGGGGTGCGATCTTCGCCTGTCAACTGCGCCTGCGTCAGCTGGTCAACCGCGGAGTGATCCCGAAGAGCCCATTCCAGGCGCCCGGCTATCCGTATACCTCGATTATCGGGTTGATATTCCTCGTCGGCGTGATCGTCGGCCTGGCCATCTCCGGCTGGCAATCCGAGGATAAGGTCGACTTCTGGGTTGTCGTCGGCGGAATCCCGCTGATCACGATCGCGATGGTCGGCGGCTGGTATCTGATCCGCGGAAACGTCTATGCGTTGCGCGACGGCAAGATCGGTTCGGTCTGGCCGAGCACTGCCACCAAGTGACGATCATCTGCGGGCTCTCACCCCGATAAGTTCCGCAACGACGACGGTCCGCTTTCACCGGCGGATCGTCGTCGTTTCGCGTTGATGCCACATCCCAGCACGAAGGCCCGCCACCATGACGGGGGTCTTTGAGTTGTTAGATCAAGGCGCTACATGATGCACGTATTCATCCGCAGCGGCGCGGAGTACGTCGCTGGTGCTTACGTTCCTCTGGCGCGCAATCTCTTCCAATGCGGCGTACGTCGCCTCTGATATACGTACGGATGTGCTGCGAACGCGGGTACGTTCCTCTCCCTTTCGCGGACGACCACGGTGCACTGTAGCCGGACTCACCACGTCGTAATCGCCAGCCTCGATGGCGGCAGCTAGTCGCCCATATTCCTCTGAACTGCGTCGTTTCTTAACACTCATCTCGTCCTCCTATCTGCGTTGCGGAGTAACTTCGTCTCGAAGATCCACAGTTCCCCCTGAGTTCTCAAAGGCTTCGAGAGCAACTGAGGTCCGTAGCGTCATCGCATGGAATGCGATGTACGTGTCGTCTCCCAAGTCCTCTGCCACCACCTCGATCACCACACTGGGGTCACCAATGTAGCGATACAGTTCTGCATCCCGAGATACTGACCGAGAGTTGATGTGATAGCTGACGAGCGGGTACTCCATCACGCTCCGAATCTCAGGATCAGTGATCCCGTGCTGCCTCGCGTGGTCATCGATCTCGATGTACACATGTTAATCGTAATACAATTATGGGGAATTATCGAGACGGAGTTATTGCAGGTCAAAAAGGTATCGACCCAACGCAAGATTTAGCGTCAGAGAAACCAGAGAAACCCCCTGCAGCCCCAACACCTCGGCAGAACGACCGCAGCTTCAGCACGAAGGCCCGCCACCACGAATGGTGACGGGCCTTCGGTCAGATCTAGCACACCGCCTGCCGAGCA
>JASGFW010000173.1:0-5701 GCA_047605305.1 Gordonia sp. (in: high G+C Gram-positive bacteria)
CTCAGCTAGCTCAGTTGTCCCGACCTGACGGACGTCCCTTATAAGAGCGCTACGCCGATTCGTCGGTAGCTGACGGCGGACCGACTCGACCACGGTCTCTTGTGATTGACGGTCGAGCACCAAGCGGCTTGCGCCGGGCAAGAACGGGAAGCCGTCTTCGATCTCCTCAATCAGGGCCCGGCCGACTTTTCCAGTCAACGAGGTAAAGCGGGGAGCAAAGTTGAACTCTGCTCGCTGGTGCCCGATGAAGTCGAGAACAGTCAGAACTGCCTTTCCTTGGCTACGGCGGAGGCCCCGCCCGAGTTGCTGCAAGAAGACAGTTGCGCTTTGCGTCGGTCGGAGCATCAGGAGGGTATCGACGTCGGGTATGTCTACGCCCTCGTTGAAGATGTCGACTGCAAACAGACACTTGACCGATCCCTGGCGGAGATCGGCGAAGGCCTGGGAGCGGTCAGCGCTTGGTGTCTGCGCATCGATCGCAACGGACCGGATCCCCTGGTCTGAGAACGACTGAGCCATATAGCGTGCGTGGCCAATCGAAACGCAGAATCCTAGGGCGCGCATCTGCTGCGGATCGGCAACGCGGTCGCGAAGCGCGTTTAGAACCACGCGTGTCCGCGCATCGTTACCGGTGTAGACCTTCTCCAATTCGGGGATGGAGTAGTCGCCTCGAGACCAGGTGAGGCTTGAGAGGTCCGTATTGTCGGCTACGCCGTAGTAGTGGAATGGGCATAAGAGGTCCTGTTCAAGGGCGGCCCACAACCGAAGCTCGTAAGTGCTGCTTCCCCCGAACCACTCGAGAATGTCGGCACCGTCTGTTCGCTCTGGCGTTGCAGTGAGACCAAGCAGTTCCTGTGCATCTACTTCGGCAAGAAGCGATCTGTACGTGGCAGCGGCCGCGTGGTGGAACTCGTCGATCACGACGACGTCGAAGGCGTCGTTGGCAACCAGATCTCTGCCAGCTCCAGAAAGCGATTGGACGCTAGCAAAGACGTGCTTCCACTCGACTGGCCGACGACCATCTACATACATCTCGCCGAAACTGCCGTCACCAAGTACCTCGCGATACTTCCGCATCGACTGCTCCAGAATCTCCTTCCGGTGCGCGACAAACAGGAGGCTTAGTGGACGGTCTGCCTCCGCGCAGAGCCGCTTGTAGTCAAGCGCGGCGACCACCGTCTTGCCAGTGCCTGTTGCAGCCACGAGAAGATTCCGATGTCGTTCGTGGACAGTCCGGGCGACATCGAGCGCTTCGAGCATGAGCTCCTGGTGAGGATAAGGACGAACTTCAAGCCCCGAGACCGTGATCGTCTCTCTGGCCGAGTTGCTTCCGCCAGCCTCGGCGAGGGCACGATCCAGGAGCGCAGCGTCGGTCGCTGGGTTGTACGGCTTGAAAGCAGGGTCATCCCAGTAGGAATCGAACGCCGCCTCGAACTTTCGCGGCTCTTCGGATTTGAGAGTGCGTTCGTGGTGAGCGGCGGGGCAGGGCGCGGCCACAACATGTAGGTGGGTCCTGGGTGTGAGAATGAAGGTTCCTCAACAATCTTCCTCACCACCACAGGACCCATGACCGAGCTTACTTCTGATGTCGCTGACACGATCTGCCGAACCGTTGAACTGGGGGTGACGATCACCGGTGCGGCCGTCGATGCCGACGATCGCACGCACCTGTGGTGCCAACCCCTCGATCCCGATACGCGGTGCCCTGGCTGCGGAAACCCGGGGCGCCGTCGTGACCTGGTCGACCGGGTGTTGACCGATGTCCCGATCAGCGGGCACCCCACCAGAGTGCACGTGGCGGTGCCGCGGCTGATGTGCCAGACCACCGACTGCGATCGATCGATCTACCGGGCCGGTATCGAGACAATTGCCGCGCCCCGGGCGGTGGTCACGACCAGGACTTGTCGGTGGATCCTGCAGCAGATCGTGGTCAACAAGATGAGCGTGTCCGCGGTCGCAGCGCAACTGGGGGTGGCCTGGAAAACAGTCAACGCCATCGCCGTCGACGCTTGCCGGGCACTGGTCTACACCGGAGACCATCTGGACGGGGTCCGCCACCTCGGGGTCGACGAGCACAAGTGGAAACATGTTCGCGGCCACGGTGACCCGAGTTTCGTGACCGTGTTGATCGATCTGACCCCGGTCATCGACGGCACCGGGCCGGCACGGCTGCTCGACATGATCGCAGGCCGATCCAAACAGGTCCTCAAAGACTGGCTCGCCAACCGTGACCAGCAGTTTCGGGACCGGATCAAGGTGGTGGCGATGGACGGGTTCACCGGATACAAGAGCGCCACCGTCGAGGCCCTCCCAAAAACACGTGTGGTGCTCGATCCGTTCCACGTGGTGCACCTGGCCGCCGAGAAACTCGATCGGTGCCGACAACGGATCCAGCAACTGACCTGCGGACACCGCGGGCGTACCGGTGACCCGCTCTACAAAATCCGGCGGATCCTGCATTCGCGCACCGACCTGCTCACCGACAAACAGAAGAACCTGCTGGAGGCGGCGTTGGCCGCCCACGACGGACACGTCGCGGTCGAGATCACTTACCAGGCCTACCAGCAGCTGATCGCCGCCTACGAACACCCACAACGCCGCGAGGGCAAGAAACTCATGTACAAAGCGCTGCGTCGGATCCGCGGCGGAGTCCCCGACGGCCTCGAAGAATTGGCCCAACTCGGCCGCAGCCTGTGGGCTAGGCGCGCTGAGATCCTCGCCTACTTCGACACCGGCGTCTCCAACGGGCCCGTCGAAGCAATCAACGGACGCCTCGAACACCTCCGCGGCATCGCCCAAGGCTTCCGCAACCTCAACCACTACATCTTGCGATCACTGCTGCACTCCGGCCAACTCGCCGAACGCATCAACGCACTCTGAAATCCGAAGAGCCACTTTCGCGTGAGCGTGGGAGTGGCGACTCCGGAGATCCGGACGTTCCATTCGAGGCCATCCACCATCGCTGAGCGTGACAGGTTCGAACTGCCGACGTAGCCCGTGTCGAAGCCGGTATTGCGTCGGAATAGCCACGCTTTGGCGTGGAGACGGGTCGACGCAGTCTCGTAGCGAATTCGAACCTCAGCGCCGTATTTGTTCACTAGATCATCAACTGCGCGACGTTCCGTCGCGCCGCGATAGGTTGTCGTCACCACGCGGAGTGGAACCCCGCGATCGCGCAGCGACATGAGCTCACGACTGAGGACAGCAACTCCGGCGAATCGGATGAAAGCGCAAAGTAGATCAACTCGGTCTGCGCTCGCGAGCTCGCGAGCAATTTCGCTGGCCATGTTGGGTTCGTCAGGTGTATTGGTCAGAAGTGCAACGTCAGAAAGTGGCGTTGCTGGGCGAGGCAACACCGGCCGCTCTGGGTCATGTAGCGAACTGAGGAGCGGCTTCTCGGAGGGGACTAGTGTTTCATCGACCGCGTCGGGCAGCGACGAAAGGATGTCGTTCACGGCGGCGAATCGCGCGGCGGGGTCCTTAATTGCCCTCAGGTGCCGGCGAACGCTGTCGGCCACATGTCGGGCAAGCACCTCGGGTGCATCGTCAGCGTCGAGCTTGCTGAACTCTGGGCTAAGTGACGTCCGCTCGATGGCCGCTTGAAGGCGCTGGGAGCAAATCGACTCATAGAGGCCGGAAGCGAGAGGCTCATTCACAGAACGAGTAGACCACGGCTGTCGGACTTGAGTGGCGAAGAAGAATTCAGATCCCCCAAGTAAACTCACGTCCCTGGAGGTCAGGGCAGCTGGCGCAAGCCAGCACGTCCGCGTAATAGGTGGCATCGCGGTCGGTCGCGTTCCCGTCGCCCGTGTGTGGGAACAGATTGTCGTCGGACCATTCCTCGAACTCGTTGTCGAAATCCTCCGCGGCCGGTGCCGGAACGACGAGTGTCTCGTCGTGAACGTGCTCCCCGCCGTCGTAGACGTTGGTAAACCGAACTGTGATCTCCACATAAGTCAGTGTGGTTGTTTGACCTGACAAAAGGCCGGACGCCGCCGGTTTGACGTCCGTGCGAGTACCGTCACGACCGACACCGAGGAGAAGACCATGCGCCGAGAATCCACCCGCAAGCTGTGGGCGACAGCAGCAGCCATCGGGGCCACGGGCCTGCTGGCCACACCGACTACGGCATCAGCCGCACCCGACATCCCGCCGCCGGGCGCCAACAACTGGTCCTGCAAGAGCACGTCGCACCCGACGCCGGTCGTCCTGGTCCACGGCACATCCGCCAACCAGAACCAGAACTGGCACGTCCTCTCGCCCGCGCTCACCCGCGCCGGCTACTGCGTTTACACGCTGACGATGGGGGAGTTGCCCGGACTGCCCGGCTACGGCGGACTCGCGCCCATCACACAGTCCGTCCGCCAGCTCGCGACGTTCACCAAGAAGGTCATGGCCCGCACCGGCTCGAGCAAGCTCGACTTCGTCGGCCACTCCCAGGGCGCGACCATCCAGTTGACCTACCTGCGCGACTACGGCGGCGCCCGCCACGCGCACCGCGTGGTCAACATCGCCGGCGTCGTCTCCGGACCGCCCAGTGTCGACGGCATGGCGCCGCTATTGCGAAGCATCCCGGGGAGCCTGTGCCCGCTGTGCGAGCAGCTCACCAACCCGGCGACCTACCGCTTCCGCAACTACCCCGACATCACCTACACGAACATCGCCAGCAGCACCGACGAGATCGTCAACCCGAACTCGGTCTCGTTCATGCGGCCGGCCCGCAATGTGCGCAACGTGCTCGTGCAGTCGTCGTGCCCGCACATGCGCGTCGGACACGCGTCGATGTCGTCGTCGCCGACGGTCCGCCGGATGATCCTCAACGGCCTCGATCCCGACCATCGGAAACCCGCACGTTGCGGGCCCGACATGCCGAAGTAACCTGCGGAAACGGCCTGAACCTGGCAACCGCCTGGGAGGTCGGTCCGGACCTGCTTGGGTTCCTTTACCTGGCCCGCTCGCAATGCCAACCTTGGGTTACACCGAGAACCCGAGGAGGACGGTCAATGAGCATTCGGCACACCGGACGGCACAGCATCGTGACCACCGCGACCTACCGCGCTCACCGTCGCGTGACCGCGATCCTGACGGCGATCGTCGCCAGCCTCTCCCTGATCGTCGCCCTCGTCGCGGACCTGGTCTACCTCAACGAGACCGGCACCAGCCTCATCCCCGGCCTCGGTCTGTAACCCCCGGCGTCGACGTCCCCGCCACCGCCCGGAACAGCGTCTGCCACTCGGCCTTGCCCTGGCCGCCGAACCGCAGGCGGCGGGTCAACTGCAATGTGTGCGCCAGGCGCACCCCGGTCAACCGCGCGTCGGGGCTGACGGTGATGAACTGCCCCAGAAAGCCGTTGGCCTGGAACCCGTCGGGCGTCGCGCCGCTCCACCACTGGAAGCCGTAGCCGACGTCGACGGTGTCGTCGGCGTCGCGCGCGGGCAGCATCCCGGTGGTCGCCAGGCGCACCCACTCCTCGGACAGCACGCGCTCACCGTCGGCGGTGATCCCGCCACGGCGGAACAACTCGCCCAATCGGGCGAAGTCGCGCGGCACCGCGTAGAGGCCCTGCGAGCCCAGTGCCGCGCCCGTGCGGTCGGTGACGATGTTCGCCGGCGCCTCCATGCCCATCGGCTGCCAGAGCTGCCGCGAGAGGACGTCGGCCAGCGGCTCGTCGTAGACGGACTCCACCAACCACGCGAGCACC
>JASGFW010000174.1:0-5669 GCA_047605305.1 Gordonia sp. (in: high G+C Gram-positive bacteria)
CGGCGTAGCGAATCCGATATGCGAACCGAGATAATCGGTGACCTTCTGCTTACCAGTCGAATCCAGCTCAGCATGCCCATTAGTGGGATCAACCCCCATAGCCATCGACAAATCCGTCAACGGAATCGCGATGTGCGCACTCACGTGGGTGTCAGTGGCATCGAGTGACACAATCGCCGATGGCATCGGATGAGCCGAGGCTGGTGCGGCCCAACCCAACAACACCGCACCAGCCAGCAGCGTCCCCGCAGCTACCCGCAGAAACATCGTCTTCATCAAGATGGACTCGTCCCGTTTCTAGCTGAAATGCAATTCGCCACCATAATCACGGAGATGGTCACGATAAATGGTGTGGTAGTGGATACGCTTATTGAAGACGACGCCCTGCTGGCAGACGAATTCAATCCAGACACTCGGTCCGTCGATTCTGATGTAATCCCCGTGTTGCGTCAGGCTAGTGCCATGAGAATATGCAAGATAGGTCTGGTTCAGCTCAGACTTGTAGATATTTAAGAGTCGAGCCGCAGATTTCTTATCCGCTACAGACACCCATTGTTCGATCGCTTTCACGACGAGATCCCGCTGGTACGGCAGTAGCTCAGTGAGCGGGATACCACTCTTCTTCTTGGGGAATTGACCGTCTTTGCCCGGGCCTAGATAGACATCGGTGAACGAGACGGGCAGCTTCGCGCGAGACAGCTGGAATGGAGCGAGGCTATTGATAGCCGCCTTCAAGGAACTGCGCATAGTCGCGAGCGGCGAGTAGGTTTCGCCATTTTTCGCTTTCCACCAGGAGGGCTCCACGCCGATAAAGAACGGTGATTCACCGGTGAGCTTACCGTTGTGATACGTGAGGTTGACCGCCACATGGTGACCACCGAAATGAAGTTCCCACGTACCCGTGGAACTCGGCGCACCCACGAATACAAGGGTGTAGAGCTTGCTACCGTATGCCAGCGGACCGGCGTTCGGGTCCATGCCAGCGGGCGGCTTGCTACCGGCAGGCGGCGCCTTCGGCGGCGCTGCACCGCCAGCACCGGTGGTCTGCGAATACTGCAGCACGTCGTCGGCCGCTACCACCTGCATGACCTGGTCGTATCCAACGCCCTTTGACGTATTCAATGCCACGCGCACAACATTTTTCGCAGCAGCGATTTGCTCAGGAGTCAAATCCTTGAACTCGATACCGCCGCGGCAATACGTCCCGCACGGAAGATTTGACCACCTGATCGCATTCTCTTTCGTGAATGGGACGAGGATTTTTTCCTTCTCGGCCGGACTTAACGTGGCCAAGAAAGCATTGGCAGCCCGCACAACGGGAAGTTCAGGTTTCTGCGATGCGTGATCGGAACCCTCGGCCGAAGAAGTGGGGATGCTTTTTCTGACCGTTGCCTGTACGGTTGCCGTGACTCCGGTGAGTAACAGCGCCACGGCCACGCTCAAGCAGGCCACGACCTGCCACCCTCGCCAACGCAGCATCCACTTCTTCATTGATGCACCTTCATTTCATGAGTTCTCGACGCAATGTCGCGAGAAGTATAAGCACGCCGGGAACACACCGGCTCCGCACACATCCACGCACACAGGAATCACAGACTCCAGCGCCCCCATCAGGCCATTTAGATCCGTTGATCACCAATATTCTTCATCATCAGGTCGCTATAGTGCGACGACAGCGAGTCGCGGACACCGAAATTCACAACCCATTCACAGCTAACTCCATAAATTCCCAATCGAGTGGGCGGACAACTGAAACCAGCAGCATGAGCGCCCTTGCATAGCAACGGTGCCCACATGCGGTACCGATGCTGCTCGTCGCATTGGACTTGACATAGAGCGCACTTCGATCTCTCATTCTTCTTGGCACCCAAGAGTGCATCCATGTCGTGAAAGGAACCAATGAGCAAGCTCGTGAGGTCCGGTCTGCGCCGCCTCGTCGGCGTCGGCGTGGTGTGTGTTGCCGCCGCGATGGTCCTGACCAACGCAGGAGAGGCTGCGGCCGCGGCCACGGTACGCCTGCCGGACGGAACCACAACCAGCTACGCGGCCGACGGGACCAAGCTCGTCATCGTACGTACCCACGAACACGTAAAAGTAATTCCCGGAATAACGGCGAATAACCTCAACAGGTCGGCCCTCTTCTCCGGTACGTATACCGCATACCTTCCGAAAGATAAGACCGGAACACTGACCGTTGGCTATGTATACGGCTGCCAACTTGATATGTCTGATCTGGGTGGTTCATTGGGCCTCAGCCTCGACCCATTAAGCCTCGACGGTGGCGCGTCCACCACCGGAACCATCCCGGTTGCACCGGGAACCACCAAGAAGTCAAATGTGAATTCCACCGGCGTTTCCACAGTTCACATCGTGGACGGCAAAGGAATCCTGGAGCTCTCTGACTTCCGGATCGACACCTCCGCGTGTGGCGGGTATGCGCTGGCTCGCACGTTCGCCGTCGAAAAACTCGCCGGAAACTACTACTCGATCGCGGTCTTATGGGGAAAGCCGTTCAGTCTGAATTGAACGCACGCAGCTTTACTGACAATGTCACCCGCTGCCGTTTTAATCCCGTCACGGGCACGCCAATAGTTCTGCTGGAAGGAATCATGAATAGGCGCATCACCCAGCGCGCTGGTGTAGTCACCGGATTGCTCGGAGTCGTCGCGGTGGCGTTATCGAGTACCGGGGCCGGCCCCGCCGCCGCACTGACTCTGCCGGATCGGACGCTTGTCCGGCGTACCGTTGACGGTCATACGATCACCGCGACCCTCACTCGCCAAAGCGTCAAACTGACCACCAGGATGACGTCGGTCGGCACCACCCGCCAGGCATGGGTATCGGGTTCGGTGCGAGTCGATGTGGCCGGCGCCAACGTCAAAGCCGGCGCGCTGCGCGCCGGATATCTCGTGGGCTGCCAAGTCAACTTCGGCGGCGGCACAGCTTCGGGCACCGCAGAAGAAGATGCCGCGATATCCGACTCCGAGACGACGACCAGCACCTCAACATCTGGTACCGCCAGCCTCAGTATCGGTCCGGGTGACACGGCCACCTTCTCCCCGTATGCGACCTATAACGGCAATCTTGATCCCGACGCCGACAACTATGCGTCGTACTGGGTGAAATTCACCGGCAATTCCGGCGGCTCGTCGTGGAGCCAATACCCCATCTACATCGACGGGTGCGCCGGCTACGCCCAAGCCGTCGAGTTCGTGCGGGTGCGTATCGATACCTTGCAGGAGCGCGCCTATATCGTGCTGTGGAGCAAGCCGTTCAGCCTCGGATGATCGTCTGAGATCAGCCAAGTCTGCCCCCTGTCTCGCAGAGACAGGGGGCAGACCGCTATATGACCGACGGTGTCAATTGTCACCCGCGAGTAACCGTGTGATCGATTGCCGTTGCCGGTCAAGATCTCTCATCTTGGCTTCGAGAGTCGCGAGTACGTCGCGCATTTCTGCGGCGACGGCGGGACAGAGATCGATCTGAGTGGATGCACCGACGGTGCATGGCAATAGCCGCGTGATGACGTCGCTACTGAAACCCGCGTCGAGCAGGGCACGAATCTGATGGACTCGCACGACCGCAGTCGGCTCATAGCGACGGTAGCCGTTAGCATCTCGTGTCGGCTCCAGCAGATGTTGCTGCTCGTAATAGCGCAGCGCGCGTCGTGTGGTGCCGCTACGTTCAGCCAGTTCCCCTATCAGCATCCGGTGACCCCCCACTCTTCTCGCTTGACCTTCACCCCGACGTCAACGTTTAGGTTTCCAGCATGATTCCAACAACGATGTTGCACAGCATCCTCGACGGCGTCGATGTCGCAGATTATGGAACCGGCACGGTGGTGGCATTGGCGCACGGCGCGGGCGGTGGCGTCCACAAGAATTTTTCCACCGTGATCGATGAGCACCGCGGTAATTACCGGTTCGTCGGGCCACACTATCCCGGTACGGCGGGCACCCCCGTGTCCCAATCACCGCTCGACATCGACGTTCTCGCCGATCAGGTGGTCGCCGCAGGGTTGCGAGCCGGTGCCGATCACTTCCCGGTCATCGGACTCTCCCTGGGGGCCGCGGTGGCCGCGACTGCCGCGGTCCGGCATCCCGAACACATCTCCGCCTTGGTGTTGACCGTCGGCCTCGCCCATCAGGATGCGCAAATCGTAGCGTTCACACGGATTTGGCAGGCATTGGCGAGCGCGCAACGGTGGGACGCGTTGTCCGAATTCATGATCTACTCCACCGGCACCGCCGATGAACTCGCCACATTCACCGCAGCAGAGTACGCAGAGACCGTGGCCGCAGTACAAGCGCAATACCCGACGGGCGGAGTTTCGCACGCCGAGTTGGCATCCCGTATCGACGTCACGCCACTGCTTGCACAGATAGCGGTACCCACCCTTGTTATCGTCGGCGGCCATGATCGGATTGTGACGCCCAGCACCGCGCGAGCCTTTTCGCGCATCACCGGATCACAGATCATCGAATATCGCGATGCCGGCCACATCTTCACCGGTCAACAGGCCCAACAGTGGGCACGCGACATCGGCGATTTTCTGTCGCACACGTGAATTCTTCACCCTCCGGGGCGTATTGGGAACGTCCGTTGCGCTCATCCGCGTCTCACAGATGATGCCGCCAGCCCGGTATCGCGATATCCAGGATCGTATCCTTGCGCGGCGCAGCGGAATAAGAAAATATCGGGATATGACCGAGACCTCACTCAACTCCGCACCGGTGAACCGGTATGAATCAACGGCTGCATGGAACGAGGTCGACGATTACTTCACGAGTCACCTGACACCAGAGGATCAAGCACTCGTCGCTGCTCGTGAATCCGGTGCGCACACCACCATGCCGAACGCCGAGGTCTCCCCGAATCAGGGAGCCTTACTCAGGCTGCTCACCCAGATCGCGGGCGCACGTCGGGTGTTGGAGTTCGGCACGCTGGCCGGTTACTCGACAATCTGGTTCGCCAGGGCCGTCGGCCCCAAGGGCCGAGTCGTGACTCTGGAACTCGAAGAACGAAATGCCGCGATCGCACGAGCGAACTTCGAACGAGCCGGATTGGACGATCGCATCGATATTGTTGTGGGTCCAGCGAAACAGTCTGCACAGCAACTCATCTCGGATCAGGTCGAACCATTCGACGTCGTCTTCATCGACGCGGACAAACCCAGTAACCCTGCCTACCTTGATGCGGCGCTGACTCTCACCAGGCCGGGAGCGGTCATCATCATCGACAACGTCGTACGCAACGGCGAGGTGACGCGGGACGGCGGCGACGACCCTCGGGTGGCTGGCGTGCAGACCGTGACCCGAGACATTGCTGCTCACCCCGACCTTGAGGCGACCGCGATACAAACAGTCGGCGTCAAAGGCTGGGACGGACTCATCATCGCTCGGCGACGTTAACCCCCACTACGGCAACAACCTCAGCGCGACGTCGAAACAATAATTGCGGCGGCAAGCCGCTCACACCGCTGTGGTAGCAGCACCAACATGAGATATGCCCCCCACCTCGACAGGTAGGGGGCATATCTAGCGGTGGAGCTGCCGGGAATTGAACCCGGGTCCTCCGTCGCTTCGGTGGGGCTTCTCCGTGTGCAGTCCGCTACGTCTCTACTTGGATCTCCCGGTCACGCGAACAAGCCGAGATGACGATCCCAGTCG
>JASGFW010000175.1:0-5606 GCA_047605305.1 Gordonia sp. (in: high G+C Gram-positive bacteria)
CCTCGATCTCAAGCTCCTCGATCTCAAGCTCCTCGATCTCAAGAAGGAATCATGCCTAAACTGATCGAATTCGATGAAGATGCACGGCGCGCACTTGAGCGCGGCATCAACAAGCTGGCCGACACGGTGAAGGTGACCCTCGGGCCGCGCGGTCGCCACGTCGTACTCGCCAAGGCGTTCGGCGGACCTACCGTGACCAACGACGGCGTCACCATCGCGCGCGATGTCGACCTCGACAATCCCTTTGAGAACCTTGGGGCGCAGCTGGTCAAGTCCGTTGCCACCAAGACTAACGATGTGGCAGGCGACGGCACCACAACCGCGACCGTGCTGGCTCAGGCGATCGTCGCCGCGGGGCTGCGCAATGTGGCTGCCGGGGCTAACCCGATCGCGCTCGGCGCGGGTATCGGTAAGGCCGCGGACGCGCTGAGCGCCGAGTTGCTGCGGGTGGCTACCCCCGTGTCGGGCGAGCAGGCCATCGCACAGGTCGCCACCGTCAGTTCCCGTGATGAAGAGGTCGGGGCACTGGTCGGCAAGGCGATGGTGACCGTTGGCGCTGACGGTGTGGTCACCGTAGAGGAAGGGTCGGGTCTGCATACCGAACTCGACATCACCGAGGGCGTGCAGTTCGATAAGGGCTATCTCTCGCCGTACTTCGTCACCGATGTCGACGGTCAGGAGGCGGTGCTCGAAAACGCGCTCGTGCTGCTCTACCGCGACAAGATCAGCTCGCTGCCCGATTTTCTGCCGCTGCTGGAGAAGGTTGTCCAGGCCGGCAAATCGCTGCTGATCGTCGCCGAGGATGTCGAGGGCGAACCGCTCTCGACGCTCGTGGTGAATTCAATCCGTAAGACCGTCAAGGTTGTTGCGGTTAAGGCTCCGTTCTTCGGTGATCGTCGTAAGGCATTCCTCGAAGATCTGGCCATCGTCACCGGTGGCACGGTCATTTCGTCGGATATTGGCGTCAGCCTGGCCACCGCCGAACTCGATCTGCTCGGCTCCGTACGTCGGGTCGTGGTCACCAAGGACACCACCACGCTGGTGGAGGGTGCGGGTACCAGTGAGGCCATCGCCGCACGGGTTGATCAGCTGCGGCGCGAAATCGATAACAGCGACTCCGACTGGGATCGTGAGAAGCTTGCCGAGCGTCTCGCCAAGCTTGCCGGTGGGATCGCGGTGATCCGGGTCGGTGCTGCCACTGAGACCGCGCTCAAGGAGCGTAAGCATCGCGTCGAGGATGCGGTTGCCGCGGCCAAGGCTGCCAACGAGGAGGGCATCATCCCCGGCGGTGGTTCGGCCATCGTGCAGGCCGCCAAGGTACTCGATGCGCTCGCCGACGAACTCTCCGACGACGAGGCCCTCGGTGTGCGGGTGTTGCGGGACGCCGTGCGTGCGCCGCTGCACTGGATCGCTGCGAACGCGGGCCTTGACGGTGCGGTCGTGGTGAATAAGGTCGAGCAGGCGCAGCCGGGGCACGGCTTCAATGCGGCGACGCTGACCTACGGCGATCTACTTGCTGACGGCATCATCGATCCGGTCAAGGTGACCCGCTCCGCAGTCGTCAACGCCGCATCGGTGGGTCGGATGGTGCTGACCACCGAGACCGCGATCACCGACAAGCCGGAGCAGGCCGCCGAGGCCGGTCACGGCCACGGTCACGCGCACTGACATCCATCTAGTTTCACAGCAAGGAACCCGGGAGCGCCTGCGGCTGCTCCCGGGTTCTTTGCGTATCAGAGGTGTGGGCTGAAGTTCATGCGGTACGAATGCCGTGTGTCTGCGGCTGGAATTGGCTGAGCGCAGCGGGCGGCGTCTGGGTGTGGAAGGGGCGGGGGAAGCGCCAGTGGGGTACCGGGTGCGGAATCAGCTTGCCATGCGTCGTCCGACGCCACGTTTCATCAGCATGCTGCGCTCGGACTCGGAAAGACCTCCCCAGATGCCGTACGGTTCGGCGACGGCGAGTGCATGTTCCCGGCACGAAGCAATCACCGGGCACTTGTGGCACATTTCCTTCGCCCGGCGTTCGCGCTGGGCGCGGGCGCGGCCACGTTCACCGTCGGGATGGAAGAACATTGATGAGTCGACACCACGGCAGAGGCCTTGCATCTGCCAGTCCCAGATGTCTGCGTTCGGGCCGGGGAGGTGATTGGGCTGAGGCATGGCACAAACTCCTTCGAGTCTTGAGGCACCGGCGCGAATTCCGGCTCAACGCTGTGGGCTGGATTCGGATCGTCACACCACCGTGATTGGCGACGCACCGCAAACATTAAGCGGGTCGAAGAAACAGCGTCAATACCGCCCCCGGCCAAGGGAATCTATCGAAAAATTCCATCATTGTTAACGAAATGTTGTCTGGAGGGATTGTGCTACCACACCGCCGTCCCGCTGTCTCGTATGACCCGAGTTGACTGCGTACCAACGGGTATGACCTGCGGTGATGAGTTGCATCGAAGTCGGAATTAGCGGGCGAGGGGTAAAGTAACAGCGCTGGCCCAACCCGCGGCCATGTAATGTAAAGGAAATCCACTGATCATCTCCGCGTGATTTTGAGTCAGAATTTTCCTTTTGTGACGGCTGGTTAAATTCATGCTAATTGCAGTGATCGGTAGTGATGTGTGCCACGAATCGTCTCGACTGGAGCGGAAAAGGCGGTGGTTGGCCGCAGTTGAGCGTGGTGGTCGTGGCGAGGGAGCTGCCGCGTTATCGGCACTATTTTGTCTTGCCTCGCCCCGCATTGCAGCGCTCGATCCGGCCTTCGCCTCGTTGGCGTTATCTACTATGGCGTCGCTGTACCGCCAATCCGGACGGCACGGCGTGGGACGTCGGCTGGACGGCCAGGCACTGGCGCTGCTGCCGGCAGTCGCGCACGGCCTAGTCGGCGACAGCGTCGACGACGCGTGGGTGCGTATTGCGCATCTCGACGCACGCACCGGATTGGCTGCCGACAATCTCGGAATCGGGTCTTTCGCGGCGTCGGAACGGTTGCTCGATGGCGTGCGCGATCTCCTCGTCCCGGCCGTGGCGCAGGCATCGAGTCCGGCCCAGGACCCTGAGCTGAACTGGCTTGGCGTGATTCGGCCGCGCCTGCGATGGCATTGGGTGAGTGCCGAACTGGCGATGTACACCGGCAGGCCCGCGGCGGCCGTGGAGCATGCGACCGCCGGGGTGCGTCTCCTCGATTCGGTGGAGGGCCATGACCGGCATCGGATCAAGACCGATCTGATCGCGGCCGCCGCGTATGCGAGTGCTGGCGACGTGGCGAGAGCGGCGGCGCTCGCGGCGTCATGCGAGAGTCGCGCACGCACGGCGGGCCTGGTGCCGTTAACCTGGGCGGCGCTCGCCCTGCGCAGCGGTGTTGATGACGCGTCGGCCCAGGAGGCCGCCCCGCTCACCGATGTCCCGCCAGCCGATACTTCGTTGGCGCATAGTCCGTTGTTGCAGACGGTTGCCTCGCTGGCGCAGGCGCATGACATGCTTGTGAGTCGAGGCATGCCGTTCGCCCCGCGCTCGCCGCGAGGTGTGTGATGTCACGATGTGCCGACCACGCCGACCGGCGGGGCCGACCGACGCGATCATGTAACACGGGGATCTGTACTGACGATGAGGTTGACAGGTGTTGAGTTGGACGCCGCCGTCCGCGCTGCTGCGCTGGGCGACCGCGTGGCACTCACGTCAGTTCTCGAGAGCGTGCAGGAACCTATCCTGCGCTACTGCCGAGGACGGATCGGTGTAGGGGAACGTCACTTGTTCTCCGCGGATGACGTGGCGCAGGAGGCGTTGATGGCGGTGATGACCGCACTGCCCCGGTATCGGGATCAGGGGCGGCCATTTATGGCATTCGTCTACGGCATCGCAGCTCACAAGGTGGCCGACGCGATGCGCGCGGCCGCCCGGGTGAAGGCCGATCCGGTCGAGGATCTACCCGAGGTCGCCAGTGTTGTCGGCGGGCCGGAGCAGCGTGCGTTGGAGGCCGACGCCAGCAGGCAGATGCGTGAGTTGCTTGCGCGGATACCTGAGCGGCAGCGTGAGGTGCTTATTCTGCGATTAGTTGTCGGTCTTTCCGCCGAAGAGACCGCCGAGGCGGTGGGCAGCACTCCCGGGGCGATACGTGTGGCTGCGCACCGGGCATTGGCGAAACTCAAAGACGAGCTCAACAAGGAAGGGGGGCGCGATGAACGACAAGCATGACCCCAAGCGCCGCTCTGATCCGGATGAGCATTCCGTGGACGATGCCCGCGCCGCGTCGACGGGCGGCTGGCAGATTTCGGCGGATGAACCGGCGGATCTGTCCGAGGTGCGTTTCGACGACGAATTCATCGACGCACTCGCCAACGATCTGCCGACGACGACTCGCGACGCCACGGAATATGAACTTGCGCAATTACTCTCGTCGTGGCGGTATGACGTGGTTGCGGCGCCCGTGCCGCGGCTGCCCGGCATTGACGAGATCGAGCGTGCGATCGCCGATGGGCGGGTGCCCCGCCGGCGTCGGGTGGTCCGGACCCTACGGGTCGTCGCTGGAGCTGCTGCGATCGCGGTGGTTGCCGCTGCTGGCCTGACGGTGATGTCGGAGGGCTCTGCGCCCGGGGATCCGCTGTGGAGTGTGAAAAGGGTGGTGTTTGCGCAGGCGGCATCGCAGACCCAAGCCGCCTACGACGTGCGCGCCAACCTCGCGCAGGCGGAGATCGCGATTGCTGCGGGCAATACATCCTCGGCCCGGACGCTTATCTCGCGCGCACAGAGTTCGCTGGGACCTGTCCGCGACCGTGATACACGCTCGGATCTCGACGCCAGGATTAGTCGGCTGCGCGCGGATGCCGGAGTGCCCGTGCCGTCACCACCGGCAGCCACATCCTCGACGCGGAATTCTGGCCACCCGGTAACGCCTGGACGCGACAATCCCGCACACGGCAATCCCACACACGGCCACTCCACCCGGGATTCTTCCACCCAGGGTTCTTCTGCACTGCCGGGCTCCGGATCGGACTCGCCGATCACGCCCCCGGCGAGCGGGTCCCAGGTTGATGGGCCCCCAGTGAGCGGGTCCCAGACACAACCGTCCCCGGGCGGTCCGTTCTTGGGTAACCCAGATGACCCGAATAACCCGGTTGGCCAGAACAACCCCGGGAACCCGAACAACCCCGGGAACCAGAGCAACTCCGGCGACCAGAACGGCACGGGGTTGAGCACCACGCCGCAGTCCCCGCTACCGGGGGCACAGGGAGGTGCGACGGGGTCGGCGCCGACGATCACGCCGATCGTGCCGTCGGATCATCCGCAAACCTCTGTTCCCGAGATTTCCGGCCAGTACTATCCGCAGACCCTCCAGCGGCAAGCTCCGCAGCGGCAGACTTATGGTGAGCAGGCTCCGCAGCAGTTCAATTCCGATCGGCAGGCACCCGGCGAGCACAATCCCGAGCAAAATCCAGAACGCCAGAATTTTGGTCCGCACACGCACTACGAGCAGACCCCGTATCCGCCGGGTTTCCGCCGCCGACAGTTACCCACGACGACCACCACCATCCCGGTGCCGCGCTGACGACCGGCGATAGCGGAGCCGATATGAGTGGCCGAGGGGCGGTGGCCGAGTGAGTGGTGGCCGAGTG
>JASGFW010000176.1:0-5573 GCA_047605305.1 Gordonia sp. (in: high G+C Gram-positive bacteria)
GAATCCGGCGGGACAGTCCCGACCCGGCTCGTCACCGTCTTGGTGCCGAGAACCAGGCGCGGATGCGCCTGCACCGGGTCGTCGATGAACTCGCCGCAACTCAACACGTGACAGGTATCGGTACCGCCGCGCGGTGGCGGACACTGCTGGGCATGGCGGTGATCGGTGCCCTGGTGATCGGCGCCGTTATGTTTGCCGCATTCAGGGTTGGCTCGGCGATTAGCGCGTCCCACACGCCATCTGACATCGAATACCGGCGTGCCGCCGCAGACGCGATGGTGTTGCTGCTTGGTCCAGATACCGCAGACCCGGACCGGTCTCACCGGATCCTTGACCACGCTACCGGCGACTTCTATGACGAATTCGGGCAATCGGCGACCGCATACACCGAATTCGTGCGGCGTAACGGCACGGTTGCGCGTGCGGTGATCGACGCTACCGCAGTGTCGGAAAGGGCGGGCGCGAACGTCGCCGTGCTCGTCGTAGCGACGGTCACCTATGCCCGGGCACGGCCGCAGCATTCGACTGCTACTGTGCTGCCGACCCGCCACTTCCGCCTACGAGTTGGTGTCGTTGCGGTGGACGGCACACTGAAAGTCGAGGCGGTGCACTACTTACCGTGACCTCAACCCGCATTCTCACCCGCCGTGCCGGCCGACTGATTGCCGCCGTTGTGCTTGTAGCGGTGGTGGCTGCGGCATGCGGGGTCGCAGTGGTGGCCAAGCACGTTCTCGCTGGCTCCGCAGTACTTGCCGCCCGCGCCGACCTACGCGACCAGGCGGCGACGATCGTACGTACCGTCTTCACGGTGCACGCCGACCGCTGGCGGGCCGAACGCCGACATGCTCGGACTCTCGTCGGCGGCGACTTCGCCGCGACATACGGTGCGGATCTCGACAGTGCTCCGCAGCCCCCGATCATCTCCATCGACTGGCGGCCCGAGGTTGCCGGAGTTGTCGATGCCACCGCCACCAGCGGTGAAGTGCTGCTGCGGGCATCGGTGGTGACCGCCCGCACCGGTCGCGCACCGTCCACCGAACAACGCGATCTGCTGGCCTTTTTCGACCGTGTCGAGGGCCGTTGGCTGCTGACCGGCACCGAGGTGATCGGGTGAGGGCGACCGGCGATGCCGTACGTATCGCCGCCGCCCGTGCCGAGGTCGCCCACGCCACCCGCGCGGCGCGTCTTGCGCGTATCGCGGCCGCCGACGACCTGCGTGCGCGGGCGAGGCTACGCACCCGGATGTTCTGGCGGGTGCTGGGCCTGGCGGGCGTGCTGCTGATCGTGCTGATCGTGTCTCTCCCGGTGCTGGCCGTCCTCGACCACACCAGAACCGCGCGACTGCGGGCAGAGGACGAGGCACTCAGCGCCGCCCGCGCCGCGGTCACCACGATGCTTGCGCAAACACCCTCGGATGCAACGGGATACGTCGAGCGGGTACTCGCGATCAGTACCGGTCCGCAGTATGCGCGGGTGGCGCGTGAGCGGACCGCGATACGCGATCAGGTGGCTGCACGCCCCCGGCCGGTACGCGGGCAGGTGATCGCGGCGGGCGTGGTATCGCCACCCTCCGATGATGCCTCCGCGGCCAAAGCCCAGGTGCTGGTGGTGGCCACGACGTCGGCTCCGGGCCTGCTCGGCGTCGACCCGTCGGCGCAACGGCTTACGCTGCGACTCGGGATGTCCAGAGTCGGCGGCGGGTGGAAGGTCGCGACGGTGGTGGCCCTGTGAAGGCTATGCGGGGGCTGCGTGAGCGCGGGTACCGGTGGTTATTCGGCGCTGAACCCGTTCGTCCACTGGCCGGCCATCGGCAGTTGGTCGGTGTGCAACGTCGGTGGGCGATGGCCGCGTTCGTGAGCGTCCTGATAGCGATAAGCGTGGCCGCCGCCGGCTGGGTGATTGCTGACCATGCTCGCCCGCAACCGGATACGGCCACCCGTGCCGCGTTGACCCGTGCCGCGATCGGTGCGGTCACCGAGATCATGACATTCGGCCCCGAGCACACCGACTCCCCGCGGGCGGCGGTGAGTGCGCACCTCGCCGATCCGCTGCGCGCGCGTTACCTCGCCGACGGTGCTGACGCGATCGTGCCCGGCGCGGTCGGTGGGCGGATACGGATGTCGGCACGGGTGATCGCGGCGGGCGTCAGCGAGTATCGCTGGCCCTCGGCACGGCTCCTCGTCTTCGTCGATCAGCAGGTGTGGTCGGGAGACGATCCGCCCGCGACGCACACGCGGGTCCCTGTTGCCCGATGGGTGCTGATGCGTAATGTCGGAGGCGACTGGTACATGACTGACATCACATCGACGAACATAAAGTAATCAGCAGCACTTCACGCCACAGGCACAGCAGGATGATCTGGTACGGCACTGATCTGGGAGCGGGAGCTGCGCGGTGCGGTGTCGGTATCGGCGTAAAGGGATGGGGGAATATGGTTACGCAGGATCGCGGAGTGGTGATCGTCGGTGCGGGGCTCGGCGCGGCACGGGTAGCCGAAAACCTTCGTACGGGCGGATTTTCGGCGCCGATAACGATTATCGGCGAGGAGCGATATTTGCCCTATGATCGTCCGCCGTTGTCGAAGTCGGTGTTGCTCGGCACATCTGACCGGGTGGAACTCAAACCTCGGGATTTCTATGACGCCAACGACATCACGCTGCGCCTGGGCCAACGGGTAACGTCGGTCTCGTCCGCCGATCAGACGGTACGTGTCGAGCGGGTCGACGCTCCGGTACAGGCACACAGCGGAGGCCATGATGACCTCGGCTACGACTCGTTGATCGTGGCGACCGGGTTGCGGCCTCGGCGACTGCCGGGTCTCGCCGCCGCCACCGCAGGAGTGCATGTGCTGCGCACCTACGACGACGCGGTGGCATTGCGCGCCGAGATCGACACGGCCCAGACGGCGGTCGTTGTCGGCGCGGGTTTCATCGGCTGCGAGGTGGCCGCGAGCCTGGCCGCCCGCTCGATCGCGGTCACCCTGATCGAGCCGGCACCGACCCCGCTCGCCGCCGCGCTCGGTCCCGACATCGGTGCGCTCGTCGTCCGGCTGCATCAGGCCAACGGGGTCGACGTACGCACCGGTATCGGCGTGGCTGAGGTTGTTATTGAGGGCGGGGTGGCGCGCGGGGTGCGCCTGAGCGACGGAACCCGGCTGGCCGCCGACATCGTCGTTGTGGGTATCGGTTCGGTTCCGGTGGTGGACTTCCTCGATGGGTCCGGTATCGAGGTCGCCCCCCGTGAGGTCGGCGGCGGGGTGGCCTGTGATGCGACGGGCCGGACGAGCGCCGCACAGGTGTTCGCTCTCGGTGACGTCGCGAACTGGCTTGACGCCACAGGTAATCCGCGTCGCGTCGAACATTGGAGCCATGTGGTGGAACAGTCCGCGATCGTGGCGGCGCAGATCGTCGGTGGTGACGCGGCAGCCGCGTCGGTGCCCTATTTCTGGAGTGATCAGTTCGACCTCAAGATCCAGCTTTTCGGTGATGCCCGGCCCGGCGACGACATTCACATCGTGGACGAGGGCCGTAAGTTTCTCGCCTATTACAGCCGTGACGGGTTGTTGACCGGGGTCGTCGGCGCGGGCAAGGTGGGAGCGGTGATGAAGACTCGACCGAAACTGCTTACGCCGACCCCTATTTCGGAACTGTTATAGCGTCTGGCGACAGTATCGGCAGCCCGGATATGGCTGTGCCCGGATATCAGCGGCGGGTTGCGGAGTCTGATCCGCCCTCGCGCCAGATGCGCACCGCCGCCGCGATCAGCGGGTACTGCAAGGGGAGCCGGCCGATCGCGATGGCACGGTAGAGCGCCGGTTTATGCCACCACAGGCGGACCATATTGATGTTGGCCGGATAGACCGCGATGAACAGCGCGGCCGCCGCCGCGGCGGATAGTCGCCGGGTGCGCGGGGCGAGGAGGCCCGCGCCGATCGCCGCCTCAGCGACACCGGATGCGTAGGTCAGCGAGCGGGCGGATACTCCGGTCGCGTCGGTGATCTCGGCCGGGACGATGTCATCGAAGAACTTCGGCGCGACGAAATGCAGGCTGCCAGCCGTGAGCAGTAGCCCGGAGAGCAGGCGAGCTCTCGATGGCAGGTGAATGAGCCGGCGAGGGTGTGGTTGGGAGACCATAATCAGCACCTTATCGACACTCGGGTGTGCCTGACAGTCGAGCGTATGGCGCTACCGGGTGTGCTCAGCGCAGCGCTCGCAGGCCGTCGGCCATGGTGGCGCAGCCGTCGATGAGTAGCGATCGGAGATCGGCGCCGGGATCGGCGAGCCATTGTTCGTAGGCGGCCAGCGCGGTGCCAAGGCACAGCCACGCAATCGTCTGCGGCAGGTGATCGGTGCGGTCCTGATGTAACCGTAGGGCGCAGAAATCTGCGATGGCGTGCCGCCAATCGGCGTACATGATCATCGAATGCGCTTGTAGTGCAGGAACTCCCAGAAGAAGCGTCATGCGGCGCCGATGGCTTTGCAGATGATCGGGCGGTACATCGTTGAAGGACACCAATGCGTGGGTCAATGCTTCGGCAATGGGCAATTCGGGCGGGATTGCGGCCAGCAGGGCACGCATGGCGTCGACCTGCTCATCGAAGTCCCCCCAGGCGATCGCGTTCTTGGAGGGGTAATAGCGGAAGAGGGTTCGCCGGGCGATGCCGACCGCCTCGGCGATGTCATCGACGCTCGTCTCCTCGAAACCCACTTCCGAGAAGAGGTTGATCGCGGCCTCGCTGATCTGAGCGCGCGTAGTGATCGGCCGTCGGCCGAGTGGTGCGGTGCGGGACTCCGGCACGTATGAGGGTGCCGCGTCACGGACTGAAGGCATCGTTCCTGACCTGTCCATACGGATAGTTTTCGACTTTGGGATGATTTCTGCACCGAGTGCCAATATAGTGTGTGGTGAACCAGTTCACTTAACGAGTACTAGGAGGTTCTTATCATGGCAGATCAGGCAGCCAAGCCCACGCACGATGTGCTGACGGTGACCGAGGTACCGGCCGATATCGACACCGAATTATTGGGTGAATCCCTCGTCGAAGAGGTGTCTATCGACGGGATGTGCGGGGTTTACTGATGTCGGCACCGACATCGAATACGGTGGCCGGCGGCGAAACCGCCGCCGGCCACCGGCCCGCACCCGCCGCATCAGGTTTTGATCTTGCTGCAGCATGGGAGCTCAATCCGAAAGTGGCGTTACGCCCCGAGCCATTCGGCGCGTTGCTCTACCACTTCGGTACCCGCAAGCTCTCATTCCTGAAAAACCTGACCGTCGTCGGCATCGTCGAATCGCTGCATGAGCACGGCAGCGCCGCGGACGCGCTCGCCACCGCCGGCATCGACGCTCCACAACGTCCGCTCTACGTGCAGGCGCTGGGCGCCCTGGCCGAATCCGGCATGATCTGCCGCCGCACCGCCTGAGCCCTCCCGCACCAGCCAGCGCCGGGCTCAAGGAGTCACCGCTAAAGGAGTCACACCGATATGTCCATCCTCGACTTACCGGTCACCGCGGCCCAGCCAGCCGTCCGTGCCCCGCTTCCCGCCCCGTCACATACTGCCCCGTCGCATACT
>JASGFW010000177.1:0-5501 GCA_047605305.1 Gordonia sp. (in: high G+C Gram-positive bacteria)
TCCGGCCCAGAAAAATCCGGCCCAGAAAAATCCGGCGCAGAAAAATCCGCCGCATATGAATCGGCGCTGCTCGCCGCGATGCGCACGGCGCTGCCCGAACCTATCGATTACTTCCTCACCCAGGCCGATCTGACGCTGACCGTTCCCGGGCCGATGACACCCGAGCTCGCCACGCAGGTAGATCTGGTGGCCGATCTCGAATCGGGCGGCGCCGCATCGGTGTACCGGATATCGGAGACCACCATCCGGCGAGCACTCGACGCCGGGCGTACCAGCAGCGAATTGATCTCCATGTTCACCACCCACTCGCGCACACCCGTACCACAGTCGTTGACGTATCTGATCGAGGATGTGGCCCGCAAGCACGGGCAGCTGCGCGTGGGCATCGCATCCGCCTTCATCCGTTGCGAGGATCCGACGATGCTGGCGGCGGTACTTAAAAGCGAAGCCGCCGAACATCTTTCCCTACGCGCACTGGCGCCGACGGTGGCGGTCTCGCCCGCACCGATGCGTGATGTTCTCGACCGGCTGCGCGAGGCGGGGTTCGCGCCGGCTGGTGAGGATTCCTCCGGCGCGCTGGTCGATCTGCGTGAACGCGGCAGCCGGGTACCCGCGGCCCGCGGCCCGCGCCACGCCACCGCCCGCCGCACCCCGCCAACTCCTGAGCAGTTGCTCTCGGTGGTCTCGCGTATGCGATCTCATGATCGTGCCGACACCGTGACCACCGCATCGGTCGCGGGCAACGGGGCCACACCGGTGCGGGCCGTCGGCGGCGGTGAGCCGGCGACGATGCTGATCGCGCTCGCGCTACGGTCAAATCGGCGGCTTCGGGTTGATTACGTCGACGCACACGGCTCCGCCAGCCGACATGTGGTGACCCCACGCTCCCTTGGCGCCGGAACACTGATCGGGACGGACGACGCTTCCGCAGATGAACAGCACTTCACCCTGCACCGCATCACCAGCGTCGAACTTCTCGATACCTAAGCACACCCGGCCGCAACGAGCCCGGCGCCGATACTATGGTTCGGGTGACCGACGGACCCCTGATCGTGCAATCCGATAAAACACTGCTGCTTGAGGTGGATCACCCCGATGCCGCGGCGGCCCGGTCGGCGATCGCCCCCTTCGCCGAACTCGAACGCGCCCCCGAACACGTGCACACCTACCGGGTGACTCCGCTGGCGCTGTGGAATGCCCGGGCCGCCGGTCATGACGCCGAGCAGGTCGTCGACGCACTCGTCACCTATTCGCGCTACGCGGTGCCGCAACCGCTGCTGATGGACATCGTGGATACGATGGGCCGCTTCGGCCGACTCCAGCTCGTCAAACATCCCGCGCACGGCCTCACCTTGGCCAGCCTCGACCGTGCGGTCCTCGCGGAGATCATGCGGAATAAGAAGATCGCGCCGATGCTTGGCACGCGCATCGACGACGACACCGTGATCGTCCACCCATCGGAACGTGGCCGCCTCAAACAGGTGCTCCTCAAAGTGGGGTGGCCGGCCGAGGACCTCGCCGGCTACGTCGACGGGGAGGCACATCCCATCGACCTCGAACAGGGCGATTGGCAGTTGCGTGACTATCAGGAGATGGCCGCCGACTCTTTCTGGGCCGGCGGCTCGGGTGTCGTGGTGCTGCCCTGCGGCGCGGGTAAGACGATGGTCGGTGCGGCCGCCATGGCCAAAGCTCGGGCCACCACGCTCATCCTGGTGACCAATACCGTCGCGGGCCGGCAGTGGAAACGTGAACTGGTGGCCCGGACTTCGCTGACCGAGGAGGAGATCGGCGAATATTCCGGTGAACGCAAGGAGATTCGCCCCGTCACCATCGCGACATATCAGGTGATCACTCGAAAATCGAAGGGCGAGTACAAAAATCTTGATCTCTTTGATTCCCGCGACTGGGGCTTGATCATCTACGACGAGGTGCATCTGCTGCCCGCGCCGGTGTTCCGGATGACCGCTGATTTGCAGTCGCGACGCCGGTTGGGCCTGACCGCGACGCTCGTTCGCGAGGATGGCCGCGAGGGCGACGTATTCAGCCTGATCGGCCCGAAACGCTATGACGCCCCGTGGAAGGATATCGAGGCTCAGGGCTGGATCGCGCCGGCCGAATGTGTCGAGGTGCGAGTCACGTTGACCGATGAGGAGCGAATGCAGTATGCCGTCGCCGAGAACGACGAGAAGTACAAACTCTGCTCCACCGCACACACCAAGGTGAACGTGGTGCGTTCAATCCTCGCTCGCCACAGTAATTCTCAGACATTAGTGATCGGCGCCTACATCGATCAGCTTGAGGAGCTCGGCCGTGAACTAAACGCCCCGGTCATTCAGGGGTCGACGAAGAACCGCGAACGCGAAGCACTCTTCGACAAGTTCCGTTCCGGCGAGTTGCAGACGCTGGTGGTGTCCAAGGTCGCGAACTTCTCCATCGATCTGCCCGAAGCCTCGGTGGCCGTGCAGGTGTCGGGGACATTCGGGTCACGACAGGAGGAAGCACAACGCCTCGGCCGGCTGCTGCGTCCGAAACGCGATGGCGGTCAAGCACATTTCTATTCGGTGGTCTCACGCGACACTCTCGATGCCGATTACGCCGCACATCGGCAGCGCTTCCTCGCCGAGCAGGGATACGCCTACCGCATCACCGACGCCGACGATCTGCTCGGCCCGGCGATCGGCGGAGAATCGGCCGGCTGAGGTAGCGCGAGCAGATGATCACATCCCGGCTGCGGCCGTTCTCCAGCACGATTTTCGCCGAAATGTCGGCGTTGGCGGTCACCCACGACGCGGTGAATCTCGGCCAGGGTTTCCCCGATACCGACGGCCCGGACGCGATGCTCGCCGCCGCCCGCGAGGCCATCTCCACGGGTCATAACCAGTACCCGCCGGGCATCGGGATACCCCAATTGCGGGCGGCAGTGGCCCGACATCAGCATGCGCATTACGGCCTCGACTACGATCCGGACACCGAGATCCTCATCACCGTCGGCGCCACCGAAGCCATCGCCGGGGCGGTCGTCGGACTGACCGAACCCGGTCGCGAAGTGATCATGATCGAGCCCTACTACGATTCGTATGCCGCGACTGTGGCGATGGCCGGAGGGGTGCGCCGGACGGTGCCGCTGATCGCCGACGGCGACGGCTTCCGCCTCGATCGCGACGCGCTCACCGAGGCATTCAGCCGTAACACCGCTCTGATCCTGCTCAACTCCCCGCATAATCCGACAGGCGTGGTGCTCGGCGCCGACGATCTGGCCGCCATCGCGCAGCTCTGTATCGAATACGACGTCATCGCGGTCACCGACGAGGTGTATGAGCATCTGGTTTTCGACGGACGCACCCACACACCGCTGGCGACGCTACCGGGGATGGCGCAACGCACCCTGCGTATCTCCAGTGCGGCAAAGACATTCAACTGCACCGGCTGGAAAGTCGGCTGGATCAGCGGTCCGGCGCATCTGGTGGCGGCGGCCCGGGCCGCCAAACAGTTCATGACCTATGTGGGCTCCGGACCGTTCCAGCCTGCGGTGGCGCTGGCACTGGATACCGAGATGGAGTGGGTGGCCACCTCCGCGGCGGCGCTGGCGGCCAAACGCGACCTTCTCTCGGCGGCACTGCGGGACGCCGGTTTCGGCGTATACCGCAGCGAGGCAACGTATTTTGTCTGCGCCGATCCGCGTCCGCTGGGCTTTACCGATGGCGAACAGTTCTGCCGGGCGCTACCCGAGCGTATCGGGGTGGCGGCGGTGCCGGTCAGCGTATTCGCCGACAATAAGGAGCCGTGGCGGCATATGGTGCGATTCGCCTTCGCTAAACGCGACGACGTGATCGCCGAGGCGGCCCGGCGCCTGCGTCGGCTGTAGCGCCGCCGCACACCGGCACCGGCGCTCACCTCGGCCGCTCAGATGCGGACGATCATTTTGCCGGTGTTCTGCCCGCGCATCATGCCGAGGAATGCGTCGACGGCGTGGTCGATGCCCTCGACAACGGTTTCGTCGTACACCACGTCACCGGCGGCGAGCCACTGCGACATCTGCGCGGTGAATGCCGGGGCCTGATCGAAGTGGTTTCCGACGGTGAAACCGGTCAGCGTCAGCGACCGGGTGATCAGATTGGACATATTGTTCGGTCCGGGCGCACGCTCGGTGGAGTTGTATGCGGCGATCGCCCCACACAGCGCACCACGTCCGCCGGTGTTGAACACATCGAGGGCAGCTTCGAGGTGATCTCCGCCGACGTTGTCGAAATAGACGTCGATGCCATCGGTGGCCACCTCGCGCAGTTGTGTGCGGATCGGTGCCTGGCGGTAGTTGATGGCGTGATCGAATCCGTATCGCGAGGTCAGCAACGATGCCTTCGCGTCGCTGCCAGCCGAACCGATGACCGCCCGTGCACCGAGTAGACGAGCGATCTGACCGGCAGCGGTACCGACAGCTCCGGCGGCCCCGGAGATGAAGACGATGTCGTCTTGCTTCATGCGGGCGATGGTCCTCAGCCCGACATAAGCGGTGAGCCCGGTCATGCCGAGAATGCCGAGGTACACCGACGCCGGAAGCTGGCCGTCCGGCGTGGTGGGCGGTTCGGGAATGCGGGTGAACGCCTTGGCGGGCGCCTGCGCGATGTCACGCCAGCCCAGTTGATGCAACACCAATGAACCCACCGGCAGTTCGTCGACGGCTGAGTCGACGACCCGACCGACGGCACCGCCGGTCATCGTCTCGCCGAGAGCGAAGGGCGGAATGTAACTGCGGGTGTCGATCATTCGGCCGCGCATATATGGGTCGACAGAGACGAATTCATTGGCGACGCGCACCTCGCCGGGGGCCAATGGCGATAACGGCACAGACACGGTGCGGAAATCGGAATCCTGCGGCCAGCCAACCGGCCGCGAGACGAGTTGAATCTGAGTGCTGTGCTCGGTCATGAGTCTCCTTGACTATCCGGCACCCTCGTTATGCACCGGTCATTACACAACATCATAATAGAATGATCGTTGCAAAACCGCCCGGAGGAGGCACACATGGGACGAAACCCCGGCTATGACGCCACAGAACTCATACGTGGCGCGCGTGACCTCTTCTGGCGCAAGGGTTTCGACGCGGTATCAGTATCGGAGATCGAGGCGGCGACCGGCGTCGGCCGGTCGAGTATCTATCACGCCTTCGGCAATATGCGCGGACTCTTCGACGCCGCCGTCGACGACTATCTGACGACCGTCGTGCGCCCACGGCTGGAGCCACTGATCACCGAGCCGGTCGCCCCGGAGGCGATCGGCGATTATTTGCGCGCCGTGCGCGAGACCATCACCGGCCTCGCACGCCGCGACACCCCCACCGGCTGCTTGCTGCTGGTATCCGCGTCGGCGCCAATCGGCACCGACACCGCGGTTCACGCCGTGATCGCCGCCTACCGCGACGAATTGTCGGCGGCGGTAGCCAGCGGTGTCGCCGCACGGCTAGCCACCGCCGACACCACGGTGATCGAGCGGCACACGCGGCT
>JASGFW010000178.1:0-5431 GCA_047605305.1 Gordonia sp. (in: high G+C Gram-positive bacteria)
CACACCCAGCGCATGCGCCTCGTCCACCAGGAGCACCGCCCCATGCGCACGTGCCACCGCGTATAACGTTGCCACCGGCGCAGGTTCACCGTCGACGGAATACACCGAGTCGGTGACGACGAGCGCCCGTTGCTGTGTCCGGTTCCTCAACGCGGCCGCCACGGCATCGGTATCGCCGCGATCCACGACCACCACATCCGCCCGCGACAACCGGCAGCCATCGATGAGCGACGCGTGAGTACCGGTGTCAGAGACGATCAGATCGCCCCGGCCGGCGAGCGCGGTGATCGCCCCGACATTGGCCAGGTATCCGGATGAAAATGCCAGTGCCGCATCAAATCCCACGAAGTCGGCGAATTCTTCCTCGAAATCGATGTGCGCCCGCGTGGTGCCCACGACGAGCCGGGACGCGGTGGCACCCGCTCCCCATGCGTCGATGGCCCGATGAGCCCCGGCAAGCACCTGCGGATGCGTGGACAATCCGAGATAGTCATTAGACGCGAGGTTGAGCAGCGGTTGCCCCGCACGCACATACGGGTCGCGGTGCAGGCCGGCCTCGGCACGGGCGGCAGCCGCAGCCGTGAGCCAGTCCAGCGCACTCTCCTCGCCAGCGTCGGCCCTGATCGGTTCGACAGCAGTCATCGGTCACCGCCCACGGCGACGAGCCCGCGGGTCGCGGCGGCCACCGCCGCACGCATACCCGCACAGATCGTGTCGATATCGTCGTCGGCACACACGTAGGGAGGCATCGTGTAGATGAGTTTGCCGAAGGGCCGCAACCATACTCCGGCATCGAGTGCAGCCCTGGTGGCGGCAGTCATATTGACCCGACGATCGAGTTCGACGACGCCGATCGCTCCCCGCACCCGCACATCGACGATGCCCTCGCCGCCACGCAGCGGCGCCAAGCCACGACGTAGCCCCGCTTCGATGTCGGCGACCCGACGGCGCCACGCGCTGGCGAGCAGCAACTGCGTGGACGCTACGGCAACGGCACAGGCGAGCGGATTAGCCATGAAGGTCGGGCCGTGGGCGAGCCCGCCCGCCTCGCCGGCACTGATTACCGACGCGATCTCGGCCGTGCACAGGGTGGCTGCCAGCGTCAGATAACCGCCGGTGAGTGCCTTGCCGACACACATGATGTCCGGGCTGATCGGTCCACCAGCCGAATCGGTGGCTTGATCGGCGGCGAATAGCGTGCCGGTGCGCCCGAATCCGGACGCGATCTCATCGAAGATCAGCAGTACCCCGTGGGAATCACAGATGCGGCGCAGTTCGCCCAAGTAGGCGGCGTCATGGAATCTCATCCCGCCCGCGCCTTGCACCACCGGCTCCACGATGACCGCGGCGAGGGTATCCCGGTGAGCCACTACGGCCGCCTCAAACACCCGGACGTAGTCGGGGTCGAATTCGGCGGGTGGTGCCGGAACGAACACCTGCTCGGTCAGCACACCCTTCCACATTGAATGCATGCCACCGTCGGGGTCGCACACGCTCATCGGCGTGAAGGTGTCGCCGTGGTAACCACCACGCCAGGTCAGCAATGTGGTGCGTTCGGGACGATGACGACTACGCCAGTACTGCACCGCCATCTTGACCGCAACCTCCACCGACACCGACCCGGAATCGCAGAAGAAGACCTTGTCCAATGCCGGCGGCGTGATCGATACCAGCAACTGCGCCAGCCGGGCCGCGGGTTCATGGGTGAGGCCACCGAACATGACGTGGCTCATCGATTCGAGTTGGGTGCGTACCGCGTCATCGAGAACGGGGTGCCGATAGCCGTGAATAGCGGCCCACCAGGAACTCATAGCGTCAATGACCCGACGGCCGTCAGCGAGTTCAAGGTGTATGCCCGATGCACCACGCACCACTAGCGGCGCGGGTGCCTGTGTTGTCGAACTGTCCGACGACATCGGGCGCATAGCGCCGTAGGGATGCCAGATGTGCTCGGCATCGATGTGACTGATCATCGCGGACTCCACGAGCAGTGATCCCTTCCGGGCTGAGCGCCTCCTCGGTAACGCAGTAGACCCCGCTCAACAACACAGCAGACCCTCCTGCACAGAACCACCTGGACACCGTCCAGGTACGTGAACACTGTACAGGCCCGCGCACGTGAGCCCAAGCACACTCGCTAGGATTGCTCGGTGAGTAATACCCGCGCCGATGTGCTCCGCGCCGCGCGGGAGATCCTGTGCCAGCACAGCCTCGCCGATCTATCGATGCGCCGCCTGGCCACCGAGGTCGGCGTCCGCCCCAACGCGCTGTATTGGCATTTCCCCAATAAGCAGACATTGCTGGCTGCACTCGCCGATGACATCCTCGGCGATATCGACTCACCCCCCGATCACGCATCCTGGGATGCGCGACTGGCGGCCACCGCGGTGGCAATGCGAGCGGCGCTGCTGGCCGTCCCCGACAGCGCCGAAGTGGTGTCCTCTGCGTGGGCCAGCGGACTGGCCACCCGGGCCGTCGCCGACGATATGTCCCGCTGCGCACACACTGCAGGACTCTCCGTACGTGACGCCCATGCCGTGGCCACCGCGATCTGCCAGCTCATCGTCGGGCTCACCATCGAAGAACAAACTCGTGCGCAGATGGAGCGACTCGGCGTCATCGGTCCGTCGGGACGCGATTTCGCCACCGAATTCGCCGATGCGCTCGACGTACTGATCGCCGGTGCCCGCAGCAAAGCACCACGCTGCGGGCACCGACCATGAGTACCGGGCCACAACCGGCCTATCGCAGCGACCTCGACGGGCTGCGCGGCATCGCGATCGCCCTGGTCGCCTGCTTCCACATCTGGTTCGGACGCGTCTCCGGCGGCGTCGACGTATTTCTCACCCTGTCTGGATATTTTTTCATCGGTTCCCTGCTGCGGCATGTCATCGCCAGTCAGTCCGCACACATCACCATCGTCGAAGCACTCAATCCGTTGCCGCGGCTCATCCGGCTGTTACGCCGCCTATTACCGGCGTTGGTCACGGTGCTTGTCGTGGTGGCCGTTCTCACCGTCCTGGTAGTGCCGCAGACCAGATGGGCGAATATCGGACGGGAATGGCGGGCCTCGGCGCTCTATTACCAGAACTGGCATCTGGCACTGAACTCGCAGGATTACCTCGCGGCGAGTTCGGCTAACAGTCCCCTGCAACACATGTGGTCGATGTCGGTGCAGGGCCAGTTCTTCCTCGGCACCCTCATCCTGGCGCTTATCGCCGCCGCCGCGCTCAAACTCCTTGGCACAGTGATCGCACCGATCGCCCGGCCGCGCACCATCACGATCATTGCCGGGCTGGCCCTGCTCCTGCTCGCCGCTGTGTCGTTCTACTGGGCATATCTGCGCATGGGCGTCAACCAGCAGTGGAACTACTTCGACACATTCGCACGCCTGTGGGAGCCACTGGCCGGCGGATTGCTGGCGATCTGGCTGCCGACGACACGGATACCCACGTGGCTGCGTAACGCGGCCGGCACCGGCGCGCTGGCGCTGATCGTCACCAGCGGCTGGTGGATCGACGGCGTGAACTCCTACCCCGGCCCGTTGGCGCTGGTTCCCGTCGGGTCGACACTGCTGATCATCATTTCAGGCGCAACCACACCCCAACACCGCCTCGCCGGCCCGCCACGGCGGCAGCCCATGGTGAATCGGATGCTCGCATCGCGGGGACCCGTGTGGTTGGGCAGCATCTCCTACTCGCTCTACCTGTGGCATTGGCCGCTGCTCATCTTCTATCTGAGCTGGCGTAACAAAAACCAGGCCAGCATTCTCGACGGTATCGCTCTGGTGGCCGTGTCCATCGGCCTCGCATGGCTGACCAAACGTTACATAGAGGATCCGCTGCGCACGGGAAATCACCGTCGTGCCCGCACCGGAAAACACCGACGCACCCGCGCCGGACAACACGGCCGCGTGTATGCCTCGGCGGTGAGCGCCGTGCTGGTGGCGTGTGTCCTGGCCACCGCGGCCAGTATCGCGATGTGGGATCGGCATGTCGCGAACTCCGTCGCCGACACTGTCTCCCTCGACACCCGTCTTTATCCGGGGGCACGCGCCCTGCTCGACGGGTGGCCGGTGCCCGCCCTCGATCCCCGGCCCAGCCCGCTGGGCGTCCTCACGGATTTCCCGGCAACCTCGACCGGCGGATTTATCAGTTCATTCGACGACCCGGATATTCATGTCGGCGTGTACGGGGACCCCCATGCCACCAGGACGATCGCGCTGGCCGGCGGGTCGCATGCCGAATTCTGGATCACCGCCCTCGACGCACTGGGCAAACGCAATCACTTCAAGGTGAAGACCTACCTAAAGATGGGATGCCCGTTATCGACAGATCCGGTACCGATGCAACGTGGCGTGCCCTACCCGCAATGCCACGACTGGGTGGTGCGGGTGATGCGCACGATCATCGCCGACAAACCGGATGCGGTATTCACCAACTCCACCAGGCCCCGCGATCACGAGCCGGGAGATTGGATGCCCGACGACTATAAACCGATCTTCACCGAATTCATGGGCGCGGGCATTCCGATACTCGGTATCCGGGACACTCCGTGGCCGAGGAATTCTGCGGGTTCGATCGACACCCCGACCTGCCTGGCCAAGGGCGGCAACGCCGACAGCTGCGCATCGCCGCGCGCACTGGTGCTCTCCCCCAGCGACCCGGCCCGGGTATTCGCGCACGGCAAACCACTTTTCCATCCCCTCGACCTCTCGGATGGGATCTGCACGCCGACACTGTGCCAGGCGATTGTCGGCAACATCATCGTCTATAAGGACTGGCATCACCTCAGTGCCAGTTACGTGCGGACACTCACCGATGCCCTGGGCGCCCAGATGACGCGCGCCCTACCATGGACGGGCGCCGCCGACCACTAACCTCGGGTTGCCCGGATGTGCCCGCAGCACGATCTACCCCCCTCCGAGATGAAGACCCAGCACAACGCCGCTAGGGTCGATACATGACCCTCTCAGGAAGGTGGGCATGACCACGCCGCCAGCCGATGACGAGCAGCCCGTCACCGATCCAGCCGTCATCCAGCCAGCGCCCGTCGAGCCAGCTGCCGTGTTCATCCGTCCTGAGCCTTCGCAGCTACCGGTGTGGCCGGGCACCCCATATCCCCTCGGTGCGACCTATGACGGTGTGGGAACAAACTTTTCACTTTTTTCCGAGGTTGCCGAAGCGGTCGATCTTTGCCTGATCGACCAGAACGGCAAGGAGCAGCATATACGGCTAGAAGAAGTCGATGGGTACTGCTGGCACTGCTATCTGCCCAATATCGGCCCTGGCCAGTTCTACGGCTTCCGGGTGTACGGCCCCTATGATCCCGCGCGCGGATTGCGTTGCGACCCCTCGAAACTCCTCCTCGACCCATACGGCAAAGCCTTCCACGGCGACTTCGACGGCGACCCGTCACTGTTCTCCTACGC
>JASGFW010000179.1:0-5329 GCA_047605305.1 Gordonia sp. (in: high G+C Gram-positive bacteria)
GGCACGCCGCGCGGCGGCCTGGCGTTCGCGCCGACCGTCGACGGAGAGATCCTGCTGGCGGCACCGCGTAACGCGGTCCGCCAAGGCGTCGGGTCCGAGGTTCCGCTGTTGATCGGAAGCACCCGCGACGAGTTCGCCTTCCCTGTTGTCGATGAATTGTCAGACGCTGCAACCGAATTGGCCGCACGTGGGGTCGACTCCGCAAGGGTCGAGTGGTTCCGCCGATCCGTGGGCCGTATCGGTACCCAGTACACACGCAGCGCGCTATTGGCGATCTCGATGTTCCGCGCACCGCTGGCCGATGTCGTCGCGTCGCGGGTACGCACCGGCGCGGGCGGGCGCACCTGGGTCTACGACTACGCCTACCCATCCGAGGTGACCGGCACGGCGGCACATTGCCACGAGGTGCCTTTCGTATTCGATCTGCTCGACGGCGAGGGCGTCACCCAAGTCCTGGGTGCGAACCCGCCGCAGAAACTCGCCGACGCGATACACCAATCGTGGGTGCGTTTCATCGCATCGGGCGATGCGGAATGGCCCGACGCCGACGCGGCACCAACCGGCGCCCGCACATTCGGTGCGACCGCGGAGGATCTTGTCACCGAAGACCCGAACGCGTACGCACTCGAGACCGAGCTGTTGCGCCTCGGTCCGAGCTGAACAGAGGCGCCGGGTTGTGGTGTCGCCCAGCGTGGTACCGCTTGGCTGGATCGCTGAAAAGGACACGACCGTTGGCACTTTGGGGAAGAACCGGGAGTGCCACCGATGGCCGACACCACACCCGACTTCTCACAGATCGACTTCGACATCGTCGACGACGAATTCACGCCCACGCAAGAAGCCGAGTACGCGGCGATGACCGAGAAGATACTGCCGCAGGTGAGGCGGTCCACGATCGCGCCGCCGAGCCGTGGGTTAGTGTCAGCGCGATAGCTCGCGAACGTATTCCCCGACACGCTGCGCAAACTCGGGCGCTCCCGCCCGATGCAGCATATCGCTCAGTGATCGATCAGAACGACGGCCCAAGATCCAGTAGTTGAACTCATCCCTGGTCACAGCCTTAACCAGCTGGCTGCTCGACTCGTGCACCAGGTCGAAGAATGTATCCGGGTTGTGCACTTCGAAGCACCATGTATCGACGGCCGAATGGTTCTGGAGATCCATGAACTTCTTGTCTGAAGTAAGCAGGTAGTCAGCTTTCGCACTGATCGCAGCACTCACGACATGCCAGTCGTGCCGATCCGGGTGCTCCTTGTCAGTGATCTCGTACCCTGACACCCGCCCCTCTGGAAACAGGTCACGAATTCGATCGAACCGCGTCGTCAACGGGCCGTCGCCAACATCCGGCTTGTCCTTGCGTAAGTGGTACCGAGCTTCAGCTAAAACGTCCTCAGTCCACAGAACCGTATACATCCCACTGAAGGCGGACAGTTTACTTACCCAGTCCGTCAATGTCCTTGAGTACCAGACATTTGCATCTACCAATACCCGCGACTGCATACGCGGACGTTACCCCACCCATTCACAACGGATTAAGTGTCCAAGTCCAATTCCTCGTCAATCTCGCGCAACTTCGCCAGCGCATCCATCTGGCGACCCCGCCGAGAATTAGCGAAGTTCAACACATCCTCCCAGAAGAGTCGATGGTGACTCTTGACCATGTGTGATGAAAGCGCACCCTCCCGAATCCACTTCATGACTGTCGGACGCGAAACGCCCAGCTGACGCGCAGCCTCGGTCGTCGATAGCTCGTTCGGAATCGACCCGATGCTCACGGTTCCACCGTCCGCCATGACGGACAGTGCCGTGGTCAACACATGCGCCAGCTCCTCGGGCAATGGGAAGGCCTGTCCGTCGGACATAGCGAGAGCAAGATGCTCGCCGCCGTCGATTCCCCGTCGGACCTCTACAGCTTCAACGCGCACTCGATTACTGATCTGCAGTGTCGTTGTCATGACCCGAGACTACCTAACTTTCACTTATAACTGCAACCGATTTGCCCACAGATCGCCAGTCGGGTACACCGCCAGTGACAGTCGGTGCCTACAGAAATGATAGGTTGTTGTGCCACTTGACTTTTCAAGACACGTTGCAGGTTGTTATGGGTATCGCTCTGCGTAGATCACGCTTTCCGCGTCTCACAGGCATACATGAGTACTACAAATACGGCTGCCCACAGATAGGGCGATCGGCTGAGCAGACGGTTCACGGGACCCTCCGTGGATCGAGGCCGCGGCGGTGCTCAACCCACCGGCGGGGCCGACTTACAAGTCGGTGAACCGTGTCCAGTGAGTCAGTCCTTATGCAAATATTCTGCAAAAACAAGAAAGGCCCGGCAAAAAAGGCGGGTTCACATGATCGTCGCAACACTCTCGGATGAGAGGTTGCGGCGATCATGTCGTTTCAGGAGGACTGTGTTCGGTTCGGTGACCAGCTGGCGCGGTTGGTGGATGCGGGTGTGCCGGTGAAGGAGACTGCGGTCGTGGTGGGTGTGCCGCGGCAGCGGTGTTATGCGATCCTGCGGGCGATCGGTCGTCCGGTAGGACGGCTGCGTGGACCGGGCAAGCCGGCCGACCCGAAGCGGATCGTGGCGGTGTTCGATCGGACCGGCTCGATCAATAGGGCAGCGATCGAGTGCGATGTGGCGTTCTCGGTGGCTCGCCGGATTCTGGTCGATGCTGGTCTCATCACCGCTGCCAAGCGGAAGATGGTGGGTAAGCCGGAGGCGAGGAAGCGGTTCCTCGAACTGATCGAGCAGGGTTGGTCGGCGGCGCGCGCGGCCCGTGAGGTGGGCGTCAACGAACGTACCGGTCGGGACTGGCGGCAGGGGATCCGGCACACACGCAACACGCGGATCTATCCGGATGGGCGGGTTGTGGACTACAACGACGGGACCGTCTACAAACGGCCCGTGACGTCTATGCCGTGCTCAGATGCCGCTGTCCCGGGGATCAGTGACCGGTATCTCTCGCTCGAGGACCGGATCGCGATCGCTGATGGCTTGATCGTGAAGGACTCCATGCGGACCATCGCAACGCGGATCGGGAGGAACGTCTCGACCGTCTCCCGCGAGGTCCGTGAACGCAGTGTCGCCGGCCGGTATCTGCCGTATCAGGCCGATCGGGTGGCGGTGGCGGCGCGGGTGCGGCCCAAGCAGTCCAAACTGGTGGTGAACGCGGTCCTGCGGGCAGCGGTCGAGGACGGCTTGTCGAGGAAGCTGTCGCCGGAGCAGATCTCGCACCGCCTGCGCCGGGATCATCCCGACGACGAGAGCATGCGGGTGAGCCACGAAACGATCTACCAAGCATTGTACTTCCAGGCCCGGGGAGGGTTGAAAAAGGAAGTGCAACAGGCGCTTGGGACCGGGAGGACGCGACGTAAGCCGCAGCGCCGCGAGGGTGAGCGGTATCAGCGGTTCGTCGACCCGATGGTGATGATCAGCGACCGGCCGGCCGAGGTGGAGGACCGTGCCGTCCCCGGCCACTGGGAAGGGGATCTGATCACCGGCGAGCAGAACAAGACCGCGATCGGTACCCTCGTCGAACGTTCCACCCGCTACACGATGCTGCTGCACCTGCCCGACGGGCACGATGCCGAACAGGTCCGCGACGCGATCATCACCGCGATGAAGGACTTCCCCGCGCACCTGCGCGGGTCGCTGACCTGGGATCAAGGCGCCGAGCTGGCCAGGCACAAGCAGATCACCGTCGCCACCGACATGCAGGTGTACTTCTGCGATCCCGCCAGTCCCTGGCAGCGTGGCACCAACGAGAACACCAACGGGCTGCTGCGGCAATACTTCCCCAAGGGCACCGACCTGAGCGTCTACAGCCCAGCCGACCTCGAGCACGTCGCCCAGCAGCTCAACGGCCGACCACGCAGTAGAGCAGGCAGTGTTGCGTTGACCCCTTGAAACCGCCCTCCATCCGGCGGGGCGTTCGTTGTTGGCTACTCGGTTTCGTTGTCCCCGAACGGATCATCTATATCGCTATGCCGCACCTCAATCATTCGAAGCACGGCGCCGGTAGGTCCGTAGATGTTCACCCGCACCACCGGGTCCTCGTCCTCCTCGAGGTCGTCCCCGCGCTCGTCGCGGTACCGCCGGATGCGCTCCCGAGCCCACGCGATAGCAGCTCGGGCCGTGGCCTTGGTGCCGTCCCATGCGGCCCCGCCGACGATCCCGCCCACGGCGAAGATGGCGAGGGATTCAAGGATGAACCCCATACCGCCGGGCTCTCGAAAATAGACAGCCTCGGTTCCGACGCCCTCGGCACGGAGATACGCGGGGAGCTCCTCAAGCATCGCGGCCTGTCCGGGCGTCAGATAGTCGCTACGACCTAGAACCTCCACACGGACGGCTTCCAGGGCGTCCGTCTGCGGGTCAGTCATCGTGTCCTCCAGTTTGGTGTCTGTCATTGCGACCACGGCCGGCGCGGCCACCTCAATCCTGACCGGATCAGCTCCGGCATTCCGTCGTCGGTGCGACGCCATTGATAGCCCGCCTCATCCTCAAACGTGATCGTCACTGTCAGCTTTCGGACCGTCTCAGCAGCTTGCATCAGCATTGAGGTCTCGCCATGCGGCGTCAGCGCGGTCGGCCATTCGGAGATGAAGTAGGCCCCGAGCGCCTTCCGGATCTCGTCTTTGGGGTTCGGTCGTGATTGTGCGGCGACCATATAGCCCGGGATCTGTCCTCGGTCCCACATCCTGGCCAACTGCTCGGCCATGGACTGCGGGGAGACGGGACCTTGCGAAACCATACCCGCAATGGGACCTAGTCCGGTTAACTTCGAGAACGCTCCGGATATGTCTGCCTTGTCGTTGGCGAGTTCGGCCGCGTTCTCCACCTCCCGGCCGTCGGCGTCGTGGCCGGTGACCTCTACCTCCAGCCGTCGGACCATGGCGTCGGACTGATTTAGGACCGCGAGTACCCACATTCTCGGCCCGAGGATCTCGGAGTGAGTAGCCGCCGGAACTACTTTGCGGGCCTGGGCCGCACGCAACTCCTGACGCTCCCGCCGGTTCTTGCTGACATTCCAAAAGGCGACGAACAACGCCACGAGCACGCCGACCGTCGTCGACACGGCAACTGAATAGGCCAGCCAATCCGGGAGCTGGAAAGCGTGCTCGGCGGCGACAGGGCTCTCGTTGGTCATGAGCCGCAGCATAGGACGCGGGACTGACATTCTGGACCCTCCCAGGGAGCCTCGGAGGGCACACCCAGGGGATGAAACAGGAAAAGCGCCCTAAAGGGCGCCTGACCCGCATATTCTCTGCTCCCCCAACTGGACTCGAACCAGTAACCGTTCGATTAACAGTCGAATGCTCT
>JASGFW010000180.1:0-5315 GCA_047605305.1 Gordonia sp. (in: high G+C Gram-positive bacteria)
ACTGCCGGGGTCGCCGGACGCGGTGCGGGGTTGATGGCCTCGTTCACCAGTGCGACGATCTCGTCGGCCGATTCGGCGGCACGCAGTGAGGCGACGAAGTCGGGCCGCACCAGTGCGCGCGCCAGCGAGCTGAGCAGTTTCATGTGGTCGGTGGCCGCGCCTTCGGGTGCGGCGATCAGGAAGATGAGGTCCGCCGGGCCGTCGGGCGCACCGAATTCCACCTTTGACGAGAGCCGGGCTACCGCGAGGCTCGGCTGGGTGACGGATGCGGCGCGTGCATGGGGAATGGCGATACCGCCGGGCAGACCGGTGGCCGACTTAGCCTCGCGGGCTAATGCGGCCCGGGCGAGTTCTGAGGAGTCGGTGGTGCGTCCCGCCGCGCCGAGCTTGTCGGCGAGAAAGGTGATCACCGCCGCCGGATCGGCACCGGCATCAACGTCGAGAGTCACCGTGTCAACGGTGATGATCGGGTCGGACATGGGTCTTCCTTCGTGTTTCGGAGTTGAAAAGTGTGTGGCGTGCTGCTGCGTGTCTGGATGACACCGCTGTGTCGTGGCAGCGGTGTCGGTAGTGGCTCAGCTGATGGGCGTGGCTCCGGCCAGGTCGGTGACCCGCACGCCATCAAGGTTGAGCTCGCGGGGAGTGGGTGGTTGAGTGCCGGCCAATGCGGTGGCGGCCGCGCCATAGGCGACGGCGGTGCGTAGCCGCTCGGGTTCGGCGAGACCCTTCGATTCGGCGATCAGGTATCCGGCGAGTGCGGAGTCGCCAGCGCCGACGGTGCTGCGCGGCACGATCGGCGGGGGAGTCGCGAACCAGCTTCCAATGGCGGTGGTGAGCACGGCACCGGCGGCGCCGAGGGTGGCCAGGACCGCTCCTCCGGTCGTGGCGATCAGTGTCCTGGAGGCCTCGACGATCGGCCCGAGATCGCGGTTGGCCACCGCCGCGGCCAGAACCTTCGGGTCGGCGCCGACGGCCTCAGCGAGTTCTTCGTCGTTGGGCTTGATCAGGTCGACACGACCGGTGAGGGTCGTTCGTAGAGGTTCGCCGGACGTGTCCACGGCGATACGACAGCCGCGTCGCACGAGCCGGTCGGCCAGCGTCCGGTACCACTCGGCGGGCACTCCCGGCGGCAGCGAACCACACAGGGTCACCCAGTCGGCGTCGACGGCGAGCTCGATGACCAGGCTGGTCAATGCCTCTAGCTGCGCGGCGTCCAGTGGTAGGCCGGAGGCGTTGATTTTGGTGGTGGTGCCGTCATGCTCGGCGATGGTGATGTTCGAGCGCACTTCGCCGTCGACCGGGACATTGCGGTATGGCAGCCCGGCGGCATCGAGCGCGGCCAGCAGCGGATCGCCGGCACGGGCGGGGAGCACCGCGGTGGTGGCGATGTTGGCCTCGGCGATCACTCGGGCGACATTGACGCCTTTTCCGCCGGCCTCGGCGCGCACGTCCGTGGTGCGCTGGACCTCGCCGCGGTGCAGCGGCCCGGTGATCTCCAGGGTGCGATCGAGACTGGGATTGGCGGTGACAGTAAGGATCATGCGATTACCACCTCGATGCCGCGTGCGGATAGGGATGCCGAGAAGACGGGGTCGATGTTGTCATCGGTGATGAGGACGTCGACATCATCGAGCCGGGCGAATGAGCTGAGGTTCTCGCGGTCCATCTTCGATGAGTCGGCCAGCACCACCACCCGCTGCGCGGCGCGGACGATCGCAGCTTTGACGGCGGCTTCCTCCGGGTCGGGTGTGGATAGGCCGTGCGCTTCGCTGATGCCGTTGGTACCGACGAATGCGGTCGACGCGCGCAACCGCGACAGCGCGATGACGGTGTCGGCACCGACCGCTGCCTGCGTGAGTCCGCGGACCCGGCCGCCGATTGTCTGCAGGGTGCAGCCAGCGTAGGTGGTCAGTGCCGAGGCCAGTTGCAGGCTGGTGGTGATGAAGGTCAGGCGTCGATCGCGGGGCAGTGCCGCCGCGGCACGATGAGTGGTGGTACCGGCATCGAAGATGACCGAACCGCCGTCGGGCGGGAGAAAACGCACGGCCGCGCGGGCGATTGCCGTCTTCTGTGTGATGTGTTCGTTTTCGCGTTCGTCGACGCCGAGTTCGTCGATCACTTGAACCAGACCGGGCCGCACCGCACCGCCGTGCACCCGCTGGAGCCGTCCCGCCCGTTCCAGGACGGCCAGATCGCGCCGGACGGTCTCGCTGGTCACCTCGAATCGAGTCGCGAGTGCGCTCACCGAGGCGCGGCCGTGGGTATCGACCTGCTCGGCGATCGCCTGTTGCCGTTCTTCGGCGTACACGCTAGCTCCGATCTGTGTCCCTGGCGTCGTCGTCGCCGTCGGGCACTTGTGAGTTTGTGTGGTTTTAAGTAGATACAAATGTTTGTTTACGCCTGTTTATGTTGACAAGTCAAGCCAATAGAGTAACTTTAATCACAGCAGCGGGGGTTGACTGTTGGCTCTCACACCGGTGGCCGTGTGATGTCCGGATCAGGCATATGGTGAGATCGATCCGATGACTCGTGGGTGTCGCATAGACCCCTAAAAGCTGAAAGGTTGCGTCATGGCGGAGAACCGCGTCGATACAGTGGAGAACCGCGTGAACACGGTGGAAAACCGCGTGGACACGGTGGACGACCGCGTGACTCTCACGGGTACACCTGTCGTCGGTGGTATTGCCTACGGGCCGGCAGTGTGGCCAGGGGGGCGGCCGGCGCATGACCCGGCCCGGCTCGGTGGAGATCAGCTGATCTCCGAGGGTGAACGAGATGCCGAATCCGGGCGGCTCGCCGATGCCGCGAGTGTGGTCGCGGCGCGCCTGCGCGAACGTGCCTCGCACAATTCCGGGGCTGCTGCCGGGGTGCTTATCGCGACGGCCGCGCTCGCTGAGGATCGAGGCTGGCTACAGGCGGCGAAAAAGTTGGTGCTCGGGGGCACCTCGGCGCCGGCTGCCGCTGCTGCGGCCACCGATCAGTTCGCGCAACTGTTTGCCAAGCTTGGCGGACTCATGGCGGAGCGCATCACCGATCTCAATGATGTTCGCGACCGGATTATTGCCGAGTTGCTTGGCGAACCCGAACCGGGGATTCCCGAGCCGTCGGAGCCGTCGGTGCTGCTGGCTGATGACCTCGCACCCGCCGATACCGCGGGACTCGATCCGGCGCGAATTATCGCGCTCGTAACCCGATTGGGCGGACCTACCAGCCACACCGCCATCATTGCCCGTCAGCTTGGTATTCCGTGCGTGGTCGCGGTGGCGAGAATCGGTGAAATCGAATCGGGCACATCGATTCTCGTGGACGGATCAACCGGTACGGTCACCGTTGCACCCGATCCGGAATCGGCCACCGCGGCAGTGGAGCGTAACCGTGCCGACGCTGCGGCCATTGCCGCATGGCATGGCCCCGGGCGCACGGCCGACGGCCACGAGGTGGCGATTCTCGCCAATGTTGCCGACGGCACGTCCGCACGTAACGCCACCGACTATCCGGTGCAGGGTGTTGGGTTGTTCCGCACCGAGTTGGCCTTCCTTGACCGTACCGATGCGCCGAGTGTCGACGAGCAGACACGGCTCTACCACGAGGTGATCGCGGCCTTCGAAGGTCAGAAAGTCGTGATCCGAACCCTTGATGCGGGGTCGGATAAGCCGTTGAAATTCATCTCGCAACCCAATGAGGAGAATCCTGCTCTGGGTGTGCGCGGCAATCGCATCGCCGCCGCGAATCCGGAGATCCGGTCCGGCCAACTTGAGGCGATCGCGCGGGCGGCACGTGAGTCGGGTTCGGCGCCATGGGTGATGGCCCCGATGATCGCGAGCGCTGCCGAGGCCGCAGACTTCGCCGCCGAGGTGCGCGGGCATGGTCTCATCGCCGGCGTGATGATTGAGATTCCCGCGGCCGCGATCCTTGCCCCGGCGATCCTCGCCGAGGTGGATTTTGTGTCTATCGGCACCAACGATCTGACTCAGTACACGATGGCCGCCGATCGCATGTCATCGGAACTGGCCGGTTTGACCGATCCGTGGCAGCCAGCGGTGCTGAATCTGATCGCCCAAGTCGCTTCCGCGGGTGCCGCAGCCGGAAAGCCGGTCGGTGTGTGCGGCGAGGCGGCCGCCGATCCGTCGTTGGCATGCGTACTGGTTGGCTTGGGTGTGACCTCGCTATCGGTCGCCCCGGCCGCATCGGCGGCGGTCGGTGCCAAACTTGCGGGCGTCACTCTCGATGCGTGCCGCGCGGCGGCACAGGCAACACTGGCGACCGCCACCCCCGCCGACGCCCGCGCCGCCGCAGCAGTGCACCTGAGCTGAACCGGCTGATGGGGGGTCCTCGATAGAGCACCCCCCATCAGCGAACTTCAGATTCGCCGCATCACGGTAACGACCTTGCCGAGGATGGCCGCTTCGTCGCCGGGGATCGGTGAGAAGAGGCTATTGTGCGGGAGCAGCCAGATGTGGCCGTCCTTGCGTTTGAAGGTCTTGACGGTGGCCTCGCCGTCAATCATCGCCGCCACGATGTCGCCGTTGTCGGCGACGTTCTGCTGACGGACCACCACCCAGTCTCCATCGCAGATGGCGGCGTCGATCATCGATTCGCCGACGACGCGAAGCAGGAACAGCGACCCCTCGCCGACGAGTTCACGCGGTAGCGGAAAAACATCCTCGACCGCCTCTTCGGCGAGGATGGGACCGCCCGCGGCGATGCGGCCGAGTACCGGCACGAACGTCGGAGTGGGTAGATCGCCGCCGGGCGGAGTCGAATCGGGTGGGGTCGAATCGGGTGGGGTGGGATCGGCGAAGTCGGCAACGTTGACTGCGCGCGGGCGGTTGTGATCGCGCTTGAGTAAACCTTTGCGTTCGAGTGTCCGCAGCTGATGAGCCACCGACGAGGTGGAGGTAAGGCCGACGGCATCGCCGATCTCGCGGATGCTCGGCGGATATCCGCGTTCGCGGACAGATTTGCGGATCACCTCCAGCACGCCCCGTTGCCGCGCGGTGAGCGTCGCCTCGGTGGTGGCGAGGTTCACCTCCGGAACTTTTTCGCTGGTCTTCTTCGGCGACGCAGCGGTGCGCCGGGTCGTGTCGCTCATCGGTCTGAGTCCTTTCGCTCCACATATGGGCACGAGATCGATTTCTCCTGTCGCCGACATTAGCCCAGAAGACCGACTACATCAAACATGTGTTCGACGTGTCGCGAGACTTTGTCGGTGGCTCGTGGTACTAATCGAACATTAGTTCATCGAACGCGTGATCGACCATCGCGCGTGATCGACATCCGGAGGACGCGGTGACCACACCAACGATGACCACACC
>JASGFW010000181.1:0-5241 GCA_047605305.1 Gordonia sp. (in: high G+C Gram-positive bacteria)
CAGCCTACCCGGGAACCATCAATTCACCTGTGCCGGTATCTCCCCGGCAACCAGACGCCCCCTGCTGATGACGCCGACGATCGATGACGTCTGCAAAGAAGATATGTCATCCCATGGTCTGCCCCTCATCAGGAGGATGTCGGCGCAGGCACCCACCGACAACCGGCCTAGATCGTCGCCACGGCCTAGTGCGCGGGCAGCCCGCGAGGTCGCCGACTGCAGCGCACGTTCGGCCGACCACCCGAAGATCTTTTTCATCTCGCGGATCTCGTCCATCTGGTCGCCGAATTGGACGTGAAATCCGTTGGCATCAGTGCCCAACACGAAGTCGACGCCGCGCTCAGCCGCAGCACGCATAAGCTGATCGCGCCGGACAAGTAATTCCTGTGCTTTCTGCGCCTGTTGCTCATCCACTCCGGCCGCCCCCGCAGCAATTCGGCTGTTAATCAACAGCGTCGGTGCCACTGAGATACTTGCCGCAGCGATAGCCTCTGCCTGCTGTGGTGAGATTAGAGTGCCATGCTCAATCGAATCGACGCCCGCAGCCAACGCGATCGCGATGCCCTCCTCGGTGTGCGCGTGCGCAGCCACCGCCATTCCCAGCGCATGTGACTCGTCGACGATGGCATCGACCTCGGCGCGAGTGTGATTGCGCCACGACGGTTTATCCGCCACGGACAGCACCCCGCCACTTGTGGCGATCTTGATGCCGTGTGCACCCGCCCGTGCCCAGTGACGCACCAGCTTGCGGCATTCGTCCACGCCGTCGGCTGTCGGCTTGCGAACGGGCGCATCGCGCGGGGTGAACAAGTCGCCATGGCCCGCGGTCATACTCACCATGGCGTGGGTAACAAGCCGCGGACCCTGGAGCAGGCCACTCTCAAGCACTCTGCTGAGCGAGAACTGGATCTCGTCTGCAGACATATCACGCACGGTGGTCACCCCATTGGCCATCGCCTGCTGTGCATGCGCCAGACCATGAAGAACCTGTTCCTCCGGCCTGGTCAGGACCGGCCACGTCAAAAATCCGGAGTGTTTATGCCCGGCCTCCCCGATCAAGTGCACATGGGTGTCGATTAAACCTGGTATCGCACAGAGGGTTTGCGCGTCGGCAAAATCCTCGGCTACCGGCACGATCCCGGTGATGATGCCGTCGAGATCGCTGTTTTCCCATTGCAACTCGCACAAGCCGCGTTCGGTGGTGCCGTCCCACACCACCGCTCGTACAGACCCCGAGCTTCCCGCGGACGCGCCGGTAGCGGGGGCCGTCATCGCGACTCATCCGTGTCGCGGTGGCGTCCGGTGGAAATAGCACGCAGCATGGACGCATGATCGAGTTGATATCCACCCCGTGGACCGAAGTGGCCGAATATGCCGACGACACGCTTAGGCAAGGCCGACCTGTTCTCGGTGTGCTGGGTTTTGGCGCGCTTGAGCAGCATGGACCTCATCTTCCGCTGGGAACCGACACTTACCAAGCAGATCATCTCGCCCGTCTGCTTGCCATCGAACTCGACGCCCTGCTCCTGCCGAGCATCGGGTACGGCGCGACGTGGACGAACGCCGGATACCCGGGCACCGTGTCGCTCTCTCCCGCAACGGTACGCAGCATCGTGACAGACATCGGGGCGTCGCTGCGCGACGGTCAACTGCATGTATGCGGTCTCGTCGTCGTCAACGGCGACTGGGGCAACCGCATGCCCCTCATGAACGCCGCCCAGGAACTCATTCATGCCGGGCTGGCGACGATAATCCTGGACTATCCGGGGATGGATGAGAGAGCCGCGGAGATCCTCGACTCCCCCGCCGCAGCACCCAATCTGCATCATGCCGACGAGCTTGAGACTTCTCTCATGTTGGCCATCGATGAACAGCTCGTCCGGCCCGACCCGCACGTGAGCTGCTACCCGAAGCTGCCCGCCGACTTCGGTATCCGGCCGAGACAGCTCCATCCATACTCGGCTACCGGCGTGTTTGGCGATCCGTCGGCGGCGTCCATCGTCAAGGGCCGCGATCTCATTTCCACTGTGGTCGCCCGATCCGTGGAAATTCTCGATGACTTCATCACCGATTGTTGTGACATACACGCCCACTCGGGGAAGGTCCGCTAAACGGTGAGCGGACGCCCGTACGATGACCTCTCCTTCGCTCAGGCCGACCGCCACCGCTTCAACAGCGATCCCCATCGGCAGTCCTTTGCCGATGTGTTTTTCCGGGGCCCAGCGTGTTTCGCCGACAAACCACGCGTAGAGTCTCTCCGGATCACCGTAAGGCCTCCAAAGCGATCCGGGCAACCGTGGCGAAAGTGGTTTCCCGTTCTAACGCTGTCATATTCGTCTCACCGGATTTGTCGCTCACAGTGCCAAGCATCAACGCTTCGATTGCCTCACGTTGGGCCACCGCATACAAACCGGCCGCCTCCATATCGACTGCGATGGTGCCAAGTTTGGCCAACGCAGGCACCACCGTTTCGTCCACACCGTAGAAGTGGTCGCTGGTGAACACCGGCCCCACATGAATCGTCTCACCTGTGTCCCGGGCATATTCGAACGCCCGATTCAACAGCGTGAAACTCGGAGCAGCACTCAGCGATACACCGGGAACCCAGCTCGCGGTAAACGCTGAATCAGTGTGGGCGCACGACGCCGCGATGACTTCCCCGATCTTGACGTGTGGTTGGAGCGCACCGACTGTACCCACCCTGATGATCCGGCGGACCCCATAGAACCGGGCCAATTCGGTGGCGTAGATGGCCAGTGACGGCATCCCCATTCCCGACGCCATCACCGATACTCGCCGCCCTTGGTAATTCCCGGTGTAACCGAGGATTCCACGCACATCGGTCACCAGTACCGCATCGTCGAGTAACGACTCCGCGATCCGCGCAGCACGTTTCGGATCGCCGGGCATGAGGACATCCGCAGCGAAATCCCCTTCCGCCGCGGCGATATGTGGTGTGGGCATATGGGTGCAACTCCATCCTTTGTTGACTGACACAGACCGTTCAGTATCTGCTGGCGGGCGAGTACCGACGCAGGATCACCTGTTCCGTGGCCGTGACGCATCCATAAAAGATCAGGGAGACCCCCGTCAGTACAGCGGCGCCCGCCCATAAACCCGTGTAATCGGCATGCGCCTGAGCGTTGACGATCTGGTGACCGAGTCCATCCCCGGTAGCAAGCCATTCCGCCAAGGTCGCGGCCAGTACTGCGGTAGGAGCCGCAATCCGCGCCGAAGCGAAAATCGATGGTAATGCGTAGGGAAGTTGTACCCGCCACAGACTCGTCCATACCGACGCGGAGTAACTGCGCATCAGGATCATCGCGTCGGGCGGAACCCGTTTGAGGCCGTTCTGCGTATTCGCCAACGCGGGGAAGAACGTCACTATCGCCGCGATCGCGATAACCCCGGCGAGACCTCGCCCCAGCGCCAAAATCAACACCGGTATCAGCACGATAATCGGTACGCTCCGCAGTGCCACGGTGACCGGCGTCAAAATCCGTTCCAGCAGCGGGAATGTCACAAACGCGGAGGCACACCCCACACCTACCGCCATTCCCGCGATATAGCCGACGAGGGAGTGCACCATCGTCGCCCGCAGGGCATCGAAGACCGTGACTCGATTCTGCGCACCCAGATCACCCGTAAACAGGTAGTCCCACACAACCTTCGGTGATTTACCGACATATGGCGACACATCGAACGCCTTCAGATAGCCACTCCACGCAATCAGGATCACGACAACTGAGACGGCTATCCAGAATGCACCTGTAACAGCGTGTAGGTATCGGGGCCCACGGGCGGTGCGCTGCGCAGCAGCGGTACTTATCGTCGCGGACCAAGGAGCTAACCTGTCGCGTACCACTCCGATCAGCACGTAGGGAATCGCGGCCATGACTGTTACCAGCACCGCGACCGACCACACGCGAGCAAGGTCGAGTGACATCAGTCCGTTGATCAACAACACACCGAGCCCGGACTTCGCACCCAGGAACTCCCCGAAAATCGCACCGAGAACCGCAGCGGGGACACCGATCTGCAGACCGGTGAGCATGGCCGGCACGCTCGACGGCGTACGGACATAGCGTGTCGCGGCCAGCCCACCCCCACCCCACGCCCGAATCAACGTGAGTGTGCCGGCGTCGGCCGACCGCAACCCGAGTATGCCGCCGACCAGTGTGGTGAAAAATACTGAAAGCGCGGCGAGGATAACCTTGGCCCGGTCTACATCGAATGTCAGCTGCAAGATCGGGTTCACTGCCACCAGCGGTAGACAGAACAACGTGACCGCGAGACGAAGGAATATCGATTCGAGGATAGGTACCTGCACGAATACGAACGCGATAATGATCGCCGCGAGATTTCCCCACAGCCACCCGCGTACCGCTATCCATGCCGTCACCTCGAAATTACTCCAGTACAGGGGCCAGTCGGTGACGAGACTGCGCAACACCTCCGACGGCGCGCCCAGCACTCCCTTATCCGATAACCACAGGTCTGCGGCGACTTCCCACAACACCAGCAGCACTACCGATACCGTCGCTGTCAGTGCCCATCGAGACGCCTTTCGTCGGCCCGTCACTGCGACGACGTCCCAGTGAACAACCCCGCCGACAGCCGATCACAGATCGCATGGAACTCTGTGGACACCAACAGCTCTCGTGTACGTGGACGGGGAAAATCAATGGCGATCTGCTCAATCACCCGTCCCGGCCGGGCTGACATCACCACCACTGTATCGGCCAGAAAGGCGGCTTCAGCCACCGAATGCGTGACGAGCACGGCCGTCGCATTCGTGGCCATCCACAGTGATTGCAATTCGAGATTCATGCGTTGACGGGTGATTTCGTCGAGGGCGCCAAACGGCTCGTCGAGCAGCAGAATATCCGGCCCGGTGGCGATTGCTCTGGCGATCGCCACTCGCTGACGCATCCCGCCGGATAACTCCGATGGCCGCCGGTCGGCGAATTCCTCAAGACCGATCATCGCGATGAGTTCGTCGACACGCTCCCGAGGAATGGGTGACCGCATGACCTGACCGGGGAGTCTTATGTTGTCTCGTACTGTCCGCCAAGGCAACAGCGATGGGTCTTGCAGTGCCAGCCCAAGGCGGTGGGATTGTCGGATTTGCCTCGGCGACTGGCCCGCAATGGCAACGTCACCTGACGAAGCGGTATCGAGATCAGCCAAGATCTTGAGGATCGTCGACTTGCCGCAGCCCGACGGACCGAGCAGCGCGGT
>JASGFW010000182.1:0-5095 GCA_047605305.1 Gordonia sp. (in: high G+C Gram-positive bacteria)
TACAAGCCGGTGATCCAGACCCGCTACGAGCCGATGGAGCGTAAGTACTGATGACCCTCACGCTGGAGACCAATCCGTCTGCTTCCTCCGACGAGCCGCCATTGCCGCCCGTCCCCGACGAGGCGACCATGATCACGCTTAAGATCTATCGGTTCAATCCGGAGGCCCCCGACGCCGCGGGCTTCGAGAGTTTCCGGGTGCCGGCGCTGCCCACCGATCGGTTGCTCAATCTGCTGCTGTATGTGAAGGGTTATCTCGACGGCAGCCTGACCTTCCGCCGGAGCTGCGCGCACGGCGTGTGCGGTTCTGACGCGATGCGGGTCAACGGGGTCAACCGGCTGGCCTGCAAGATCCTGATGAAAGATCTGCTCCCGAAGGATAAGACCAAGGAGATCACCATCTCCATCGAGCCCATCAAGGGTCTGCCGGTGGAGAAGGATCTCGTGGTGAATATGGAGCCTTTCTTCGACGCGTACCGCTCGATCAAACCGTTCCTCATCACCAGTGGAAACGAGCCCACCCGCGAACGCATCCAGAGCCAGGCCGACCGCGCCCGCTTCGACGACACCACCAAGTGCATCCTGTGCGCGTGCTGCACCACCAGTTGCCCGGTGTTCTGGAATGAAGGCAGCTATTTCGGTCCGGCGGCGATCGTGAACGCGCACCGCTTCATCTTCGATAGCCGCGACGAGGGTGCCGTCGAGCGCATGGACATCCTCAACGATGCCGACGGTGTCTGGCGCTGTCGTACCACCTTCAACTGCACCGACGCCTGCCCGCGCGGTATCCAAGTCACCCAGGCCATTCAGGAGGTCAAGCGAGCGCTGTTGTTCTCTCGCTGACCAGTATTTCGACCTCCGCTTTCCGCTGAACAACGCAGACCCCTCTCTGCAGCCCCGGACGAGCCCACCACATCACCTGTGGTGGGCTCGTCTGTTTGTCGTGGATGACCGCAGTCGTGGATGATCGCAGTGGTGGATGATCGCAGGGTGAATCGGGTGCGGAACCGTTGATCGCACCGCGGCGTCGAAGTACGCATGACACGCATTGACCAGTACTATTCGCCTGTCCGTCGCGCGCCTTGGCTGATTGCCCGCACGCTACCGCTGGCGGCCTTGGTCATTACCGTCGCGACCGCGGCTCTGTGTTTCCCTAGCGTCGCGCTGGCCACCACCGGCCCATTCCACCCCACCGCCGGTGACCGCATCACCATCACGATCACGAGTGATCGCCGCGTCGACAATTCGGTCACCTGGCGCGATGCGTTGAATCAGGTGAGGTATCAAGGGAATGTACCGCTCACGACGCATGATCCCCGCACACACCGTTGGCGCGGCTCGCTCGTGTTCACTAGTGCAGTCCCCGATCAGCGCATCGATGTACTGGCACAGTCACCGGGCGGCTTTATCCAGTGCGCCGTCACGGTGAACGGCACGATGATCAGCAGCCACACGCAACGGGCCGATCGCTACGCGAGCGCCTACTGTCGCTGAAGGGGCACGCTGCCGACGTGCGCAGATCACCCCGCCTTAGCTGTCGAAACCGAGACCGACCTTATCCATGAGCGTCAACCATGCACCACGCTTACCAGAACGAGTCTCACTGCGTGCCAACTGATGTCGCGTCATATTGATACCGAACCAACGCAACGGTTCCGGTGGAAATGGCAGCGGCTTACTGCGCACCATATCGAGCTCGGTGCGCTCGGTGGTCAATCCGTCGACCAGATCGAGCGCAGTGGCTGCAGCGAAATGCGACGCCCCGACCCCTAAACCGGTGAACCCCACCGAGGTCACCACTCGCCCGCCATGCGAACGGTCCCAGAAGGCGCAGAATCGTGAACAGGTATCGATAACACCACCCCAGGCGTGCGACGCGGTGATGCCTTCAAGTTGCGGAAACATCTGCAACAGATGTTCAGCAAGGATCGCGAATTCCCGGGGCTCCTGCTGGTACCGCTCCGAATTCCCGGAACCGTAGTGGTACAGGGCATCCCATCCACCGAAAAGAATTCGGTTGTCGGCGGTGAGTCGGAAGTAGTGAAACCGTGGCCCTGTGTCGGCCAGCCCCTCCCGGCCAGCCCAACCGATAGCCGCCAACTGCTCCTGGGTGAGGGGTTCAGTGACGATCGCATAATCCCACACCGGCACGGTGTAGAGCCGCAGCCGGCGCACCAACGAAGGACTCGCCGAGGTCGCCAAGATCACCCGGTCGGCGCTGACGCCACCGTATCCGGCAGTCGCCAGAATCCGATCCCCCTCGGTCACCAGATCGGTGACCTCGGTGTGCTCGAAGATGCGCACGCCGAGCCGTTCTGCCGCATCGGCCAGCCCCCACGCCAGTTTCGCCGGATCGATCATCATGACGTTCGGGTCATAGAGTGCCGATGCGACCATCGGCGAGTTCACCCGTTCACGCGCCTTCGGCCCCGTCAACAATGACAGCGGCTCACCCAGGAGTGTCGCCTCCGAAGCCACGTCGGCGAGCTCGGTTACCTGCCAGTCGAAATTGGCGATGTTGAGTTCGCCGACGCGTTCGGCGTCGGCCGATATCCCATGGCGGGCAATGGCTCTCTCGATTTCGTCGAGAGTGTCATGACCGAGCCGCAGTAGCTCGGGAAGTTCTCCTGCGAAACGCGCCTGACCGTTGCCGAGTCCGTGGGTCAGGCTCGCCGAGCAGAATCCGCCGTTGCGGCCGGATGCATGCTCAGCGATTCGATCCCGTTCAAGTAAAACGACAGAACGATCCGGATTGCGTTCAGCCGCTTGCACCGCCGCCCACAGGCCGGTGAATCCGCCACCGACGACGAGCAAATCCGCACTCACCCGCTCGGATAGCCGTGGCCGCGGTGCCGGACGCGCCGGCCGGTCAAGCCAATACGGTTCACCACTCGCGCCAGCTACCATCGCGATTCCGCGGGCAGTCGGCTCGGCGGCCCAGGCCGTCGTCACAGAGTTTGACATATCAGAAGATTTTACCCGAGAAGAATCAAAACATGATGTCGGACAAGTAAATTCATTCGTCACATGCCTAGCTCTTAGCGAATACCGTTCTATGCCAAGTTTTTTCGGAAACACCGGTCACATCGCTCATCACATGCTTGATGGCGAGATACTCATCGAGGGAGTAGGTGGACATATCCTTGCCGAATCCGGATGCACCGAATCCTCCATGCGGCATTTCACTAATGATCGGAATGTGATCGTTGATCCAGACACATCCGGCACGGATTTCACGGCTGGCCCGCTGCGCCCGGTACACGTCGCGGGTCCAGGCCGAGGCCGCAAGTCCGTACACGGTGTCATTAGCACGGCGCAGCGCATCATCGTCGTCATCGAAGGCACTCACCGTCAGGACCGGACCAAAGACCTCTTCGCGGTAGATCTCGGCATCCTCGGATACATCGGCGATTAAGGTCGGCGGGTAGAAGCTACCGGGACCGGTGGGCACCACACCACCTGTCACCACCCGGGCACCCGCGGCGCGGGCACGATCGACCATCGCGGCCACCCTATCGCGATGCGCGTGCGAAATCAGCGATCCCATATCGGTGGACGGGTCACCGGGGTCACCGACACGCACCGACGCCATCAGATCGGCTACGCCGGAGATGAATTCGTCGTAGTACTCGCGTGCGACGATGGCGCGGGTGGCCGCGGTGCAGTCCTGGCCCGCATTGATCAGCGCTCCTGCCACCGCTCCGTGTACCGCGGCATGCAGGTCGGCGTCATCGAAGACCACGAAGGGCGCCTTGCCACCGAGTTCGAGTTGAACACGGGTGCCGTTTGTCGCCGCCTGGGCCATCACCAGCCGGCCCACCGCGGTGGAACCGGTGAAGGTGACCATATCCACCCCCCGATGCCCGGCGAGCGCCGCTCCCACGTCTGCACCCGTCCCCACCAGTACATTGAAAACGCCGTCGGGCAGGCCCGCCTCAGTCGCCAGCCGTGCCAGCGTCAACGTGGTCAACGGGGTGATCTCGGCGGGTTTGAGCACCACCGCGCAGCCCGCGGCCAACGCGGGGATCACCTTCCACACCGCCATCTGTAGCGGGTAGTTCCAGGGCGTTATCGATCCAACCACCCCGATCGCCTCGCGCCGGATCGAGGAGGTGTGGTCGCCGGAATACTCCGCACTCGCCTTACCTTCCAGGTTGCGGGCCGCGCCGGCGAAGAAATCGATGTTGTCGATACTGCCCGGTACGTCGAATTCGGTCGCCAGCCTGATCGATTTCCCGGTATGCGAGACTTCCTCGGCCGCGAGTTCATCGGCGTTATCTGCCACCAGCCGGGCCAGCGCGGCCAATACCGCCGAACGTTCCGCCGGCGACGCCGCAGACCAGTCATGCTGTGCCGCACGTGCACTCGCCACAGCCTCGGACACATCACCGGCCTCGGCGAGACGTAACGTCGCCACCGGCTGATCGGTGGCTGGGTTGAGCACGGCGTGCTGGGGACCAGCGCCGACGTAGGGTTTGCCGTTGAACCATCCGGCGGGAATCTGCGGGGCGGGAGACATGTGGCCAAATAATACCTTCCACACGACTAATTCACTACTTGAGAACCCAGTTACATTGCGGTTACGGTTGAATAAGTTGCGAGAATCGACGGATTCCGTCACGATCGTGGTGTGGCCGAATCTACCCCGGCGCATCTGGATGCGACAGCCAAGAAGATCATCGAAGAACTACAGGCCGATGGTCGGAGTTCCTATGCATCGATCGGTAAATCCGTGGGGCTTTCCGAAGCAGCCGTCCGCAACCGGGTACAGAAGCTCAATGAGAGCGGCCTGCTGCAGATCGTCGCTGTCACCGACCCGCTAAAGCTTGGATTCTCCCGGCAGGCCCTGATCGGAATTCGCTGCACCGGAGACACCGAGACACTCGCCACCCAGCTCGCCAAGCATTCCGAGATCGACTATGTGGTGCTCACCGCGGGCACCTACGACATCGTGATCGAGGTCGTGTGCGAAGGCGACGACGAGTTACTCAACATCATCAACCGCACCGTGCGCACGCACCCGGAAGTGACGTCCACGGAGACTCTCGTTTACCTTAAACTGGTTAAACAGCAATATAATTGGGGAACCCGATGAG
>JASGFW010000183.1:0-5065 GCA_047605305.1 Gordonia sp. (in: high G+C Gram-positive bacteria)
CAGTTAGTGTCGCTGCCGCAGAACCTTGGCAACGGTTGCGGCCGCGCCGCCGGCCGCACCCACCGCCAGTGCCGTTGACGCGCCGTACTTGGCCGCCTTACGTGCGGTACGGAAGTCGTAGATCTCCCAGCCGCGGACCTTCGCGACCTCCTTCAGGTCGGCGTCGGGGTTGATTGCGACGGCCTTGCCGACCAGCGACAGCATGGGCACATCGTTATGCGAGTCGGAGTAGGCGGTGCATCGCTTCAAATTCAATCCTTCACGAATTGCCAACGCGCGCACGGCATGTGCCTTTCCTGGTCCGTGTAGAATATCGCCGACAAGGCGTCCGGTGAACGTGCCGTCCTTGCTTTCGGCCACAGTGCCCAGTGCTCCGGTCAGGCCGAGACGATCGGCGATGGTCTGAGCGAGTTCCACCGGCGTCGCGGTGACCAGCCACACCTGCTGGCCGGCGTCGAGGTGGCGCTGCGCCAGCGCGCGGGTGCCCGGCCAGATCTTGTCGGCGATGTACTCATCGAAGATCTCATCGCCCATCGCGGCGAGTTCGGCGGTCGGGCGGCCCGCGATGAAGCTGAGTGCCTTATCCCGACCGTGAGCGACGTCCTGCGCGTTTTCCTTCCCGGTCACGCGGTATTTCGCCTGGGTCCAGGCGAAATCGAGGACATCCGAATACGAGAAGTATTTGCGGGCGGCCAATCCCCGCGCGAAGTGCACGATCGAGGCGCCCTGCACCAGTGTGTTGTCCACATCGAAGAAGGCGGCCGCGGTCAGGTCGGTCGGAGTTGTGGGTTGGGTATCGGTGGGCTGGCGTGATCGCAGCGAGTCGACGGCCGCTTGCGCGCTCGCTTCGCCCGCCAGCGCCTGCCGCAGTTCCTGTGCCGTCTGCCGGAACCGCCCGGTGGCCGCGCTCGCACGCTCAGAGATCCAGGTGGTGACCCGGCTGGTCTCCTCGGATTCGGCACGCAGCGAGTGCAGTTCGGCATCCTCGTCGAGATCGTCGGAGTGCACCTCGCGCAGCGGTCCGTCGACCTCGTCGGCGTGGCGTTCCCACTCCTCGCCGGTGGGTTCGGTCCCGGACGAATCAGAACCGGGCACATCAGAACCGGGCACATCAGAACCGGGCACATCAGAACCGGACGCAACAGGACTGGGGGCAACAGGCTCTTGGCGCCCGGCGTCCGAACGCTGCGAGCCGGGAACCTCGTCCTCGGGGATAACGCCCACAATCCACCTCTCACGCCGGGCAATCCTCGGCTAGACCGCTCACCACCAGACTAGCCATGGTGTCAGACTGTTCACGTGTCAATCCGGAGGGAGTTTCGATGACGATCACTCTGCTGACCCGTGATGGTTGCCCGGCGTGCGCGGATGCGTTGGCCGACCTCGAGCGCATCTGCGCTGACGTACCTGCGGAACTGGAGGTGATCGACGTCGACGCCGCTGCGGCTGCCGGCGATGGTGAGCTTCGGGCCGAATACGGCGACCGGCTGCCGGTGATCCTGCTCGACGGGTGTGAGCATGGCTACTGGGAGGTTGATGAGGCGAGACTGCGCAAGGATCTCGCCGCGCGAGCCTCGTGATAGAGCCGCCCCAGGAGGGGCGCCGACATCGCTCGTACGGCGGAGTACTACGCTGACACGCATTCGCTGATGTGGGTGAGAGTGGGTGTGCGAGAGTGAACGTCGGATCGGAGGACGACCACATACCGAAACCCTCCGTTGCCCGTCTCGCCACCTATCTGCATGTGCTGCGCTCCTTCAGTCAGCGTGGCGTGCTCATCGCCTCCAGTAATCAGTTGGCGACCGCGGCCGGGGTCAATCCGGCAATCCTGCGTAAAGACCTCTCCTACGTCGGCGGCAATGGGGTGCGCGGGGTCGGGTATGACGTCAGTCGGTTGACGGCGCGTATCAGCATGGCGCTGCACACCGACAACACCCACACCGTCGCGCTGGTGGGTGCTGGTGCACTTGGCGAGGCACTCATTGCGCATACCGGATTCGGTCGGGGATTCGAGGTGCTCGCGATATTCGACGACGATCCGTCGCTGATCGGCACGACGGTCAACGGACTGCGCGTCGCACCGCTTTCAGAGGTCTCCTACCTCGCCGACGCCTCGGGGGAGCGGGTCGAGATCGGAGTCATCGCCACCACCGCCGAGGTGGCGCAGGACGCCTGTGATGCACTCGTCGCCGCCGGTGTGCGGTATCTACTCAACATCACCACCGCAACCTTGTTGACGGACTCCGATGTCGTCGTTCGGCAGGTTGATCTAGCCTTGGAGTTGCAGGTGCTGGCGTTTCAGGCGTCGCGCAGCCCGCTGCAGACCGGTGTCGTGCCGGCCTCCGGGGCGCATCTACGGACGGCGGAACAGGGATGAGCGGTGGCAGACCAGGGATGGAAACGGTGACAGCGTGAGCGTTCTGTTATTCGGTGTCAGTCATCGCAGCGCACCCGTGGAGGTGCTTGAGCGGCTCGCGGTGTCCGACGCCGATCGCCCGAAACTGGTCGATGAACTGCTGTCCTCGCGCGCGGTGTCCGAGGCGATGCTCGTCTCGACGTGCAACCGAGTCGAAATCTATGCCGTAGTCGACGCATTCCATCCGGCGCTGGAGGCGGTGGGCGCCGTTCTGGGTGACCACTCCGGCATGACCATCAACGAATTGACCCGCCACGCCTACGTGCGCTACTCGGAGGCGGCGGTTGAGCATTTGTTCACCGTCGCCGCGGGTCTTGACTCGATCGTTGTCGGTGAACAGCAGATCCTCGGACAGATCCGCAACGCCTACGCCGACGCCGACGCGAATAAGTCCGCTGGCCGAGTGCTGCACGAACTCGCCCAGCAGGCGCTGCGGGTGGGTAAGCGCGTGCATACCGAGACTGGTATCGACCGCGCGGGCGCGTCGGTCGTGTCGGTGTCGCTGCACCGTGCGCGCGCGCTCCTGAACAGTTCCGGTGCCCGAGCGCGCAGTGCCGTCGTGATCGGCGCGGGCGCGATGGCCGGGCTGGCCGCCGCGCAACTGGCTCGCGAGGGCGTCGACCGGATGGTGGTGGTCAACCGGACCCTCGCCAACGCAGAACATCTCGCCGGCAACGTCGCCGCCAATCACGGCATCGACGCCGTCGGGATCGGTTTCGACGGACTGGCCCAGGCGATGGCCACCGCCGATGTGGTGATCGCCTGTACGGGTTCGATCGGCGCCGTGGTCGGCGTCGGAGACGTGCATTCGGCGCTCACCGGCCGTCCCGCCGGGATGGCGCCGCTGGTGATGTGTGATCTGGGATTGCCGCGCAACATCGATCCGGCCGCGGCGCGCCTACCCCGTGCGCACATCATCGACATCGATCAACTGCGCAATGATTCCGAGGCGAAGGCCGCCGAGAACGACGCGGTCGCGGCCCGCCAGATTGTTACCGCCGAGCTGGGCGCCTACCTGACGCTGCAGCGGCAGGCCGAGGTCACACCGACTGTTGCGGCGCTGCGTCAGCGTGCCGCCGACGTCGTCGAAGCGGAGATCCTGAGGCTGGAGACCCGGCTGCCCGAACTCGATGATCCGCAGCGCGATGAGGTTGCCAAGGCCGTGCGACGCGTCGTCGACAAACTGCTGCACGCGCCGACCGTGCGGGTCAAACAACTGGCGTCGACCCCGAATGGCGACCACTACGCCGAAGCGCTGCGTGAGTTGTTTGAACTCAAGCCGGGGGCGGCGGAGGCAGTGTCTGCTCCGGAGAGTGGTCTCGAGGAAGCCGGAACCGAGCAGGGCGAGCGTTGACCGACTCCATCGTCGATCCGGTGGCTGCCGTGCGCCCGATCCGGATCGGTACCCGAGGGTCGTTGCTGGCCCGTACCCAGTCGCAGACCGTCGCCGACGCCCTGATCGCCGCCGGGCACCCCGCCGAGCTGGTCATCATCCGCACCGCGGGTGATCTTTCGGCAGCTCCGGTCGCTGAAATCGGGGTCGGGGTGTTCACGACCGCGTTGCGCACCGCGCTGCATGACGGCGAGATCGACGTCGCCGTGCACTCCTACAAGGACTTGCCCACAGCGCCCGATCCGCGCTTGGTCATCGCGGCGATACCGCCACGTGAAGATCCGCGAGATGCCCTGGTCAGCAGGGATAATCTGGTGCTGGGGGAGCTTCCGCCGGGATCGGTGATCGGGACATCGTCGCCGAGACGGGCTGCACAGCTTAGAGCATTGGGTCTCGGTTTGGAAATTCGCCCCCTAAGGGGCAACCTTGACTCTCGGTTGGGCAAAGTCGCCGGCGGCGAACTCGACGCGGTCGTGGTCGCCCGTGCTGGACTCGTTCGTATCGGTAGGGCCGCGGAGGTCACCGAGGCGTTCGATCCGGTGGTCCTGCTTCCGGCTCCGGCGCAGGGCGCGTTGGCCGTGGAGTGCCGCTCCGACGATGCTGAACTGGTGAGAACTCTCGCCGAGTTGGACGACGAGTCCACCCGTGCGGCGGTCGACGCCGAACGCGCGGTGTTGGCGGCACTTGAGGCCGGATGTACCGCGCCGATCGGTGCGATCGCCGAGGTGGTCGAGTCGATCGACGAGGACGGACGCATCTTCGCCGAATTGTCGCTACGTGCGGCGGTGGCGGCCGAGGACGGATCTGATGTGGTCCGTGCCTCGGTGGTGGGTCCCGTCGAACGTGCGGCCCAACTCGGCAGGAATCTTGCCGCCGAACTGCTGGAGCTGGGAGCGGGCGAACTGATCGGCTCCTGACGCAGCAGAGAAGAACTGCAGCCCTCAGCTCGAGGGCAGGAGAGTGCGAACGCATGAGCCGTACGAATAACGCCAATCCGGGGCCGATCGCGGCGACGCCGGGAGGCAAGCGAGCGGGTCGTATCCTCTTCGTGGGATCCGGTCCGGGGGATCCCGACCTGCTGACCGTGCGTGCGCGGGCAGTGATCACCCACGCGAGGACCGCGTATATCGATCCCGACGTTCCGGCGGCGGTCGTCGCGATGCTTGGTGCCGCGCATCGCGAAGAGCCGGTCGAATCCGGACGTAAAACCACCGCGAAGGGGTCGGCTGCCGCTGCCGAACCTGCGTCGCCTGCCG
>JASGFW010000184.1:0-4967 GCA_047605305.1 Gordonia sp. (in: high G+C Gram-positive bacteria)
ACCCCTACCACGGCGCTAATGGCCACGGAAAGAGCGTATTTCGCCGATGGAGTGACAATCACCTGTCGGTTGGCGTCCACCTCGATACCGGTGCGCCGATGCCGGTCTGCCGCGATCGCCGTCAGTAGCGCCGGCACCCCGCGCGAGGGAGCGTAGTGGGTGCGCCCGGCACGCAGCGACTCAATACCGGCCGCGACGATATGCTCTGGGGTGGCGAAATCGGGATCGCCCGAACCGAGGTTGTGGATGGTGCGCCCCTGCGCGCGTAAACGCGCAACCGAATCATTAAGCGCGACAGTCGCGCTCGGCTCTGTACGGGGGGCCGCCAATCGTGCTCGCGTGGTATCGGCGCTCATGCTGCTTCCTCTCGTCACGGACGGCGGTTCCTCATTCCGGACCCCTGCGCGCGGCGCAGATTCAGCCGCGGGTGATCGCGGCGCCCGCGTCGGGATGCACGTCGTTCCCCCGGGAGAAAACGGCCGACCCGCGCCGGTACACCTGTTCAACCCGTCCACGCAGCGAGCGCCCCTCATACGGGGTATAGAACGAGCGATCATGGAGATCCGCGCCGCTCACCCGCCATGTCGCGGCAGGGTCGATGAAAACGATATCGGCGTCATAGCCGGGTTCCAGCCGCCCCTTACCCTTGAGTCCGAAAGTCGCTGCCGGCCCGGAACACAGCGTGCGCACAACCGATTCCGGGGTCACCCAGTCGGTGGTGGCCGCGGCGTCGAGCATCAAAGGCAGCATCAGTTCGATACCGGGTAATCCATTGCTCGATCCGGTGACGTCATCGGTAAATTTTTCGTGATCGCCGTAGCCGCAGTGATCGCTGGCAATCACATCGACCAATCCGTCGGCGAATCCGGTGCGCATCTGCGCCACCTGCTCGGGCATACGCAGCGGCGGGGTGACCCTTCCCAGGCCGCCGATATCGGCCGTCGCATCCATAAAAAAGTAGTGTGGGCAGGATTCCACCGTCAGCGCGACGCCGCGCCTCACAGCCGCGCGCGCCGCCTCAAGGGTGCGCCGGTTGGACACATGGGCGATATACACCCGAGCCCCGAGTAGCTCTGCGACCGCCGAAACAGCGTGCACCGCAGCGGCTTCAAGATAATCGGGGCGCGCCGCCTGAAAGGACGGCAATCCGGTGAAGCCGCCGATCGCCGCCTCGTGCCGGTTGAGTACTTCACCGAATTCAGCGTGTGTGATGACCGGCAGCCCGGCCGCGGTGGCATTGGCCATAATCGTGTAGAGCACCCCCAGGGTGCTCATCACCGCGGGGTCTGAGTGTGCGAGAAACGATTTCACGGATACGACGCCGGGCTGGGCGGCGAGCACATCGAGCGGCTCATCGGCGCGATCGGGGGTGATACGCACATGGAAACCGAAATCGGCACTGGCGCGTTGGGCGTCATATGTCGCGCGCGCCACCGCATCGGGATAGCTTTCACCGGGCTGCGGGTAGAGGTGATGCAGGGCGGTGGTCACCCCGCCACCTGCCGCAACGGCACCGATACTCGCGAAGGATTCGTTGTGGATCGGATGTGTGTGGGCGTCAACCACTCCCGGCATGGCCGCTAATCCGGACACGTCAATGACCTGCTCCCCGGCGAGCGTTCCAGCGGCGGCGATCGAGGCGATGACTCCGTTGACCACCTCGATATCGACCGGCCCAGCCGGATCGGTACCGTATAGTCGGGCGCCCCGCAAAATAAGGGTGGCCGGCAGCAGGGAATCCGGCAGCAGTGCGCCAGGGCTACCGGCAGCATTCATCGCATTCACGTGATACTCAATTCTTGACGACGCCAATCGGGACTGCCGACGCTACGGTCAGTGCTCCGTGGAAATCATTTGTGCGATACGGGGACTGGGGCTATGCACGAGCTGCTCAAGCACCCGCTGGCTCGCGTCATACGCCTCGGCATGTAGCAGGGTGTTCACCGCTGCGGAATCGCGGTCGCGGATAGCTGCGACCAACGCGTCGTGATCGCGTTGCATACCGTGCACCGCGAAAGACGGTAGACCCAGGTGGAATACGCGCACAGAGTCATCCATCACCCGGCGCACCGCATCGACGAGTTTCGCGTTTTGCGACAGGCCGGCCAGGCCGATGTGAAAATCGCAGTTGCGGCGAATGAGTTCAAAATCGGCGATATCCTTCTCGCCGGTGGCCGCCGACAACGCGAAGAGCGGTTCGAAATCTTCCGGGCGGGCCCGCTCCATCGACAGGCGGGCGGCTCCCGTCTCCAGTACAAAACGCAGGTCGCAGATCTCGACGATACTGCCGATCGTAAGGCTGGCGACGGTATAACCCTGCCCGCGTTTGACGGTGAGTAACCCCTCTTGGCTGAGCCGGCCGAGCGCGTCACGCACCGGTGAGGCGCTCACCCCGAATTGCGCGGCGATTCCGCTCTCGGAGAGATGGGCGCCCGGACGCAGCTCAAGGCTTTGGATCTGCCGCTTGAGCTCGTCGTAAACGAGTGTCCACCGGGCGATCTTCGGTTCGCTCATCGTTGCCTCCTTCGGCTCGATTCGCTGCGGCTGTATGCGCCCGAGCCTACCGCACGATGACTATGGTACTTAATGTAGTAAGTACTACAGTAATTCCTCACACGGTGGCTTCCGCAGCGATGAGCAATCAGTGGTTCACCACCGGCACCGACCTGTTCACACATCCTGACACCCTCCATCTCCCACCGGCGGGCACCGCCGCGCCGACCGCAGAACGGATACACCATGACTGCCCCCGCTACGCCTCTCGCACTCGTCGTCGGCGGCACCACCGGTCTGGGCCGGGCGAGCGCGCATGCACTGCACGCCGCCGGGTCCGGAGTGGTGATTACCGGGCGCGATCCCGAAAAGACCCGCGCGGCCGCCGCTGACATCGGCCCCGACGTGCGGGCGCTGCCGCTTGACCTTTCCGTGCCGGAATCGTTGGCGGCCTTCTGCGCCGAGATCGGCGGACTCGGTGTGTCCCAACTGGTCCTCAACTCCGGTGGCCCCAAGCCCGCACGGGCCGTCGCAATCGACTCGACGGCCGCGCGAACCGCGCTGGAAGCACTTCTCTTCGCCCAGATCGACATCGTCAACGCCGCACTACCAGCCATGATCGATAACGGCTGGGGACGGATCGTGGCCATCGGTTCCAGCGGCATCCAATCGCCCATTCCCGCACTGGCCCTGTCCAATATCGGTCGCGCCGCGCTGGCCGCCTACCTGAAATCCCTTGCGGGAGACGTCGCCGCGCACGCGATCACCGTCAATATGGTGCTGCCCGGACGCATCGACACCGACCGGGTCGCCTCCCTGGATGCCGCGGCCGCAACCGCCGCCAACTCCACCCCCGAAGCGATACGTTCGGCGTCGCAGGCCCGCATCCCCGCCGGCCGCTACGGCCGCCCCAGTGAATTCGCCGACGCGGTGGCCTACCTGTGCAGTGCGGGCGCGTCGTTTATCACCGGCGAGCAACTGCGGGTGGACGGCGGCATGGTGGGTTCGTACTGAACGGCTACGCCGCAACATGCCGGTACGCTCGTCGCTGGACAGCCAGTCACTGCACAACAAGGCGAAAACCATTCCCGCGCCAGAATCCGTCGGGTTCTAAACTCCCCCGGTAGGTGTTTCCTGCCTTGGCCCGCCCGCTGGAGAAGCAGCCGCCACGCAGTACCCGACGCACCGACGGCCCGGCGCCGTACTCCTCGCGACCGTCGTCGGTGTACGGGTAGCTAAACGACGGCGCCGCCGGATCCTCACCCCACAGCGTCGAGCACCATTCCCACACCTGGCCCGCGAGATCATCGACGCCGAACGGTGAGCGGCCGGCCGGGAAGATCCCTACGGTGCAGGTGCCGTTCATGCCGGCCTCCTCGCTGTTGGCCGCGCCGTCGATCCACTGGGCACCCCACGGATAACTGTTGTGCTCCACCGCGCCGAGGTCGCCGCGGGCAGCCCGCTCCCACTCGATCTCGGTGGGTAACCGCACCACCTGTGCGGGCGTGATCCGGCCGGCCGCCCGCCACCGCTGCGTCAGCCAGGCGCAGTACGCATTTGCATCATGCCAGGTGAGATCTGTTGCCGGAGCACTGCGCCGGTGCGGCACACCGTGATCGGGTGAACGCCACGGCCGGTGAGTATCGGCCACAAAGATCTCGTACTGGCCATTGGTCACCGGGTAACGCCCGATCGCAAAGGGTGCCACCTCAACCGTGTGCACCGGCACGGAATTGGGCTGTGCGGCACAGCCTATCGTCGTCGTGCCGCCGGGCACGGCCACCAGCTCATCGAGATCGCGCGGATCTCCCCACGTCGCGAGCACACGTCCCGCCCGCTCCCGATCGAATGCCGTGAGACCACCAGCCGATATGAGCGCCAACAACTCCGGAATGATCAGCGGCCGTAGCTGCGCATCGGCGTATTCGGCCGCGATCAACGCCCCCCGCGGTGAATCGGTCAGCGCGCGCAGCAGATCCGCGCGTGCCGCCGGCGCATCGCCAAGACGGGCGATCACGCTCAACACTATGGGTTCCCACGCATCCGGATCGTCAGCCAACCGCTGTGCGATCACCTGCGGCTGCTCCGACACGAGGTCCCGGGCGGCGAGCAACCGCCAGATGTACCTGCCGGGCGGGGCCTGGGCCAAGAGCGTACCGATCGACGCCTCATCGCGGCCGTGCACCCAGTTGTCCACCAGCTCTTCGGCGGTGGACGCCGGACCGCACGATTGCCGGGCCAACGCCAGATGCGCGGGCAGCGCACATAATTCGGATAAGACGACGCCGTCCTGCACACCAAATAGTTCGCGTCGTCCGGCGACAGTCAGCGGCGCGAGACGATGGCGCACCACCCCCTCGGGCAACACCCAGCGACTCACCACGCGTTCATCGCCCAGCGCAACCATTCTGAACCGGGGATCGGCACGGTGTCGGGCAACGGCACGGGCCAGCAGCTCGATACCACCACCGCCG
>JASGFW010000185.1:0-4917 GCA_047605305.1 Gordonia sp. (in: high G+C Gram-positive bacteria)
GGTGTGCCGAGAGATTTCAGAATGGCTATACCCATCGCCGCCGCAATGTTTATCCCCACCAACATACGGCCGATAAGCATCAGCGGCGCACTATGTACCGTAATCGCGATGGCGCACAATGCATTACCTACCAGCACAGCTGATGCGGCGAGTACATAGACCTTCTTCGGGCCGATTCGGTCGGATAATCGGCACAGCGGACCGGTGAGAATCGCACCGGAGATCAGTGCCGACAACACAACCCAGGTGGTAACCGTAGCGTTGGTCTCAAGCGCACTCGCGAGATCACCCATCATCGGGATCACCATCAATTGCTGCACTTCAAACGATGCCGCAACAACGGCAAGAACTGTTGCGGTGATCCAGAATTGCCTATCCGAGAGACCCGCTGCCGTCGCGCCGCCCCCCGGCTGCGCGATCGGTTCGGACGCTAGGTTTCCGCGCGCGGAAGAGCCATGATCAAGCATGTCGCCCCCCTCACCCGCGACCCAACTCGGCCTCATACTTCTTGGTTATGTGTTCGAGCGCCCTTGCATGGTCGGCTGCCTGGCCTTCGCGTACGGCCGCGGCCCGTTCAGCCGCGTCGAGCAACGGCCTTGACTGGCCCTGAAAGTAGGGAATGACATCCTGGGCGAATATCTCGAATGATCGGCGGGTGGCGGCCGGATTCGCCCAGTCATGACCTTGCACAAGCAAAGTGCCGAATCCGCCAGATTGATCTATGAGCCGCTGCACCTGCGCACGCGCTTCGTCGGCGGTGCCGATGACGCCGATCCCGGAGGTGTTGATGAAGTCGATCATCTCCTGCTTACTCTCGCCGAGTACGTTCATCTGCGGGAATGCGGCGACATGCTGCAAATAGTTGAACCAGTACTCGATTCCGTGCTCGACATCGGCATATGCCTGTTCTTTGGTTTCGGCGAGATGGAACGGCCCGACCAGCCGCCAGGCCGAACGGTCGACGTCCGCCTCGCGACCCGACTGTGCCGCGTACTCCTGCAGAATTCCCCAGTGATGTTGCAGTGCACTGAATCCGTCGGCGGTCAGGGTAGCGGCAATGGAAAGCAAACCGATGCCGTGTTTGCCGGCCAACCGCGCGCCCGATGGCGAAGCCACCGCGGCGACGACAACATCGAATAACGGATCGGAATAGGGTGCCAGTTGAATTCTGGCGTCAAATAACTCATGCGTACGAGTCTTTGCCGACACCGTCTCACCGCGCAGGAGCCGCATGATGATGTCGGCATTTTCCGCGAGAAGTTCACGGGTGTCGATCTGCGACAATCCCAGCATCGCCGCGTCGGTGGGCAGCGACCCAGGGCCGAGCCCGAACATCGTGCGGCCGCGAGTGAGATGATCGAGCAGCACCATGCGGTCGGCTACCCACAGCGGATTGTGATAAGACACCGATGTCACGCCGGTACCGAGCTTGATCCGGCTGGTCCTGGCCGCGGCGTAGGCGATCATCAACTCCGGTGAGGCATAGATTTCCGCTCCCGCCGAATGGTGTTCGCCGAACCATGCCTCGTCATAACCGAGTTCCTCAAGATATTGCACCAACGCGATGTCGCGATGTATCAGCAGCGTCGGATTCTGTCCGGGCTGGTGTATCGGGGCCAGAAACGTACCGAACTTGAGCCGTGTCATGAATCAACCTCCATGTGTGATGTAGATAACACCTCGACACAGGCTAGGCGCACTCCGCCACCACCGGACAGTCCACGAAAGTAGACAGTTCGGGTGAAGATATCCGGAGCGTCATTGCCTACTTTCGAGGACTATTCAACGGCGCTTATCCCGGCTAGCGTGCACGAAACATACTGCTACACAGCAGTATTTAACGTTGAGCTGGAAATGAACGAATTCACCCGGAGGGTAGCTAATGACCGGATTGCTAGACGGCAAAGTCGCGGTGGTGACCGGAGCGGTCAGCGGGATCGGCGCGGGAATCGCCCGACGCTTCGTCGACGAAGGCGCCGCGGTGATACTTGCCGACATAGCGGTCGACGCCGGCCATGCCCTGGCCGATGAACTGGGTGCCGCAACAGCATTCGTACGGACAGATGTCACTGTCGAGGCCGATATAGCCACCGCGGTGAGTGGCGCCGCAACACAGTTCGGCCGCCTCGACATTATGGTGAACAATGCTGGGGCACAGGGTGACCCATCCGATATCCTGCATGCCGACGCACAGGGATTTGATCGCACGCTGGCACTGTTGACCCGCTCGGTATTACTCGGACACTCTTACGCCGCACGTCAATTCATCGCGCAATCCTCGCCCGGGAGCATCATTTCCACCTGTAGTGCAGCCTCACTCCAAGGCGGCTGGAGCACACCCGGATACACCACCGCCAAGCATGCGGTGGTCGGCCTGATCCGGCAGGCAGCAGCCGAACTGGGGCCGCTGGGTATCCGCTCGAACGGTATCGCGCCCGGCATCATCATGACCCCCATCATGTCGCGCACCTTCGGGATCGACGATGCGCGAACCGACGAATTCCTTGATTTCCTGGCCGAACGGCTGGGACCATCCCAGCCAAGCCGACGAGTCGGCTATCCAGCAGATATCGCGGCCGTGGCGGTATTTCTCGGCGGAGACCTCTCCGCCTACGTGAACGGTGCAGTGATCCCCGTCGACGGCGGCGCCACATCAGTCACGTTGGGCACCTTCGCCTCCGACGTGATCGCCGCAGCAGAACAATTCAACGCAGCAGAACAATTCAACGCAGCGGAGGAATTCAACTGACCGCGCCGAGTTCGGTCAACACCCGAGCGGCGAGTGCCGCTCGGTTATGACATCCGGTGGCTGAAAAGATCCGGCTCATATACTTCTTCACCGACTGCTCGGTCACCGACATGGCGGCGGCGATATCGGCGTTTTTCAGCCCCCTAGCCACCAGCGCGGCAACTTCGAGCTGGCGGGGTGAAAGCACCTCGCGCAAGGAGCCGGTGCCGTCGAAGACGATCGACGCGGCATGCAGTCGCAACTGCTTACCCAGGAACCTCATCGCGGCCACATCTGCCTTCTCAAGCTCACACGAATCGAACATTCCCACAAGCGCATCACCGGATTTGGTGGTCAGATGGATCACCGAACCCATCGACAAGCCGTGCGGCAACAGATAATCCACGACATAGGAACGTTGTGGCGCAGAGAGATTCCGAAGGTCGCGCAGTTGCACAAACCCGTCGCGGATCAGTGCCTGACGGGCGGCACCAGAGGCGAAGACGTCTTTATCCCACCACCGGTCCTGATATTCGTCGATCATCTTTTCGGCGGTGATGGTCAGCGTCGGATGCGGATCGAGGAAGGCCGCGTCGAAGCTGCGCCCGCCGAAGAAGGTGACGTGGCCGACACCGAAGGTCGATGACACGGCATCGACGACGGTCGTACGGAAACTCTCGGGTTCACTGACACCCGAACAGCGTTCCAGCACACGCAGCAGCGCGCGAGCGTGTCGAACAGGCAACTGGTCGAGCACACTCGCGCCTGTGGGATTTGCCGCAGGGCGCACACATGTGAGAGTAGTTCAGATCACATATAATTTCCATTATTGCGCACCTCACATAGCGTGCCGCCGAAGGATTTCGCGATTTCCACCCCGCTACTGACTCCGTGCGAACAGCAGCGGTACCAGCAGTTCGTCGGCGGTCCAGCCACCGTGATGCCCAAGCATCCGCGACTCGACAACCTCGCTCGCGGTGCGCGCAAGGACAGTGGAGCCACGCGCAACCGCCACCACGTCGCCAATCCGCGCCGGAGCGATACTTCCTGAGCCATACCACTTCTCATCAAGAACCTGCTCCCGGGTGGCCACTCGGGCAGAAGTTGCGAGCAGACCTCGCCACGAGTCGACAACGTCCGCGGCGGCACCTGCGACGGCATATACCTGACGCACCCGCGCCTCCCCCGCCACCGCATCGACACCCGCGGCCAGCCCATCGGCACGATCATCGGCACCGTCAAGATCTATCAACTCGCCCACACCGAGCATGCCGTGATCACCGGTGACGATCAGCGTCACATCAGAGGGGAGTTCGGTCAACAAATCAGCCACCAGCCCATCGACGACACGTAACGCCGCTATCCACTGATCCGAACCCGGGCCGTGCACGTGCCCGGCGGTATCGAGATCGGATAAATACGCATAGACGAAACGTGGCCACTGCGAACGTGCAACTTCCCTGGTGAGGGCCGTGACAACCCCCGCGCGGATCTCGCTGGGCGTTCTCGCATTGAGGTACCGACCGACTCCGCCGAAAGCGACCTGAGTAAATCCAGTACTCCGAAAATCTCCTGGCATCACCGTAAAGATACGGACACCCGAAGCCGCCATCGCCGCAAGCGCCGCTCCCGCCGCCGGTGCCACCGACGTTGGCGGATAGACCTCCAGCGCAGAGTGCCCGACACCCGTACCCAATGACCACCGCAACACGTTGAGTACCCGCGACGGGCCCTCGATCCACATCTGGATATCAGGCCGAAAGCTGTATCCGATAATTCCGTGCACGGCCGCGGGCGCACCCGACATCAAACTCGTAATCGAGGTCGCGGTGGTGGACGGGAAACCCGACCGCAGTACGGAATGCTGCAACCCTGCCAGCGTGGGTGCGATATGCCGATGGGCGTCCAGTTGGCGCTCACCGAGGCCGTCGATCAGCAGAAGTACGACGTCGGACCCCTGCAACACGGGCAACCCGCCTCCGCTGGCCACGTCCCTGCCTCCCCCGAAGCCACGGGTGATCCACGGCAACAGATCGGCGAGGGTATGGGGATGCTCGTCCCAGCGATCGGGCGGGATCTCGTCGAAGTCGGCGGCACAATCGGGCACGTCGATGGGCATAGCGTGATTCTGCCCCAGATCAGCCAGTGATTCTGGCTGACCTCGAAGAGGAGTCGGCCAGACTTTGCGC
>JASGFW010000186.1:0-4836 GCA_047605305.1 Gordonia sp. (in: high G+C Gram-positive bacteria)
GTTCGAGAAGCATACGTATACGTTCATCATCAGCGGTTGTCGAACCTGTTGACGGCGCGCCCGCTCATCGATTTCCAACTGCTTCCATGTACCTATTGGCAACTGAGATGAATACGTATACACTCACTCGCACGTGATGCACGACACACCACCTCAATCACTTCGATTGGACACACCCATGGCCACTGCCACGCTGACGTCGGACCAGGTCCGACGGCGCTCACTGCAATCCGGCACTATCGGCGCCATCGTCGAATGGTACGAGTACACCATCTACGGAACGTCCGCAGCGCTCGTCTTCGGGCATCTGTTCTTCCCCAATCTGCCCGGCACCATCGGGCAGATCGTCTCGTTGGCGACGTTCGGCGTCGGATTCCTGGCCCGACCGGTTGGCGCATTCGTGGCTGGTCATCTGGGCGACATCCTCGGTCGCAAGGCGACGCTGATCCTCACCTTCTCCCTCATGACCATCGCCACCGCCGCGATCGGTTTCCTGCCCACCCACGCCCAGATCGGCGTCGCAGCACCCCTGCTGCTGTGTGTGCTCCGCCTGGTTCAGGGATTTGCCGTCGGCGGCGAATGGGGCGGCGCGGCGATCATCGCCGTCGAGAACGCACCGACCGGCAAACGCGGATTCTTCGGATCGTGGCCGCAGATCGGGGTGTCATCGGGGCTGCTGCTGGGAACCGCCGTGGTGTCGCTTTCGTCCTGGATCACCGGCGACTCCTTCGATGACTGGGGATGGCGGATACCGTTCATCTTCTCGATCGCCCTCGCAGCCGTCGGCATCTACATCCGTCTGCGTGCCGCCGAGAGCCCGGCATTCCTCCTTGAGAAGGCAAAGGTGGAATTGGAATTCGAGAAGCGCAAGGCGCCGGCGGCGGTCGTCTTCCGCAATCACCCGAAGGCCCTGTTCATCGCCATCTTCGGACGGTTCGCCGAAGCCGGCAACTACTACCTCTTTACGACGTTCGTACTCTCCTACGTGACATCCGACCTGCACGTCCCGAAGTCATACGGATTGACCGCCTCAATGGTCGGCGCCACGGCGAACATCATCATGATCCCGATCTTCGGACGGCTCTCCGATCACATCGGCCGCGTTAAGACATTCCTGATCGGCGGCGCACTGATCGTGGTCACCACATGGCCCATCTTCGCCCTGGTCCACACCGGCCAATTGTGGGGCATCGTTGCGGGCGTGACGCTTTTCCTGGCACTGGGTCACGCATTGGTGTATGCGCCGTTGCCCGCGCTGTATTGCGAAATGTTCCCCACATCGGTGCGCTACTCCGGCATCTCGATCGGGTATCAGATGGCGTCGATCCTGCTCGCCAGCTTCACCCCGTCGCTGGCAAGCGCCATGGTTCTGTGGGCCAACGGCAGTCTGTGGATGGTGGTGGTGTTCTCCATCGCCTGCACACTGGTAGCAATAATCGCGATCTCGTTCGCACCCGACCGACGCAACCTCGATCTCGACCAGATCGACGCCGAACTGTCGCCGAGGGAACTACATCCGACCCCTGTCGGCTGACACCGCCATCGATTCAGCGAGGCGCTCTTCTATCCGGAGGGCGCCTCGCTCATGTGAAGCCAACCCATTCATCGGACCCGTCGGCGAAGTGCTGGTGTTTCCACACCGGCAGACGCGCCTTCACCTCGTCGACCAGGCGCGCACATAGCTCGAACGCCGGGCCACGGTGATCGGCAGCCACGGCCACCACGAACGCAACATCGCCGACCAGCAGGTCGCCGATCCGGTGCGAGACCGCTACTGCGCGCACTCCCTCGACGTCGGCGCTGACCTCGGCGACCACCGCCGCGAGCACCGACGGCGCGGTGGGGTGTGCCGTATACGACAACAACCGCACCACCCGGCCCGGATCTCCGTCATGATTACGCACCACCCCGGCAAAGCCGACGATCGCGCCGGCGCCACCACCGGAAGCGTCAGCCACCAGCGCCTCGTGTGTAGCGAGATCGATGTTCTCGGAAGAGATTTCGGCACGAACAAGGATCACGGCGGCGGCCGCCATCAGTGGTCACCACCGTCGATCTGATCGAGGGCGTGGCCGAGAACGGGCGCAAGCACGCCAAGGCCGTCGCGGACCCCGCCGGCCGACCCCGGCAGGTTGATCACCAACGTGGTGCCGGCGACGCCCGCCGTCCCCCTGGACAAGATCGCCGCCGGCACCGCGGGCAGACCGGCGGTGCGTATCGCGTCGGCGAGTCCGGGCACCTCAACGTCGAGCAGGGCGCGCGTCTCCTCCGGGGTGCGATCCGTCGGCGAAAGCCCGGTACCACCCGTGGTGAGAATCAGCGCGGCACCCGCATAGATCCCCGCCCTGATCGCGTCGCCGACGGGCCGACCGTCGGCCACGACATCAATCTCCTCGACAACAAATCCGTGCGCGGTGAGCCAGTCGGCGATGATCGGTCCGCTGCGATCGGGATACACACCGGCGGCGGCCCGGGTGGATGCGACGACAACTCGCGCCACCCGGGATGCGCCGGTCACGAGCCCTCCGCATCATCACGACGCCAGGTTCCCGACCGGCCGCCGCTTTTCTCGATCAGACGCACGCCATCGAGCCGTCCGTACCGATCGACGGCCTTGGTCATGTCGTGCAATGTGAGGCCGGCGACGGCCACTGCGGTGAGCGCCTCCATCTCGACGCCGGTGGGCCCGGAGGTTTCCACGCTCGCGACGATATCGATATGGTCGGCGCCGACGGTGAAGTCGATGTCCACGGCACTCAGCGCCAGCTGGTGGCACAGCGGGATGAGCGCATCGGTCCGTTTGGCCGCCATGATCCCGGCGATCCGTGCCGTGACGAGCACATCGCCCTTGGGTAGCGAGGAATCGCGCAGCAGGTCGATGACCTGCGCGCTCGTGTGAAAAGTTCCGGCTGCGACGGCGCGGCGACGCGTCACCGGCTTCGCCCCGACATCAACCATCTGTGCCCGTCCCGACGAGTCCAGGTGGCTCAGCCGCGCCACACCATCGGACCCACCACCCGGCTCAGCGGTATGCGAGTGCGCTGCAATATTGGAGTGCGCTGCGGGATCGGCGGGCATCGACGGGGGCGGGGTTTACGCGCGGGGCGAGATCAGCGGTTCACGTCCGTCTTGGGCAGGACGTAGGGAACCTTGTCCGCCGGGAGCGGGAACTCGACATCGCCGAACGGTGAGAGCGCGCCGGCAACGTGGGCGGCGAACTCGGAGACGGCGTGCTCCAACCCGGTGCCGTCCTCACCCCGGGGCCAACCGTTGTCGACGTAACGCTCTTTCTTTTCAGCCACGCGAACATTGTGCCACGCAGCCGGCTTCGAGCCACCCCATACACCACCGAGAACTCGATCCCCGGCAACTAGACTGGGTCGAATGAGCGCGGATTTCCAGCGGATCGGCCTGGCCGAAGACCTGGCGAACAGATCCGACGACGCACTTGCCGCGCTGCTCACCCGGCGCCCCGATCTCGCCTCCCCGCCTCCTCAGGGCACCAAGGTGCTCGCGCAGCGGGCGTTGACGTCGGCGTCGGTCGCCCTCGCCGGCGACGGTCTCGACCTGCTTACCCTCGCCGTGATCGAAGCGGTGATCACGGTCGGTACCGCCGCCGAACATGCTGCGGTACCAGCCCCCATCACCGCCGACGCGGTGATCGATGCACTGACGGGCCGGGCCGCACGCCGCGAAATCAGTGCACGTATCGATCTGCTACTTGATCTGGCCCTGTTATGGGGGCGGCGCGACGCCCTGAATTCGGGGGTGCAGATCGCATCGGCGCTGCCGTGGAAGGCCCTTCATCTCACCGGGCCGCTGGCCGCCGTCCCCCCCGATGAATTGACGGCCCGGATCGGGGATCTCGATGAGCGCCCGCGCGAGTTGCTCGCCACGCTCGCGCGCGGACCCGCACTGGGCCGCAGCCGTGACGCCGCACCCGGTGCCGACCCCGACAGTCCGGTGGCCCGGCTGATCTCACTCGGACTCCTGGCCCGCGTCGACGATCAGACCGTTGAACTGCCGCCGATGATCGGCCGGCTGCTGCGCGGTGATCCGCCGCTGCGCACCGATACCCTCGCACCACCAGACCTTGCCGACCCTGCTGCGCCGCGTCGATTCAGCGCCGACGCCATCGATGCGACCGGCGGCGGCGAAGCACTCGAAGCGATCCGCCACACCACCTCTCTGCTTGAGGCGCTCGGTGCCACGCCGGCGGCAGTGCTGCGGTCCGGTGCTCTCGGTGTGCGTGAACTGCGGCGCCTGGCCAAGGTCACCGGGCTGAGTCAGGAGCGGGTCGCCTTCCTCGTCGAGATCGCGGGCCACGCCCGGCTCATCGATGCCGGCTTCCCCGAGCCGCCGCCCCCCGCCGACCGGGGTGAGCAAGCCTTCGCCCCGACCAGCGCCGCCGACTCGTGGCTGCACCTGCCCCCCGAGCGGCAGTGGGCGACGTTGCTCGACGCGTGGCTGGATATGCCGCGTCGCGCCTGGACGGTGGGTGAACCCGACCGCGACGGCAACGCCAATCCCGCGTTGTCGTCGGACCTCTATGATCCGACTGCCTCGCCGCAGCGTTACCTCATTCTGCGTGCCCTGACCTTCGCGCCGGGCGCCGAACCGTTTTCAACGGCGTCGGTCTGCGCCGGGCTAGCGTGGCGGCACCCGCATCAGATGCGACGACTCGGCACCCGCGTTGTCGACGAAACAATCGCCGAAGCACGACATCTCGGTGTCGTCGCGCATCAATCGCTGACGTCGGTCGGCCGTCTCGCGGTGGCCGGCCAATCCGGCCCGAAAAGTTCCGGCCCAGAAAAATCCGGCCCAGAAAAATCCGGC
>JASGFW010000187.1:0-4830 GCA_047605305.1 Gordonia sp. (in: high G+C Gram-positive bacteria)
CCGGTGAGTGCGAGGCCGGCCTTGACCGCGGTAGGCAGGCCGCGGGTGACGATGAATTTCAGGAGAGGCTCTATCCGAGCGAAGATTGCTTCAGCGCCCTCCTGATCACCGCCGATGATGGCAGCGTGGAATGCCGTGATCTGATCTGGAATCAGACATGGTGCGGCGGTGCACCATCCGGCGGCACCCGCATTGAATGCCGCAAGCGCCAACGGATTACTGCCGTTGAAAAACGGTAGGGTGCCGTCGCTGAGTTCGCGTAGTTGGTGCATTCTGGTGATATCACCGGTGGATTCTTTTACCATGGTGATGTTCTCCACATCGCGTACCAATTCCCACAATTGGGTTGGCGAGAGGTCGATCCCAGCGGTGGCGGGATTGTTGTAGACCAGCACCGGAATATCGATCGCCGCCGCGATAGCCTCGAAATGGCGCTGCACCTCCAGCGCCGTTAACTGCCAGTAGGACACCGGTAATGCCATCACCGCGGTGGCCCCGAGGCCCTGCGCGATCTGGGCACGGCGAATAGCTCCCCCAGTGGTCAGGTCGGATACGCCCACGACCGACGGCAGCCTACCGTCGATGTACCTGATGGTGCTGGCCGCGGTTTCGGTCCACTCGGTGAGGTCGAGATACGCCGATTCACCGGTTGAGCCCAGCGGCGCGATCGCCGACGCGCCACCGTCGATGAGACGGTCGAGTACCGCGTGCAGGCCGCGGTGATCGATGCGCCCGTCCGCGGTAAATGGGGTGATCGGGTAGGCGACGATTCCGGAAATTGACATGATGATGTGGTCCCTTCGGTGAACGTAATATGTTGGGCACTAACAGATACGTGGAAGCGCCAGTTATCGGGCAGATACGGGAACGCCGCTTAGATCGCGTCCGGGTGATGACGCAGGGCACGCCGGGCGTAGTACTGAAAGTTGGCGATACTGCGACGCGGAGAGAGTGTCCAGTCGTGTGCCTCCCGCGCGAGTCGCGGCGGCAGCGGCGCTATCTCACCGGCCGCCATGGCCAACAACTGGAGATGAGCGGCTCGTTCGATCAGATGGGCCAGCGAGCACGCCTCCTCGATGGTGTTGCCGACGACGAGCTGACCGTGATGGGCCAGCAATATCGAACGCTTATCGCCAAGTGCGGCCGAGATGATTTCACCCTCTTCGTTTCCGACGGGCACTCCCGGCCAGTCCTTCAGAAAAGCGCAGTCGTCGTAGAGCGGCGCGATATCCATCTGCGAGACCTGTAGCGGCACTTCCAGCATCGCCAGCGCGGCGACGTGCATCGGGTGAGTGTGGATGATGCAGTTGACGTCGGCGCGTGCTCGATAGATCCAACTATGAAACCTGTTGGCGGGATTGGCCATACCGTCACCCTCAAGCACGTTGAGATCCTCATCGACGAGCAGCAGGTTCGCGCTGGTGATCTCGTCGAAGCCCAGCCCAAGACGCTGAGTCCAGAAGGTGCCCTCAACGTCGCCGCGCGCCGAAATCTGCCCGGCGAGACCGGAGTTATGCCCCTCGTCGTACAGAGCCCGGCAGGTGAGCGCCAGCTTCTCCCGGTCCGTCCACTCCTGCGTCGCAATCTTGGTGCGCATCGAGATCTCGGCAGAAGTCATGAGTTCCTGCTTGCCGAGGTTCATCGTCACAGACATGGATATTCCTGCACTTTCTGGTCGAAGCGGTGGCAATCCATACGATAGGACACGTGTGTCATATCGTCAACTGGTGTCATATCGGCGACTATTGTCATATAGGACTGCTGTGTACGCTATGAGGCAGAGGAAACCCGCTGTGCACCATGAAGGGAATATCCGTCCCCCGATGATTCGAATCCACAGGCTTAACGCCGGATTGACCCTCGCCGCCCTCGCCGAACAAGCTGGCGTGACAAAGAGTTACCTCTCGAAACTGGAGCGAGGCCGCAGCTCGCCGTCAATATCGGTCGCATTACGTATCGCCGAGGTGCTTGGCGTCGACGTTGCCGAGGTATTCGCCGATTCCGTCTCCACCGCAACCGACGTCGTCGTCGAGAGATCGACACATCGGCTGCGGGCGACGTCGGCGGATTTGCCGGTATACGATCCGGTCGCCGCGATCCGATCGGGTAAACAGATGCATCCGTTCATCGTTCACCCGACGCAGACAACCGAACCACCAGTGCGCCATCCTGGCGAAGAATTCGTCTACGTACTGACCGGGACCGCGATCCTCACCGTCAACGAGACCGACGTGAACCTTGACGCTGGCGATTGCGCATATTTCTCCGCCGGCGACCCGCATCGCCTCCGGTCAACCTCACCACAGCCCGCGTCGGTCCTCGTCGTCGCCTCTATGCCCGGTCACGCGACGCGCGAGAACTGAATACCGCCGCGCACACGCCTACCCACAGCACGCCGAGGATCCACCCCGCGAGCGCGTCGGAAAACCAGTGTAGCCCAAGGTAAATTCTTGTCACTCCGACGAATACCGACACCAACACCGCTCCCGCCGGCACCCATCTACGCATCCACATCCCACCGGTGAGGCGGCATATAACCACCGCCAGCAGACCGAAGACGATCATCGTCATCATGGCATGCCCGGACGGAAACGAATAACTCTCGATCTGCAGTAGGCGATCCTCGTGTGGCGGCCGCGGCCGCGAAAACAGTTGTTTCACACCGATCATCACGAGATACCCGGATACCGGACCAGCAAGCATGAGCATCGCTTCAGCGACGTGCCGACCGCGTGCGAACACTACCGCCGCGATGACGGCAATGATGCCCAATGTGACCGTATTGCCCAGCACCGTCACGGCATACGCGAAGCACGTCCACGGCTGTGCGCGATGGGCGACCACCCAATCGGTGATCGCCCGATCGGCGTCGGAAATACTGGCACCCAAAGCGATATCTAAACCTAGCGTGATGTCGGGGCTTTCCGTGTGCCGGCAGAGGCTGAACCGGCGAGCGCCCTGCTGATGACGAGTCGCTGAATCTGGTTGGTGCCCTCGAAGATCTGGGTGATTTTAGCCTCGCGCATGTAGCGTTCCACCCGGAAATCGCGGGTGTAACCGTATCCGCCGAACACCTGCACGGCATCGGTGGTGACCTTCATAGCGGCGTCGGTGGCCACGAGTTTCGCCGTTGCCGCGGCCCGTGAATACGGCCGGTCCGCATCTCGCCGGCGAGCGGCATCGAGATAGGTTGCCCGTGCCGAATCCACCGCGGCCGCCATATCAGCGAGCAGAAATCCCAGTCCCTGATGGTCGATGATCTTGCGGCCGAAGGATGTTCGCTCCTGTGCATAATCGACGGCGGCATCGAGCGCGGCTTGGGCGAGCCCGGTGGCCACCGCGGCGATACCCAGCCGGCCGGAATCGAGGGCCGAGAAGGCGATCTGCAATCCCTGGCCCTCTGCGCCAAGTCGACGGTCGGTGGTGACCAGTGCATCGTCATAACTCGCCGAGGTGGTGGGCACCGCGGCCAGACCCATCTTCTCCTCCGGCTTACCGAAGGTGAGCCCCTGCGTGTCACGGGCAACGAGAAAGCAGGACACACCCTTTGATCCTTCGCCGGTGCGCGCGAACAGATTGTAGACATCAGCGATGCCGCCGTGGGTGATCCACGCCTTGGCCCCGTTGACCCGGTAGCCACCTTCGACGGCAGTGGCCTTACACGCCAGCGCCGCGGCATCCGAACCGGCCTGCGGCTCGCTGAGACTGTAAGCTCCGACGAGTCGGCCTTCGAGTAGATCGGGCAGCCAACGCTGCTTCTGCTCCTCGGTGCCGAAGTTAAAGACCGGATGGCAGGCGAGCCCGTGCACGCTCACCGCGACGGCCACCGCCGCCCAGCGCGCGGCCAATTCTTCAAGTACCTGTAGGTACACCTCATACGGTTGGCCGCCGCCACCCCAGATTTCGGGATACGGAAGGCCGAGCAGGCCCGCAGCGCCGAGTTCGGCGAATAACCCGTCCGGATACTTTTCCGCCTTCTCGTACTCGTCGACGATCGGCAGAAATCGCTTATCCGCGAAGTCACGGGCGAGCGCGATCAGATCGCGGGCCTCTTCGGTGGGCAGCAGACGATCGACGGGCATAAGGTCCTCCGGCGTCGGTGGCGGGACGGGTAGGGCGGTCGAGAAACACCGCTACTAGTGACAGTACTCCAGTACGTCTCTCAGTACTATGGCGGCACCACCAGAACCATGGAGAGATGCATGACGCGCGCCGAACCTGCCACGCCCGAATTGTCTGCGCCGGGATTTTCTACGCCCGCATTTTCTACCCAGCGGCGAAACGATCTGTTCGACGGCTTGCTCAACCTGATGCTGGCCGAGGGTTTCGCTCACCTTGCGATCGCCGACCTCGCCGCCAGGCTGCGCTGCTCGAAATCCACGCTGTACACCCTTGCCGACAGCAGGGAGCAACTCGTCACCAAGACGGTCACGCACTTCTTTCGTTCGGCGACGGCGCGGGTTGAATCCCGTGTCGTCGCGGCAACCGACGCGCGCGACGCCGTGATCACCTACCTGATCGCCGTCGGCGACGCACTGGCCCCCGCCTCCGAACAATTCATGGCCGATCTGCACGATTTCTCCCCGACCCGTGCACTCTATGAACACAACACAGCGGCCGCCGCGCGCCGAGTCCGCGAACTCATCTCCGACGGGGTGGACGCGGGCGACTTCCGCGATGTCGACGCCGCCTTCGCCGGCGATCTTGCCGCCACCATGATGAGCCGCATCCAACGTCGAGAGGTTGCCTCACGGACAGGACTCGACGACGCCAGCGCCTACCGCCAACTCGCATCGATCCTCATGCATGGAATAGAGGCCGCACACCCAG
>JASGFW010000188.1:0-4774 GCA_047605305.1 Gordonia sp. (in: high G+C Gram-positive bacteria)
TTCTTGCGGCTCACCTTGCCCACCCCCGTCTCCGGGAAACGTTCCAAGATTTCCAGAATGTCGGGGAGTTTCCACTCAGCCAGCCCGGCCTTACGCATAAACGCCCGAATCTCAGGCAGCGTCGGCGGTGCTGACGGATCGACCGGGATCACGTAGGCGCAGGTGCGCTCACCGAGATACTTATCCGCCGAGGCGACGACCAGCGCATCGCGGATCTGCGGATGAGCAAGCAACTCCTCCTCCACCTGCTCGGCGGACACCTTTTCACCGCCACGGTTGATGCGGTCGGTGCCGCGGCCGCGGACGATCAGATTCCCGGCAGCGGAGAACTCCACGATGTCGCCCGTCCGATACCACCCATCCGGCGCGAATGATTGCGCACCGGGGACGGTTCCCGCAGATCCGCTCGCTGCGCCCGCACCCTGGGCGCCCGCCCAATAACCGCGAATGGTGTAGGGCCCCTGGGTCTCCAGGAAGCCCGGTCCATCGTCGACGACATTCCCGTCCTCGTCGACGAGCCGCAGTTCGTCGTATGCCGACATAGGCCGCCCCTGGGTGCCGATCACCTCGTCGGTCGGGTCGTCGAGCCGGGTGTAGCAGACGAGCCCTTCGGCCATCCCAAACACCTGCTGCAGCGTCACGCCGAGTGCCGGTCCAATCCGGCGGGCCAGTTCGTCGGGGCACCGCGCCCCGCCGACTTGCACCGTCACCAGGCTCGATAGGTCGTATTCGGTCCCGCGCTCGGCAGCCTCCGTCCACACCCGGGCGAGCGGCGGCACCAAGCCGACCATCGTCACCCGTTCGCGCTCAAGGAGTTCCCAGGCCACCGACGGTAATGGCTGCTCCGCCAACACAACCCGGCCACCGGCGTGCAGGGCGCCGAGGATCCCGGGCGAGCTCATCGGGAAGTTGTGCGCCACCGGCAGTGCCACCAGGTAGACGGTGTCGGCGTCGACACCACAGACAACATTGCTCTGCCGCACGCTGTAGAGGTAGTCCGCATGGGTCCGCGGGATCAGCTTCGGAATCCCGGTGCTGCCGCCCGAAAGCTGCAGAAAAGCCAGATCCTCGGGATGCGCCCGTGCATGGGTGATCGGGGTGGCCCACAGGTCCTCGAGCGAGTCGGAATCGATGAGTTCCCGGACGCTGGGCACCTGATCGGCGACGGTCTGCGCGAGGCCGCGGTAGTCGAAGCCCGCCCGGGCGGCTGGCGAGACGATCGCCACCACGCCTGCCGCGCGGGCTATGCCGGTGAGTTCGGCTTCGCGGTGGGCGGGTAACCCGAACACCGGGAGCGCACGCAGCCGCCACAGCGCGAACACCACTTCGACGAAGGCCACACAATTCGGAATCTGCAGCAACACACGGTCATCCGGCGCGATCCCCCGGTTCGCGAGTCCGGCGGCCAGCCGGGCGACCCGATCATCGAGTTCGCGGTAGGTCAGGCTCCGTTGCGCGTCGAGGACCGCCACGCGCCCGGCGAATTCCGGGTCGGCGGCTTTACCCGCGAGGATGTCGTCGAAGACCTCGTCTATCCACAGTCCTTCGGCGCGATAGCGGGCGGCGAGTTCGGCAGGCCAAGGTGACACGCGCATTTCGTAAGGCTAACCTCACGCTGTGTCCATACCGCGTATCGCCCCCTACGAGATCCCGGCCGGGCCGTTCCCCGGAGCGGCACGCTGGCAACTGGACCCGGCGAGAGCCGCGCTGCTCATCCATGACATGCAGCAATACTTCATCGACGCCTACGACGCGACCAGCGAGCCGATCGCCACTGCCCTGCCGAATATGGTTGCGATCCGCGAGGCATGCGAGGGTGCGGGCATCCCGGTGATCTACACCGCCCAGCCCGGCGACCAGCATCCGTCCCGCCGGGGCATCCTGGCGGAGTTCTGGGGCCGCGGCCTGCAAAGCGGACCGGATGAGGAGATCGTCGCGGAACTCGCGCCCCGCCCGGGCGATATTCAGGTCACCAAGTGGCGTTATTCCGCCTTCCAGCGCACCGACCTGCGTCATCTACTCGGACATCACGGCCGCGATCAGCTGATCGTCGTCGGGGTCTATGCGCATATGGGCTGCATGATCAGCGCCACCGAGGCTTTCATGACTGATGTCGCACCGTTCTTCGTCGTCGACGCGCTGGCCGATTTCAGCCGCGACGAACATCAGATGGCCGTCGAATACATCGGCAAGCGCGCCGGATCCGTCTCAACCACCGAGCAGCTGCTGGCCCAGATCACCCCCGATCTCTCGGTGCACATCGCCTCGTGAGCATTCCCGGAGTCACGGATCGAGTCGTCGCGGTTACCGGCGCAGCGGGCGGGATCGGCACGGCGATCTGCGCCGCCTTCCGCACCGTTGGCGCGACGGTTCAGGCGTGGGACCTCCACGGGGACAACAACACCGACGTCCTCGATGTGACCGATCGCGAATCCGTCGCCCAGGGTTGGGCGCGCGCCGAAGCACAACATGGGCCGATCGACATCCTGGTGTGCGCGGCGGGGGTGATGAGCGACGATTGGGACCGCTGCCTCGCGGTCAACGCGACGGGCGTGCGAAATCTGCTCGACACCGCCCTGCCCGCGATGAGCAGTCGCGGCCGCGGCAGCGTTGTCGTCATCTCCAGCAATGCCGGCGCCACACCACGGGCCGCGATGCCCGCCTACGCGGCGTCGAAGGCCGCCGCGTCGGCCTACACCCGCAGCGTCGGAATCGATGCGGCCCGCGCCGGCGTCCGGGTGAACATCGTCTCACCGGGTTCCACCGACACCCCGATGCTGTCTGGCATGCTCGACGATGATGCGGCGCGCGCCGCGGTACTCGCCGGCGACCCCACCCGCTTCCGCCTCGGTATTCCATTGGGACGCATCGCCGATGCCGCCGATATCGCGTCGGCGGTACTCTTTCTGGCGTCCGACGCCGCCCGGCACATCACACTCCACGACCTGCGGGTCGACGGCGGCGCCACGCTCGATCAGTAGCCGTCGGCGAAACCCAGCGCAACCGTCCGCACTTCTGTCGTGGGATCCGGGTCAACTGCGGAATGTGATGAGTCAAACCGTTACCCGATTCTCACAAAATACTAAGGGTCGACTAATGTTTCCGTCAGATGGGCCGGGGGTCTGTGCGCGTGGGGGCGAGTCGTGCGCACAGAGGCATGTGTCGAGCGCACCCGACAGCTCGATTCCGCATAAGGAGTGACATAGATGTCGAAGGTGACGACCAACGGGCAACGCCGCGCGGCCGGCTTGCGGGGTCGGGCCGGTCAGCGATGGTTTATCCGGGCGGCCGCAGTCGGCGTCCTGGGTGGCATGCTGCTCAATGTATCGGTGCCCAACGGGCACGCCGAGGTCTTCGCGCCGCAGGTGATCACCAACATCACCCACCCGGTCGTCAAGAAACACGTACCGCCGGTCAAGAAGCCCGCCCCGACCTACCAGGAGCGACAGGAGCGCATCGCCGAATCCAAGCGCTCCCTCCTGCGGCCACTCGCCGAGAACGAGGGCAAGGCAACCACCTGCGTCAGCGGCGAATTCACCACTCTCTCAGTGGTCTTTGACTCGATCATGGAATCCCTGCTGCCCACCCTGCCACCACAGGTACGGGCTGCTGCGGCGGCGAACCAGGACAACATCCGCGCGTGGATGGCGCACGTCCACGTGTCCACGTTGTCCGTTTCGGAGCACCCGCTCACGCTCGGCGCCGATATGGACGATCCGAAGTATCGGACACCACTCTCGGAGCTCGTCGTCAACGATCTGCTCAAGATCCGTGACGGAAAGCAGAACGAAACGATCGCGGTCGAGAACATCACGCTGACCGAAGCGGTCGAGTCGGTGTGGCTGTACGTGTTCGTCGGCGTCCTCGCACCGATCCGCTTCGGCCTGGCCATGCTGCCCAGCCTCGGCTCGCCGTTCACCGACGCCGTGTCGCCGCTGGATGAGCTGTCGAGCTACATCACGTACAACAACCTGCTGAGTTTGGCGTTCACCGCTTCGCGGTCCGGGCTGGCGGCCCTCTACCAGGGCATCGCCAGCTCATTCCTGAACCAGTGCGTCGCGCGCGTCACCGACGAACAGAAGGATGCGGCAGGCAGGCCCAGCGAAACCGTCAAGTACCACATCCCGATCAGCCCGCTGGTCCAGGGCGCCGCCAACCAGCTGGCGCTGGCCGATAAAGACACCTGCGCCCCGATCGGCGATCAGACTCTGGCACGCATCGTCGAGCGCGTCGGAGAGTCGGCTAAGGCCACCGCGGCAAATGACAATGCCCGTCGGCAGATCGATGCGCAGATTAACGTGATTCTGCGGCAGATGGAGTCGATTCAGGTTCCACTCAACCTGATCCCGGCCGACCCGGCCGACTTCAATTCGGCCGAACAGTTGGCTTCGTTCTTCGGTGACTGGGTCCCCTACCTGGGTGGCGCTCCGATCGATATCCTCATCGGTCTGGGTCACAACCGTAATGAAGGCAAGAATTTCGGCCAGTTCGTCAGCTTGCACGACCTCACCGTCACCAAGTCGTTGACCGCCGCGTACTTCGCCTACGCACTCTCGCTCTACCTCTTCAAGCAGATCGGTTCCATCCTCATCGGCTCGGTCACGCTCGACTCGGTCACCATCTCGCCGACCCGGATGATCGCCGCCGTTCTGAGCCTGCCGCTGCTGTACGGCCTGGTGACCTTCCACCACGTCTTGCGTAGCACCTGCTTCCGCGAGGATGACCTGACCGGTACCGGGCTGGGCGCCGAGGCGAATAAGAAGGCGCCGGCCGC
>JASGFW010000189.1:0-4735 GCA_047605305.1 Gordonia sp. (in: high G+C Gram-positive bacteria)
GATTCGCTCGCGAAGAGACGCGATCCTGTGCCAGACCAAGCCGCGGATCAATGCGGCTCTTCGGACATCCGGTGGGGGGTGAGGCTCGCCGGGTGATGGTCGGCGGGTAGGGGTCGAGGTCCCCGAGGATCAGTAGCGCCAACTGCTGTTCCATCGCGAGGACCTCGACGTGTCTCACCATAGTTCGGGGTGCGCTGACGCGCGCTCTGCCTTCTGCCCGTGTTCCCGTTGCGATCTTCTGGTCGGTCTTGATGGTGTCCATGTCGAGCACGTCGACCGCCGTGACGGGTTGCTGATCGTGACGGTCTCGAGCCCGGCCGCGCCGACGGGGTGCCCGTCGTGCGGTGTGGTCGCAGTCGGCCGTGGGCGTCGCCGTCGGGTGCTGCATGACGTGCCCGGCGCGACCCGGGTGCGGATCGTGTGGCGGCAACGGGTGTGGCGGTGCGACGATCACGGCTGCGCCCGGAAGGCGTTCGTGGAGCAGCTCCCGTCCCTGGTCGCCATGCGGGGGTCGATCACGAAGCGCGCCGTCGACTGGGCGATCGGGCAGCTGCGTCGTGAGCACGCCACGATCCATGGTCTGGCTCGTCAGTTCGGCACGTCGTGGAAGACGGTGTGGCGGGCCATCGAACCCGAGCTCGTCAAGCTCGCGGCCGACGAGTCCCGGTTCGAGGACGTCACGACCCTCGGTGTCGACGAGCACATCTGGCATCACGTCGACCCTCGCAAGCGGGGCCCGAAGGAGCTGACCGGGATGGTCGATCTGAGCCGCGACAAGCACGGAAACACGCGCGCCCGGCTGCTCGACCTCGTGCCCGGACGATCCGGGAAGGCCTACGCGTCCTGGCTCGGTGAGCGGGGCGACGCGTTCCGGAGGAACGTGAAGGTCGCGGCGTTGGATCCGTTCGCGGGATATAAGACCGCGATCGACGACAAGCTCGAGGACGCCACCGCCGTCCTCGACGCCTTCCACGTCGTCAAGCTCGGCACCGCCGCCGTCGACGAGGTCCGCCGCCGCGTCCAGCAAGACACCCTCGGGCACCGCGGACGGAAGGGCGACCCGCTCTACGGGATTCAGACCATCCTCCGCGCCGGGGCCGAGAACCTCACCGACAAGCAACGCGCGAGGCTGGCCACGGCGATCGAAGCCGACGAAGCTCACGACGAAGTGTTTGTCGCGTGGCAGTGCGCGCAGCAGCTGCGCTCGGCCTATCATGCGAAGAACCTCGGCGAGGGGCGGCGGATCGCCGAGAAGGTCGTCGACACGTTCCACACCTGCCCGATCCCCGAGATCGCACGCCTGGGCCGCACCCTCCGCCGCTGGCGGCCAGCGTTCTTGGCGTACTTCACCACCGGCCGCTCATCGAACGGCGGCACCGAGGCCGTGAACGGGATCATCGAGCTCCACCGCCGACTCGCACGCGGCTACCGCAACCGCCACAACTACCGCCTCAGAATGCTCCTCGCCGCCGGCGGCCTCACCCCATAACCCCCACCGGATGTCCGAAGAGCCCAGAATCCGCACCACAACCCCGGCACCGACGCCGAACGCCACAACTCAACCAACCGATGAAAATCGACCCTAACAACACAACCAGTTACACCGTCAAGTTGACAGACCCGGTGAATCGGCTCGGTTCGGAAACCACCCAAAAATAACCTTCGAAGTTAATTGAGTGCGACCCAATCGGACACGACCGAGACGCCTTTTGAGATCCAAACTCTTCCGGTGTCAAGGCGTATATAGAACAATCCTATCGACGACGGCGGTGAGCTGGGGTCCGCCGAGGCTGCCTGCTCCATGGCCGCGGCGAAGGAAGCACCTGATCCGATCTGTCGCGCGCGAGTTCCGCTCAGGCTGAGAAGCATGCTTTCGCCGGGGAGCAGTATGAAATCCATGCCGTTTCCCGCGTTCGAAACAAAGAAGAAGGGCGCGGTTCCCGGTATTGTGATGGAGTGGGTTGAAGATGTGTTGTGCAACCCAACGATCTGCCCGTCCCGGGGGTTGAGATATCCCCATCCTGCTGTAGACAGCGTGATATTTGCTGTGGGGGCAATTCGAACTGTGATGTTACCGGCGGTGCGCGTCGTGGCAATCCGCAGGCCTAATGGTTCTGTCTCGGATTGGGAAGCAGGAGTCAGGACTATCGTCGAATTTGATAGGTTATTCTCGGTAGGATCGATTTCCAGATATGACCCAATGCCCTCGACGGTTGAAGTTTTGAGGACGGACGGGTTAGGGAAGTACTGGATCGGTGCGTCAAACGTGATTATCCATCCGAAGGAAACTTTAAAATTGAGCCTGATGAGTGAGCCAGTGGAAGATCCTGACCTTGTGACTAGGGATACAAACTGCTGAGCGCTATTACTGTTGCGAATGCGGAAGTCACCGACGATATCCGATGAGATCGCTGAGGATATATCTAGCACCGGTACTGTCTTGCTGGGGTCCGTCGATCCGATCAACGGTGAATGGGTCGTATCGATCAGGTTGTCGATCGAGTATATCCTGCTGTCCTGAACGGTGATCAGAGCCTTGTAGCCCTCTGCGCGGTCGTTGTTCTTGAACACAGAGTCGAGGACGTATGAGTTTCGCCGCATATCGAGGTGTGCCCGCCGCATCCCACCAATTCTAGCCGTGACTCCGCTAATATGATTGTCGATGAGCAGGATGGAGGATGTTTCCCGAATCGGTGAGTCAGATTCGTCGGTGAGTGTGCCGTCGAAGAGGAAGCCCGTACGGCAGCCATCGATGTGGTTGCCGATGAAACGATGACGACCGGATGATCCTCCATTCTCCCCTGATGATTCCAGTGCGTTCCCACTGCATCCTCGGATTGTATTTCCTTGGACAAGGTGCTGGTCCCCTCGAAGGACAAAACCTGCTGGCACATTCTGTATGAGGTTGTCTAAGAACTGATGACATTCTCCCCCAGAGTGAGGACTCACTGCTGCAGAGGTGCTTCCCTGGACAAGGTTTGCTTGGAAGGTATGGCCGCATGACCAGCCGTATTTGTAAAGCTCTGGCTGATTAGCCTTGATACGTTGGACATCATCTGTGAAGCCATGCCGGACATCGTAGAATTGATTACCGTATGTTATTCCGCCTTGGCAATTTACTACTTGTACGCCGTACCCGAGCTTGTAGCCGTTACTGTTCGTTGGGGAGGGATCGTTTTGGCAGTACGAGACAACGCTGTTACGAAATTGTGGATTGAGGCAGTTAATGAATATGGCAACAGGTCCAACTGTGCCGCGCACGATCAGTCCGTTGATTTCAGGGGATATGGCGTTGACTATATTGATCAGCGAATGTGTTGCGGTATTGTTGGCCAGTGTTGCGGGGCTGCGGGTGACCGTTCCGCCGAGTATTCGGATCGTTGAATCCAAGAACGCGGCTGCTCGGATATTGGTGGAGAATACTTTTCGTAGCTTTCCCTCTAGAGTTGCGCTTACACCGGAGATCGCCTGTATCTCCATGATCTGACCAACTCTTGCCTGGATGTAACCATCATCCGAGGTCTGATCGGAGGTCGGAGAGCGGGCACCTGTTACGAAGTCGTCGGCAACTATCTTGATGAAGCGCCCACGTGTCCAATCGGTGGGGGCCGGACCTACGAGAGTTGCCTGTGTCGCCGCAACGGTTGTTGTCGTGCTTCCGTCGGACGATTGCGAGCTGAATTGCGTGTCGACGACAGCGGATACCGGCTGAGTAGTTCCAAGTGTTCCGTTGAATTGAATGAAGGGGAAGTCCCCATCTATCTCCCATGTGGTTCCATAGAGTTGAAGTGTGATCGATTTGGTGATCGTGATGGTTGAGGTTATTCGATATGTACCGTTCGGAACGACGAGCGTGCCACCTTCAGGAGTTGCAGCGATCGCGGCGCCGATGCCTTTCGACGAGTCTGTGGTTCCAGTCGGATCGATGATCGTCGCCGGGCTGGCCGTCTCATCATTGAATCGGGTAGCGGTAGCCACAACGTAGGCATGGTCCGCTACCGTTCGAGAGTCGATGCCGATTTCCGAGGCATCGAGCACCATTCCAGACGAGTCAAGCGTTGCGACTCCGCCAGCGATACCTTTCTCCGCAGTAGAGATGTAGTCGGCGGCATGGGCTGGCCGGGTGCTGATGGCGACCCCGGCCAATGCGAGTGCCCCGGCGGCCAGGGTGCCTCGTCGTGTTGGGTGCGCCCGGACATCGTTGTGCATCACCACAAGCTACGCGATCTACGGGGTTGCTGGATAGGGGTATGTCATCCGCGGGTTGGGCCAGCGTGAAGCGCGTCAGAGTGTCGCGCGTCGGCCAGCGCTAATCTCGGGGTGCACAGAAGAGCGGCGTAGGTGATGTCAGCCTATGGCGGGGTTTGCTTGGGGTCGAGAAGACGATCATCGGGCGGGTCGAGTTCGAACGAGGACGCGCAGGTGGTTGTCGCGCATGTGCGGCCGGTCAGCCGTCAGCGGAGTCGGTGCGGGCTGTGCCAGCGCCGGTGTCCGGGATACGACGCGGGGCCTGGTCGGCGTCGGTGGCGGTCGCTGGATCTGGGCACGACGATCACGTGGCTGGAGGCCGACTCCCCGCGCGTTCGGTGTCGTGACCATGGGGTGGTCGTGGCGCACGTGCCATGTGCCCGGCACGACGCCGGGCACACGCTGGCCTTCGATGACCAAGTCGCCTGGCTGGCGACCCAAGCCTCGAAGAGCACCGCGACCGAGCTGATGCGGATCGCGTGGCGCA
>JASGFW010000190.1:0-4648 GCA_047605305.1 Gordonia sp. (in: high G+C Gram-positive bacteria)
ACCCACACGGGCCGATTCGCGCCGAATTCGCCGACGAGAAGACCGAGTCGATGCGCGATAAGCAACGCGCCGCCGCCGTGCGCGCCGCAGCATCAGATACGGTACGGTCGCGGGCGCCGCGTTCCGCCCCCACCACTGCCAGCTGGGGCGTGACCCCAATACCTGTGCGCGACGAGCAGAACGGCAGCGATGACACCGAGACACCCGGACGCCCGAACCGTCATCGCCGTGACTAGAGTCGCCTGCGGCCTTGCCGCATTACCACCAGAGCACGACCAGTGAGAGAGAGTCGACCGTGACCTCGCCAACGCCCTCCACGCCAACGCCTTTTGGGTCAGGCACCACACCAGAGGTCAACGCCGCCGACCGTGCCGCGCTGGCCGCGCTCGTCGCCGAGCTCTCAGTGGTGCACGGCCGCGTCACCCTCTCCTCCGGCCGCGAAGCCGATTACTACGTCGACCTGCGGCGGGCCACATTGCATCACGCGGCAGCACCGCTTATCGGTCGATTAATGCGTGAATTGACCGCCGACTGGGCGTATACGGCGGTCGGCGGGTTGACCCTCGGAGCCGACCCGGTAGCGACGGCGATCCTGCATGCCCCCGGGCGTCCGATCGACGCGTTCGTGGTCCGCAAGGCGGCCAAGGCGCACGGATTGCAGCGCCAAGTCGAGGGCCCCGACATCGCGGGTAAGGCTGTGCTGATCGTCGAGGACACCAGCACCACCGGTGGTTCGCCGTCGACCGCGGTCATTGCGGCACGTGAAGCCGGTGCGACAGTGGTCGGCGTGGCTACCGTGGTGGACCGCGCGACCGGCGCCGATGAGGTGATCGGCAAGCTCGGCGTGCCCTACCGTTCGCTGCTCGGGCTCGCCGACATCGGGCTCGCCTGAGGTACGCGGCGGGGTGAATCAGATACCTCCGTCGGGCCGGCCGGTCGACTCCGAGCCAGGACCGACGGAATGGCAGTCGGGGCCGGTCATCGGGGTTGGGCCGTGGGTCAGCGAGTACGGCACCGCGCCGCCCGACGATCCGCGTTATGACCAGGACCTACTGATCTCCGGCGACACGCGCAACGTGGTCGACGCATACCGGTATTGGACGCGGGCGGCCATCGTCGACGACATCGACGAGCGGCGGCATCCCTTCCATGTGGCCATCGAGAATTTTGCCAATGACGCCAATATCGGCACGGTGGTACGTACCGCTAACGCCTTCGCGGCGGCCGCGGTGCATATCGTCGGCCGACGGCGCTGGAATCGTCGCGGCGCCATGGTGACCGACCGGTATCAGCACCTTGAACACCATGACGATGTGGCCGCGTTGATCGCATGGGCTGACGAGCATGGCCTGGCGGTGGTGGCCGTCGACAACACTCCCGGCGCGCAACGGCTTGAGACGGCGGATCTGCCGCGCGAATGCGTGTTGCTCTTCGGGCAGGAAGGTCCCGGAGTCAGCGCCGACGCGCAAGAGCGTGCGGCGATGACCGTGTCGATCGCGCAGTTCGGGTCCACGCGAAGCATTAACGCCGGCGTGGCCGCGGGGATCGCTATGCACGCCTGGGTGCGGCAACACGCAGATCTCGACGCGGCCTGGTGAGTGGCTACGCGGCGGAGCGGCGGCGGCGGTACCACTCGATGAACATCGGTGCGACCGACACCACCACAATGACGATGAAGATCGGTTCGACGAGCTTCTGCACAATCTCGAATCCGCCCAGCCAGTAGCCGAGCAGCGTGATGCTCACACCCCAGACGATCGCACCGACGACGTTGTAGACGGCGAACACCGGCCACTTCATGCGTGCGGCACCGGCCACGATCGGGGCAATCGTACGCACGATCGGAACGAAGCGGGCCAGGAAAATGGTGATAGGCCCGCGCTTCTCGAAGAATTCGTGCGCTTCGGTGAGGTAGCGCTCCTTAAGGAACCGGGCGTCGGGTTTGAACATCTCGGTGCCGACAAACCTGCCGATCCAGTAACCGATCTGCCCGCCGACGATCGCGGCCACCGGAATGAAGATCAGCAACTGCCACAGCGACGCGAATTTGTCGATTCCGTCTTTGCCCCCCGCGGCAACAACCATGCCAGCGACAAAAAGCAGCGAATCGCCGGGAAGTACCGGGAAGAGAACTCCCGACTCGATGAGGACCACCAGCAGCAGCCCCCAGAACGCCCACGCGCCGAACCAGCTGAGCACGTTGACAGGATCAAGGATGCCGGGAAGAGCGGCGGTGGTCGTGGTGTGGACGAGCGCGGAAAAGATCACAGGGTCGAAGACTACCTGGGACGCCTTTGGTCGCCCTGTGAGAGCGTGGGATGTGCGCGAACAAGACGCGGTGCGCGCAGCGAGTTGCCAGTTGACATACTGGGTGGGAGTGACCGACTCGATGAGAGTAAGCCCTGACCGGTTGGAGGACGGAAATGCCCATTGCAACCCCTGAGCAGTACGCCGAGATGTTCGAGAAGGCGAAAGCGGGAGGATACGCATTCCCTGCGATCAACTGCACGTCATCGTCGACCATCAACGCCGCCATCAAGGGCTTTGCCGACGCCGGCAGCGACGGCATCATCCAGTTCTCCACCGGCGGAGCCGAGTTCGGCTCCGGCCTCGGTGTTAAAGACATGGTGACCGGCGCGGTGGCGCTCGCCGAGTTCGCGCACGTCATCGCCGACAAGTACGACATCACCATCGCGTTGCACACCGACCACTGCCCGAAAGACAAGCTCGACACCTACGTGCGGCCGCTGCTGGCGATCTCCAAGGAACGCGTCGACGCAGGTCGCAACCCACTGTTCCAATCGCATATGTGGGATGGCAGCGCGGTGCCCATCGATGAGAATCTCGACATCGCGCAGGAACTGCTCGCGCAGGCAGCCGCGGCCAAGATCATCCTGGAGATCGAGATTGGTGTCGTCGGCGGCGAGGAGGACGGCGTCGAAGCAGAGATCAACGACAAGCTGTTCACCACCCCCGAAGATTTCGAGAAGACCGCCGACGCGCTGGGTGTCGGTGAAAAAGGCAGGTATCTGCTTGCCGCCACGTTCGGCAACGTCCACGGCGTCTACAAGCCGGGCAACGTCAAGTTGCGCCCCGATGTGCTCAACATCGGTCAGGAAGTCGTATCCAAGAAACTTGGTCTGCCCGACGGCTCCAAGCCCTTCGACTTCGTCTTCCACGGCGGATCGGGTTCGCTCAAGAGTGAGATCGACGAGGCGCTGAGCTACGGCGTGGTGAAGATGAACGTCGATACCGACACCCAGTACGCCTACACGCGCCCGATCGCCGGGCACATCTTCAGCAACTACGACGGCGTACTCAAAGTCGACGGCGACGTGGGCAACAAGAAGACCTATGACCCGCGAGTGTGGAGCAAGAAGGCAGAGGCGTCGATGAGCGAACGCGTCGTCGAGGCATGTACCGATCTGCGGTCGGTGGGTAAGTCGATCAGCGCCTGATTCGGACGACGCCACGGCGTCGGCCAGGGTCTGATGGCAGTGGGGTTCAGGGTACCGATGAGGTGCCCTGAACCCCACGCCCGTTTTAGAGGGTGAGTAACCCGACCAGCGTGACAACGGCGAGCGCGATCATCACCGCGGCGGCTGCTAGTACGGCCGGGTCGATGCGGCGGGCCGTGCGCCGCGACGCACGAGCGGGTCGACGGTGCGGCGGGATGAAGACGCGATTAGTCGTCGGCTGCCGAGGGGGCGGCTGTGGGGAGGCCGCAAGTGGGGAGGTTGGCTGTTGGGAGGCCGGCAGTAGGGGCGTGCGATCGTGAGCTGGCGGGGTGGATACGGCCGGGGTACCAAACGGCTTGGTGGGCGCCTCGGCGGCGGATCTGGTCACCCAGCCGCCCCTGCTCGTCGATCGGCGTCGACCAGTCCACGCCGCCGCATCCGTCTCTGCGTCGGCGGCATGTGTACGCCCAGGCTCCCCGCCCGGTGTCACTGCGGTGTGCAGACCTTCCAGTCGTCGCCGACTTTCCGCAGGTTTATCGTCACGACCTGCGGCGCATCGGCTTTGCTGGTCTGGAAGGCCACTACCTCGACAATGGCGCGATTGCCGTTGTCGGTAACCTTCGACGCCTTGATATCGCCCGTCTTGACCAGCTCATTACGCGCCTTCTGCGAGGCATAGATCTTCTGGAAGTCGGCGTCGTTGACACCTGTGTAGAACTGGTTTTCCTCGCCGCACGTGACCGAACGCAGGGTGGCGAGGTCGCCGTTGTAGAGCGCATCGGAGAATTCGGCAGCCGCCTTCGCCGCTTGATCCGCGGGAGCCGTCGGACGCTTGTTGAGGTACAACCAGATGCCGACGATTACCGCGGCAACGATGATGATCAGCGCCACGGCTGCGGCGATGAGCCGCTTGATGAGACGCCCGGATGCGGGCTTTGCCTCGGGAGTGGTGGTGGCTGCCGGAATGACCTGAGGTATGTGTGCGGTGGTCGACCAGCCCTGTGCCGCCGATGTCCGTGCTGTGTCATTGCTCGGAGGGTCATTGCTCGGGGTATCGCTGCTCGGGGTGGCGGGGTCTGGGGTATCGGGGTCTGGGGTGTCAGAGACGGCCGCACGCTCATCGTCGGTGTGCTGATCATCGTCGGTGTGCTGGTCGTCTGTCGATGCGGCAGCCGGCAGCTGCTGGGTCT
>JASGFW010000191.1:0-4589 GCA_047605305.1 Gordonia sp. (in: high G+C Gram-positive bacteria)
CCAGTCGCCTTCGGCGGCTCGGCGGGCCTATGAAACGCTTGAGCCGCTGCACGTACTCGCATACTTCAATCCAGGGCTCAAAGCTGCGCAGCACGACACCGGATTGACTCCATATGCCTTCTATATCGGTGCTCGCGGCGCCCCGCTGGGCGAGTGCGCACCGAACGTTGTCGTGTCGTCGTTCTACAATTTCGCCCCCGGCATGGTGACGCAAGCGTGGCGCCAGGCCCGCGACGTCGGCCTAGCCCGGGTGGCCGCTCGCCGCGAACAGATGCTCGACGAACAATTGCGCACGATCCTCGGCGACCTCGTGACCGATCCGGTGATCGCCACCGCCGCCGACCGATTCGGCGCACTCGCGGCCGGCCTCGCGTTTTCCGGCCGACCACTGGCCGCCGCATGGGCCAGCGCGGCGGTCCCCGAGCCGGCGCATCTGAGGCTGTGGCATAACGTCACGATCCTGCGAGAATGGCGCGGCGACAATCACATCGCGGTGCTCATCAATTCCGGTCTCGACGGGATTGACGCGCTCACCTTCCACGAGTCGACGCTGCCCGATCCGACCGTGCGGCGGCGCGTGCTGGGCCGCGACCGCTCGCTGCTGACCCGGGCGTGGACGCCGGGCGACTGGGACGATAGCGTTGACCGGCTCGTCGGCCGCGGGCTGGCCGAACGCACCGAGGACTCGCACCGGCTCACCCCGGCGGGCGCGGTGCTCTACGACGAGATCGAAGCGGCAACCGATGCCCTCGGCGAACGGGTGTGGTCATCGCCAGGCGTCGACGAATTACTCGCCGATATACGACCATTCGTCAAAGCGGTGATCGATGCGGGGGTTCTTCCGGGCACCCGGAAACGCGACTGAGCACCGCCGGGTACGTCACGGCACAGACACACCACTTTTGTGCAAAAACACCACCTTTTGGGCGGTGTTTCTGCACAAAAGTGGTGTCTTTGTTAGATAGGCGGCCAGCACTTCCCGGCCGTAGCCGTCACATCGGCCTCCGGGGATGACGCATGAGCCCAGAAACGTTTCGGGATGCGACCGGCGCCGGCGGCCAGCCATCCCGCCTGTACCGCCCGCGCCATCGCGGCGGCCATCCGCGGCGGGTCGGCGGCCCGGGTAACCGCCGAGGCCAATAACACGCCGTCGCAGCCGAGTTCCATCGCCAGGGCGGCGTCACTGGCGGTTCCGATGCCGGCGTCGAGGATGACGGGCACCGTCACCCCAGCGACGATCATCTCGATGTTGTGCGCATTGGTGATGCCCAATCCGGTACCGATCGGCGACCCAAGCGGCATCACGGCGGCCACGCCAAGATCGGCCAGTCGGGCGGCGAGTACTGGATCGTCATTCGTGTAGGCGAGCACCACGAATCCATCATCGACGAGTCTCCTTGCGGCGTCGACGAGTTCGATCGCATCGGGCATCAACGTGCGTTCGTCGGCCACTACTTCGAGTTTGATCCAGGCGGTGCCGAGCGCTTCGCGGGCGAGTTGCGCGGTGAGCACGGCCTGTGCCGCCGTCCGGCTACCCGCGGTATTGGGCAGCACCGAAATATCAAGTCGCCGTAGCAGATCAAGCACCCCCGCGGTGGCCCCGGCACTCACTCGGCGCATCGCCACGGTGGTGAGTTCGGTACCCGAAGCCACCAGAGCACGTTGCAGGACATCTAGATTCGCGGCGCCACCGGTACCCATGATCAGCCGGGACCCGAACTCACGGTCGGCGATCCGCAGCTGATCGGACACCGGATTGACCATGATGTCAGCCACCCTGCACCGCCGTCACCACTTCGACGACCGCACCGTCAATCAACCGGGTGCTCCAGCATCCGCGCGGCACCACCGCTCCGTCGACGGCGACCGCGATCCCACCGTCGGACAATCCCAAGTGGCCCACCACATCGGCCACGCTCGGATCACCCGGAAACGCCGCAACCTCACCGTTGATCGTAATGTTCACCGTCGATCACCTCCTTGTACCCGACTGCGCTGTATCAGCTTCCGCTACAGCCATTTCTGTTACGTCCATGTCCCTTGCGGCCATACCGAATGCGGGTGCGAGCAACCCCAGTACCTCCCCGGCCACATACGGCGCCAGCACGATCCCGTTGCGGCCCATCCCCGCCGCCACACACACCCGATCATCGAGCCGGCGAATGATGGGGAGGCCATCAGCCGAACACGGCCGCCATCCCACCCCTACCTCCGCGAGGGTGTAGTTACGCAGCCCCGGCATCACCTCGATCGCATCGGCCAGCAAGTCGGCAACACCGCCGACCTCGGCGCCGGACTCCTCCTCCGACTCGTATTGTGTTGCGCCGACAACGATTCCGTCGTCACGGGGAACGAGGTACACGGCGCGTCCGCCGACCCGGGCACGCACCACATGCGTTGGTGGCGGCACGCACCACGCGGTGCGCCGCAACCGGAGGATCTCGCCTTTCGCCAGGTGGATTCGCGCCCCGGACCACAGCTCACGTACCCCGGCCCCGGCGGCCAACAGCACCTGGCCAGCGTCGATATCAGCGAGCGAGCCGATCGTGCGCCCCACCAGCGTGCCCCCGGCGGCGACGATCGCCTCCCCCAGCCTGCTCAGCAGTCTGCGGTTGTCCACGGCGCCCTCACCGATCGCCAGATAGCCGCCGCGCACCCGCGACGATAGCGACGGCTCAACCTCACGCAGCCACACCGGATCGAGCGCCCGGACTTGCCGGCCCTCCACCAGCCCGGCATCCCACGAGATCTCCGCCAACTGCCGCAGCGCCGCCAGATCGGCGCTGGTGGTAGCGACAAAAAGCGAATCGGCCGCGGCCATTACCGACGCGGCCTTATGCGCGGCGACCTCATGCGTGCCAAGCCCGTGCGTGCCAGTGTCATCGAGTCGGCGCACCAACGCGGGCCAGCGCCGCACCGATGCCGACGTGATCGCCAGCAACCGTTCCTCGCCGGGCATTCCCTCCCCGAGCGATCCCAGCATCCCGCCGGCCACCCACGATGCCCGCCGGTCGCGCCCGGCGTCATAGACCGCGACCCGCAGACCCGCGTCGGCGGCAGTCAACGCACACGTCAACCCGATGACCCCACCACCGATGACGGCCACATCCACCCGAGACGACACAACGACACATCCTTCCTTCGCCGGCATGATCCGGATCAGGTTCAACGGTCAGCGGGGGGACGTCCCGCACTCTCAGCCCGGCGTTCCCCGGACTCCCGTGTGTTGGGCTCGATGGTAGCCCACCTAGGCTGATTCCCATGACCGCACGCAGGCGTGAACGGCTCGCCGAAGCCGCGTTGTATCTGTGTACCGACGCCCGGCGTGAACGCGGCGATCTGCTGCGATTCGTCGGAGACGCGCTGGCCGGAGGGGTCGATATCGTTCAACTGCGCGACAAAGGGTCGCCGGGCGAGGCCCATTTCGGTGCGCTGGAAGCGCGAGAGGAATTGGAGATTCTGGCCCGGTTACGCGAGCTGACGGCGGAGTACAACGCCCTGCTCGCCGTCAACGACCGCGCCGATATCGCCGCGCTCTCCGGCGCCGACGTGCTCCATGTCGGGCAGGACGATCTACCACCCGCTGCGGCTCGACGCATTGTCGGGGACGGCGTACTGATCGGCAGATCGACGCATGACGCGATACAGGCCGCTGCGGCGGCCGCCGACCCAGATGTCGACTATTTCTGCGTCGGCCCCTGTTGGCCGACTCCGACGAAGCCAGGGCGCCATGCACCAGGCCTCGATCTGGTCGCGGCGGTCGCCGCGTGGGGAGCCGGTAGCGGGGTCGATCAAAGTGGCAAACCGTGGTTCGCGATCGGCGGTATCGACGCGGCGCGGCTGCCCGCGGTCCGCCGCGCCGGCGCACGACGCATCGTGGTTGTCCGCGCGCTCACCGACGCACCGGATGCCGCGGCCGCGGCCACCGCCCTGCGGCGTGGTGTGACCCTCGGCGAATAGCCCGAGTAATCGCCCCGTATGCGGGGCCGGGCCGCCTCAGCCGGGCAGGTCGAGAGCCGCGAGACGTTCACGCAGGGTTGGCCAGCTCTGCCGGAAAGCCGGATGCAGCGGCAACGTCGCGACCGATTCCTCAGGCACCCACCGCAGTTCCGTCGACTCCCCGTTGGGCCGGGTGGGAATCGGTTCGCCGACGGCGGCGATCACGGTGGTGTATGTCCACCCATTGGTGGCACGATGGGTGACCACGGTCGCGATCACCTGCAGGTCGTATCCGCCGATACCGGCCTCTTCATCCGCTTCCCGCACCGCGGTGTCCACAGCACTCTCGTGTGAATCGCGCGCACCTCCCGGCAGCGCCCAGGTATCCCCCTGATGCGACCACGCCGCACGATGCTGCAGCAGCACCGCCGACGTGCCGTCGCCAAGCGGAGCCCGCAACAGCAGACCCGCAGCACCATGCAACCCCCAGTACCGACTCCCGTCCGGATCGAATACCCAGCCGTCGCCGTCTCTGTGCACCGTGCCTCCCTGCCAGCTCGACATCCGCCCACCACACCGGGACACGTCCGGGTTCGGCGGATTTCCCCCACCGTATGTGACCGCGGAGGCGGCCACCAGACCCAACTGGC
>JASGFW010000192.1:0-4432 GCA_047605305.1 Gordonia sp. (in: high G+C Gram-positive bacteria)
CCCGCTGGAAGAACTCGACCCCGAAGGCTGGGCCACCGACGACGACTGGGAGTGACGGAGGCCCGATAGCCCTCCGAGGGTCACTTGGTCCGAGCGCTGAGTGCCCGCTCTACCAATCCTTGGTACAATCCCTGCATGGCGCGCAACACCTCGGTCAGCCTGGACGATCACTTCACAGACTTTCTTGCCCGGGAGGTCACGTCAGGGCGCTACCGATCCGCTAGCGAGGTCGTTCGGGCAGGCCTCCGACTGCTGGAGGACCACGAAACGCGACTGGCTGCGTTGCGTGCTGCGCTCGTCGAAGGTGAAGAAAGTGGTGGTCCCGAGCCCTTCGACTTCGACGCCTTCATTGCATCCAAGCGGGCATGAGCCTCTATCGGCTCACTTCCGCCGCCCAACGTGATCTGTCGTCGATCTGGGACTTCACCGAGGAGCGGTGGGACGCCAGGCAGGCCGAGACCTACGTCACGGAGATCCAGGCCGCAATTGAGCGAATCGCTGCCGATCCCCGCCGCGGGCGTGTGTGCGACGAGATCCGCGCGGGATATCGTCGCTACAGCGTCGGCAGCCACATGGTCTTCTACGTCGAAGGTGCCGATTACGTAGACGTGATCCGCATCCTGCACCAGCGCATGGATCCGACGCGGCACCTCTGAGTCAGCGACGCCAACCTCTGCGCCGTCCCGGGATTCCAGTGGATCTCTATAGATCCTTCCTTCGTCCCAAAGGAGTAGCCGCGCCTGGTTCGCCGGAAGAGCATGGTGGTCGGCCAGGACGACGGACCCGTCAGTCGACAAATCCGATCTCGTTGGAGAACTCTGCCAACGCTTGGGCTGCCTTGTCGCGCCGTTCCCGACGGTCCCGCCGAAGAGTTGCCTGCGCAGGGGCTTCGCGGGTGGTCGGTGCCCTATCGCTGGGCCCGTCGGGCGCAACACGATGGGTCTCAACAACTCCGGTGTGCACCTCAGGCATCCGCTCTCCAAACTCAAGACTAGATATTGCGACTGCTGTCAATCTGTCATGCAGGGCCTCCTGCCGCAAGCATTGAGCCCGCTAGTCGCCACCGGTTCTGCCGGGAGACCTAGCAGAACCGCCACGGGTGAACTGCCGCTTGCGCCGAGCAGTGGGCGTATTGGTCTGCGCAGCCGCGGCACCCTCGGCGCTTGGCCGAGCCTGGCCGCGACGGCGATCGGTCAGCAAGTCCCAACATGGCCGATTCCATGCGTGGGGAATACGATGATCGCGTCAAAGACCGAGCTGGCCTCAATGTGAGTCAGCTTGCCACTATGATATCATGCAGCCATGGATTTTGACGAGGTGCTTCAGCCCGAGCGGGTCGCGTCCCCCGGCGAGTTGCTGACGAAGGTCGCTGACCTAGCACGGCCTGCCGATCCGGACAAAAGCCGCCCTGAGCTCTGGTTCAGAGGGCATTCCCGGACAAGTTACGAACTGCTTCCTTCAGTATTCAGGGGCGTACCGTCGAATCAGCGAACTGCGGTCGAGCGACTGCTGACCCACCGATTTCGGAGCCGGGCCGCAATGCATCTCTCACGCCATCTTGGCTACGACCAGAGAGCTCAGTGGCTGGCGTTGATGCAGCATCATCGTTTGCCTACGAGACTTCTTGACTGGAGTAGATCACCGCTCGTCGCTGCATATTTCGCAGTTGAGTCCGCGCTTCCTCCCTTCTGGGGTCGCGCAGCGCAACCAGGTTACGCGGCAGACGTGTGGGTTCTGGATCCGCGTGCGCTTAACGAGATCACCTGCCCTGCACAAGGAGCCATTCTGGGAGCCATCGAGTCCGGTGTGGTCAACCGCCTTGTGACGGAGGCCTTTTACGACCCCGCACTCGAATCGGAGTTGCCTAAGTTTGATCCACCCGTCTATGCGGCGATGAGCGTTGAATTCGACATTCGTATGCTTGTTCAACAAGGTGGATTCACTATTCACGGAGCCGAACTGTGTCCGCTGGAGCAGGAGGAGAAGCTTCGTCCCGCATTGCTTGCCCGCTTTAGGATCGAGTCTGAGGCAATCCCTCGATTTGCAGAAGAGCTGACTGTAGCAGGATATACTGAGGCAGCAATCTACCCCGATCTTGATCATATCGCGGAAGAGCTTGTGCGTGATTCACCGATCCCGACCGCTCGTGGCCGGGCCATCATTCCTTTCTAGTGGTCCTAGGAAGGACTCCGGCTGCCAGAAAGGTCTACCCATCTTCTAGTCACTTAAACCGCTAGCGTCCTGGTCGGCTCGATCGCAAGCGTCTTCCGGTCTGCGCCGCATCACTGTCAAGCCGAACTCGATGTGTGGTGCAGCTGGTAGCGGAACGCTGTCGCTCATGTTAGGCATCTCCGTGTCGGCTCTGTGAATCAAAGACCGGTCGCGACAAGGACGGCCCACCGCGTCCGACCGAGGGTCGGCGCCAACCCTGCACCTGTGCTGGAGGTTCCGCGACTATCGCCGACGGAGCGAGTAGTGTCACCCCGGTGAGGTCACGGTCGTGTTCGCGGACGGGGTGTTCGGTGCCCGCGGTAGCCACGCTCACCTATGCCTACGCCGACTCCACCGCAGTTCTCGGACCGCTCGCGCTGCGGGCTGAGCCGGGCTGCTACGACCTGTGCGCGGCGCACAGCGCTGGGCTGTCGGTGCCGCGCGGCTGGGAGGTGATCCGGTTGCCCGCCTCGGACGCCGACCCCGGTCATTCCACCGATGATCTGCTAGCCCTCGCCCAGGCCGTCCGGGTCGCCGGATCAGGCGGCGAAGTCGACTTGCCGGCGCCCGCCGTGACCCGTCGCAAGGGTCATCTGTCGGTCATCGCCGATCTGTGAGCCGTGCCGCACGGACAACCCCCGCGATCCGCAGGTACCGGGCACTAGGCTTCCAACCGTGCTCACCCCAACGATTTTCAAAGCCAACGACATTCGCGGCGTAGTCAGCGGTGACCAGCCCGAATGGGACGTCGCCGGCGCCCGTGCCGTTGGTGCCGCCTTCGTCCAGGTGCTCGGCCTCGCCGGGCGCGAGTTCGTCCTCGGACGCGACATGCGCGACACCGGACCGGCGCTGGCGGCCGCTTTCATCGACGGCGCGCTCGGCCAAGGCGCGTCCGTGATCGACATCGGCCTGGCCAGCACCGACCAGCTCTGGTTCGCGTCCGGCCTGCTCGACATGCCGGGCATCCAGCTGACCGCCTCGCACAACCCCGCCGACTACAACGGCGTCAAATTCTGCCTCGCCCAAGCCGCCCCGATCGAGCCGGAGATGCTCGTCCGGATCGCCGAACTGGCCATGGGGCCCGAGCTGGCGCCGGCGGTGCAGCCGGGCACCCGGCGCGAGCAGGACGTCCTGGTCGACTACGCGGCCCACCTGCACCACCTCGTCCCGCTGGACGGCATGCGCCGGCTCACCGTCGTCTACGACGCCGGCAACGGCATGGCCGGACACACCGCGCCCGCCGTCCTCGGCCCGCTCGACATCGAGACCATCGGCCTGTTCACCGAACTGGACGGCAGCTTCCCCAACCATCCGCCGAACCCGCTCGAACCCGAGAACCTGCTCGACGCCCAACGGGCCGTCGTGGAACACGGCGCCGACCTGGCGCTCGTCTTCGACGGCGACGCCGACCGCTGCTTCATCGTCGACGAGCGCGGCGACGTGGTCAGCCCGTCCCTGATCACCGCCCTGATCGCCCAGCAGGAACTCGCCCGCGAACCCGGCGGCACGATCGTGATCAACACCATCACCTCCCGTGCCGTCGACCGGGTCGTCGCGGACGCCGGAGGCACCCTGGTGGTCTCCAAGGTCGGCCACACCGCGGTCAAGGCGAAGATGGCGCAGCACAACGCGATCTTCGGCGGCGAACACTCCGCGCACTACTACTTCCGCGACTTTTGGGGCGCCGACACCGGCATGCTGGCCGGACTGCACGTGCTCGCCCTGCTGGCCCGCAGCGGCGGCACCATGTCCGAACTGGTCGCCGGACTGCCCGCCTACGCGGACTCGGGCGAGATCAACTCGACGGTGGCCGACGTGCCCGCCGTGCTCAGCCGGTTGGCGGACGCCTTCGCCGGCCGCGGCGACCAGAACAACGACGACGGACTGACCATCGCCGGCGACGGCTGGTGGGTCAACGTCCGGCCGTCCAACACCGAGCCGCTGCTGCGGCTCAACGTCGAAGCCGGCGACGACGCGCAGATGGCGTCCCTGCGCGACGAGGCGCTGGCCATCATCCGAGGAGGAGCAGATGCCTGATTTGACCCACGACGTGCTCGACCTGCTGGTCTGCCCGGCCTGCCACAGCACCTTCACCTGGGACTACGAGGCGTCCGAACTGGTCTGCACCGGCACCGACTGCGGCCTGGCCTACCCGCTGCGCGGCGGCATCCCGATCCTGCTGATCGACGAGGCCCGGCGGCCGACCCGCGACTGAGCCATG
>JASGFW010000193.1:0-4390 GCA_047605305.1 Gordonia sp. (in: high G+C Gram-positive bacteria)
GGGGAGTGGAGAACCGGGAGGCGACGCTGCGTTATGTGGCGGCCGGACCGTTGCTCGGCCCCGGCTATGCCAACGTTGAACTCAAATCCTCCGACGCCGCGGGCAACCCCTATCTGGTGATCGCGTCCGTCATCTCAGCCGGGCTCGACGGTATTCGGCGTGAACTTGTTTTGCCCGAACCCGTCGATGTGGAGCCCAGTACGCTTTCTGCTTCGACCCGTGAGGCCAAGGGGATTAGCCTGCTGCCGACGAACATTGCTGAGGGACTCAAGGCTCTGAACTCCAATGATGCGGTACGCGAAGCAATTTGGCCTGAAACGCTTGAAGCCTATACCGCGCTGCGTGAATCGGAAGCTAGCTGGGCGCAGGGGAAGACTCCTGAAGAGATCATTGCCGGTCAGCTGTGGCGCTACTAGGGCAGGTACAACCACGGACGGTGAGATGACGAACCATCTAGATATGACGTCCGCGTTATCTAGACATACCGGAATTAAACTGCAACTGCTCGATCTGGGTGGATTAAGGGGTGATGAGGCATATTTTTTCCGTGGCCACAATCGTGGGACTAAAAGCAACCCTAATCCCGTCCATCGGCACCGAGATCTGAAGCTCATTAGCGCGCTGATTGAGCATCCTCGACATGGTTTGCTGCTCTACGAGGTTGGTGGTCCACCGGATCCGGAGAAGCACTGGCCGCCCGCCGTCGACGAAGTGTTTCCCTATACATACCGGCCTGAACACCGGCTCGATAACGCGATAGCCGCAGCCGGACATGACATTAGGGATATCCAAGGCGTCATCATCGGCCACCTGCATACCGATCACGCCGGCGGTCTGGAGTTTTTCCGGGGAACCGACGTGCCCATCTATGTTCACGAGGAGGAGCTGAAGAACGCGTTCTTCGTCGAGGCGACAGGACAAGACAGCGGCTTCACGCCGCACTGCCTTGATATCTCATTCAACTGGCAGCCGATTGGCGAGGCGCACGTTGAACTGTTCCGCGGGATCGAATTGCTCCATACCCCGGGGCATACGCCGGGTCTGATGGGTCTGCTGGTCCATCTGGACCAGACCGGGCCGCTGTACTTCGCGAGCGATCACCTGATCTTCGAGGAAAATCTCGACGGCCCACCGCTGGGCTGGCTCATGCACAACGATCACGCCTGGCATGAATCGCGGCGCCGCATCAAACGACTCGTCCAGTCGCGGGACGCACAGATTATCTACGGTCATGATCCGGTCAACTTCGAACGATTCGCTCCCGCACCGTATGTGCATGCGTGAGTTGTCGGCGAGGCCCTTGAATATGTCGAGGGTCGTGTCGGATAGCGATTGAAGTAATAGGGTCGCCCCATGAGTGCGATGTTCGGTGTTATCGATCTTGATGACGGATGGACTGGGGGTGCGCGAGAGCCCGGTGGCGATGAGCGAAAGCGTTGGTTTCATGCCCCGGACACATCGCCGTATGCCGGGCACTGGTTGTTCAAGCCCCGTACAGAGAAGATGTTGCTGTTGGCTGAAGTCGATCCCTCGTTTGACACCCGTAGCTGCGTTGGGCACACCGTTTCCGCAGTTCGCGACGTGCTCGCAAACTCCAAAGTGAGCGGGCCGATTAACTCGATCTACGCGGACTGGCCAGCCTTCGATGTGTGGGCCGGATACCTAGTGCTCGACGCGTGGATCGCCAACACCGACCGGCACGCTCACAATTGGGGAGTGTTACTAGACGAAGCCTCGGGCAAGACATGCTTGAGTCCGAGTTTCGACCACGGGTCAGCGCTCGCAGCTGGCGATCATGAGACGAACCGGGCAAAAACGGTGTCAGGCGGTTCGGTCGAACAGTGGTGTGAGCGCGGACATACCTTCCGGTTCAATGGCGGTGCACGCCGCGATCTTATCGATCTTGCCGCCGAGGCCGTATCGGTGTGCTCGGTCGACGCGCGCTGGCATTGGGTTCGCCAGATTAATGCTGTTGACCTCGCACTATGTGACGATGTCATTCATCGAATACCCAACATGTCAGAGTCGACGCGTAGCTTCGTCTCTACTGTTGTCACGACCAATAGAAAGCGACTGTGCGATGCGCTCCATTGACCTGGTCGATCTCCCATCGGCGTACGCCAACGATCAGTCGGCCACATCGCGGCTGATCGTCACCCGCCGGGGCGCACATGACGGAACTTACCGGGCTATCGGCTACCTCGACAGGGTTCGTCACGATGACGGAGACGCCTACGAATTCAGCTACCTCACTCCGGCCGTCGAGCAGACGGGGTTTGTCCCGATCATTGGCTTTCGCGATGTTCACCGTCATTACTCGTCGCCTCGGCTGTTCCCGTCGTTCGCTGAGCGTGTCATCAGCGCTAAGCGACCTGATCGACCTCACTATCTCGAAGCGCTCGACCTTGGTGCCGACGCCGATGCGTGGGAGATCCTGTCGGCCTCGGGAGGACACCGTGAAGGCGACCCGATCGAACTGATCTCGTTGCCCCGCTACGACCGCACTACCTCTGCGACAGAGGCGCATTTCCTCGCCCACGGTGTCCGTTACTGCGGCGAACGCGCGAGCGAGCACATCACCAAGCTCGTCGCCGGACACCGGCTGAGCTTGCGTCCGGAACCGACGAACCCCATCGACATCAGCGCGGTCCAGATAGTGGACGGCGACCATCACCTCGGATATGTGCCGAGCCCGCTGCTCGACTATGTGCATTCCGTGATCGACGGCGGCGACTACGCGCTGACAGTGGTGCGCGCAAATCCGCCCGGGACTCATGCACACCTTCGGTTACTTCTACGCCTTGAAGGGCATTGCGACGAGTATGTGTTTGACCGTAGCGAATGGCGCGCGGCGCTGCCCACGGCGGGGTGATCTGCGGTTCGGTGAGTTTGTCGGGCTCCGGGCGTCTCATGTCGACCTGTCGGCGCCGGTTGGCCATCGACATGACGGCTGCTGAGGTGTCCGGCCACATCAGAAATGGATGGGAGTGCCGAGTGGTTTATATGGTGCGCGCAAAGGGATTCGAACCCCTGACCGCTGGTGTTAGTGCTGAGTCGTGCACCTCTTGGCCCACTGGTGACCCACTGGCGGGGTTTGTCGAACAGGTGCGCGGTGATGCGGCTGGCGTTGGTGATGGGGTGCGTAAATTCGCGTGCCCTTCCCGTGTGGTCGGCGCTAGACTCACGCCCATGTACGCCACGCTGTCTGATCTTGCGGGAGCTGTCTTAGATGCTGCCGAGCTGTCTGAGGCGGATCGTGCGCACGCTGTGGGTTGCTACGTGTGTGGTGATGACAGGTTCACTATCCATGATGTGGTGATCACGGCCAAGAGGATTCCGAATGACCTGTTGGATGAGGTGCAAGTGGACGTTGACGACGGCCTGTTTGATTCACCAGATACTACTGCGTACATGTCTGAGGCGATTGCTCGTCTACGCGCGAAGAATGCTATCGAGAATGGCGTGACCACAACTAAGGATGCGGATCATGTATGACACCATGGACGAGTTGGCTGAGGCGGTGTGCGATGCCGCTGTCTTGCCGGACAAGCTTCGTGATGACGTCAATATGAGCTTGTTTCACGGTGAGCCCTGGTTCGCCATCTCGGTGGCAGTGTGTGGGACAACCCGTCCACTTCCCGCACACTTGCTTGACGAGGTGCAAGAAGACGTCGACGAATTACTGCGTGACTATCCCCCCTATTATGTTGATGGGATGCCTGAGGCGATCGCACGTCAGCGGCGGGCACTAGCTACCTGTGTGATGGATACTCATGGTGACCGCACCGGTACGTGATGACCTTCGTTTGGCGATGGATGTCATTTCCCTGCTGTCGGAATCTGAACGTACCGGTTTGATGACGGACGTTGAGTGCGGAGAGACGTTCGGGGCTACGTATTTGGCATTGGCTGATATCGAGGCTGCCGGGCAAACAATCAGTGTGGAACTGGCTGATCGTTGCCTTCGGGTGTGGCCTGCCGACGAGCTAGACCCAGTAGATGCCCTCTATCGTTCCCTTATTGCACGAATAACGAAGCATGTCGATTCTGTGTAACTGGCTGTGGTGGTGGGTGTTTCGTAATATATTCAACCAATAGTGGTGTGCCTTAATGGTTTTGATAATTGCACCGAATTGTGTATTCGGAAACTGTTGGTACACAACCTATACGGTAATTACCGTTCACGTCATGTGTGAATTATCTACTCTCGGAATTTCATGGGCGTCCATAAAGTGGTTGGTCAGCCCATGCCCTCAAACTTGCGGGCAGCATGTGTCGGGCTTGGGTGATAACGATGCTGGTCAACACGGGTCGCAAATTTGCGCCCGCTCCGGCCAGGGCGGTTCTAGAACCGGCCCGCGTATCTCGAATGACAGCACCCTAGTCGGGA
>JASGFW010000194.1:0-4340 GCA_047605305.1 Gordonia sp. (in: high G+C Gram-positive bacteria)
GGTGCCGTGTCCGACGATTGCGCGCCGGACGGTGTTGCGTCCGACGGTGTTGCGCCTGCAGGTGTCAGGGCCGAGGGATCATCGGTGCTCGCCGTGGGGTGTGATGGGTCGTCCTGGTGATCGATCGGCGGGATTGGTGTGTCACCGTCAACCTCCTCGCGTGGGGCGATCCCCGCGGTGCCGAGTTCCGGCGCCCGCGGCTCGGTGGTGTCAGTGTCGGTGTCGCGTGGATCAGTATCGGTGTCGGTGCTGTCGGTGCTGTCGGTATCAGGTTCCGCCGTATCATTCCACGGCCAGTCGGGTGGGGTGGGCAGCTGATCGCGGTCGCCGGTATTCCAGTCCGATGTCGGGTCTGTGATCTCCTCGGGTAGCACCGGGGGTTGCTGCGTCGCGGTGCGCGCGGCATTGGCCGCATTGGTGACGGCCTGCGGGTCCGGTGCGCCCGCGGGATCGACCAACTGTGTCTTGGCGGTCACCGGGGGAGTTTTGTTCAGCGCTTCGAGGACGTGGTTTTTACCCTCGCCGAGGCCGCGATTCCAGTTTTGCCACGTGTGCCCGCCGTAATTGGGCAGCGAGATGACTGATACCCCGCTCTGGCCGAGTTGTAACTGCATGAGCACCGTCGATACCGCCGAAAGCATTTCCAGTGCTACCGCGCTGATTTGGTCCTGAGGGGCGAGTTTGGCGAGCTCGCCGGGCGTGAGTATGCCGTTGCCCGAGGAGATGATGAGGACTTGCCCGTTCTTCTTGAGCTTGTCGACGTTTTTGGATGCGTCGTTCTGCTTCCAACGGCCACTGCCGGGCGCACCCCACATGTTGAGAATGCCGTTGGTGTAGTTCGACACCAGCGTTTGGGTGGCGGCAACGCCGAGCGCCCCGAGGGGATTATCGGTTTGGTAGTAGCCCGACATCGCCTGCACGACCTTGAACTGATCCGGGTGGCGTTCGGCCAGCGTGACCGCAGGAGCCGCCGACATCGATAGCCCGACGATCGCGTTATTGGATTTACTCACACCGAAGTTGGTGCCCAGGTATGCCGGCAGCTCCTGAGTGAGGAAGGTCTCCTCTTTGATTGGTGTCTTCTTCTTTCCGGCACCGCCATCCCAGTCGGTGTAGAAGGAGGACGCGCCACCGGCTGGCATCACGAGGGTGGTGTCGCTTGTGCTGTCATAGACCTTGGCGGCCTGGACATCGGTGGTCCACGCCGACCGATCGTCACGAGCCCGCATGCCGTCGAGCAGGTACACGCCCCTGTTGCTGCCGTTGGAGGCGCGGATCTGCACAATCACATACTTCTTCTGCGACGCCGACCACACCTTGCAGTTCTGCACGTAGTTACCCGACGAACTCCAACTACATCCCTGGCGCAGTACCTCGGGATGCCCGACCAGCGCCGACGCCCGGCCGTCTCGCCCGGACACGGCGGCAAGCCCCAGCAATCCGAGCGTCAGCACGACACTCACCGCCACACCGATCAGGCGTCTTTTGCGCCGGCTCGGCGCGCGAGAAGCGTCGGCCGCCGGCTTCACCGTGGGAAGTTCTCCGGTGGTTGCGGCATCGACTGATTGCCGAGCGTGGCCGTCGGCCGATGTGGCGTTTCGATGCAGCGTCCACCCGGTGGGTGTCAACTCGTCGGACATGATGTCGGGTCGGTTGGGCATTTGTCTCCTGCCGTGGTGGCTCCCGCGATATAGGTTGCTTCGCACTCGACCGTCCGCGCGTTACATTCTCCGATACTGTTACGCCGTGCTCAACGGAGAAGTGTCATTCTGGTCGGCCACTCTGGGTGCCGACGCCCGCCATGATCCGCTCGACGGTGATGCGACCGTCGATATCGCGATCGTCGGGGGTGGGCTGACAGGACTGTGGGCCGCGTACTACCTGAGCCGCGCAGTGCCCGACGCGCAGATTCTGGTGATCGAGTCGAAGTTCTGTGGTTTCGGTGCCTCCGGCCGTAACGGCGGCTGGCTTTCCGCCGAGGTACCCGGCAATCGCCGCCGGTACGGCGAGATCGCACAACGAGCCGGCCGTGACCCGGTTGCGGCTAACCGGGCGCTCACCGCGGCACTGGAAGGCTCCGTTGCGGAGGTTGCTCAACGGCTCGATGACGAGGGAATCGACTGCGATGCCGAGCATTCCGGTGTTATCACGGTGGCCAGATGTGCCGCGCAGCAGGCGCGGCTGCGGGCGGAGGTCGCCGAGGCCGAGCATCTGGGTTCCACGGCGGTGCAGTGGCTCACCGCGGATGAACTCGCGGCCCGAATCTCCGTTGATTCCGCTGTCGCGGGAAGTTTTTCCCCGCATTGCATAAGGGTGCAACCGGCCGCGCTGACCCGCGGCGTCGCCGACGCGGTAGTGCGTCACGGAGTGCGGATCGTCGAAAACACCACGGCGACACAGATCGGCGAACGTCGGGTGATCACCGATCGCGGGCGGGTTGATGCAACGCATGTTCTGGTCTGTGTGGAAGGTTTCACTCCGCGGTTGCCGGGCGCGAAACGTTCACTGCTGCCGATGAATTCGTCCATGGTGGTCACCGATCCGTTGCCGGAGCATATCTGGGACGAAATCGGTTGGGGCGGAGCGGAATTACTGGGCGAAACAGCGCATGCCTACACCTATGCGCAACGCACCGCCGATGGTCGGATCGCGATGGGCGGGCGCGGGGTTCCCTACCGGTTCGGTTCGGGGATCGACGATGACGGCGTCACCCAGGAACGTACGGCACGCGCGATCACCCGGGCATTGCGGACGTTGTTCCCGGCGGCCCGTGATGTTCCTATCGCTCAGGCCTGGTGCGGGGTACTTGGTGTGCATCGGGACTGGTGTGCCTCGATCGGATATGACGGCGCCACGGGTATCGGCCACGCCAATGGTTATGTGGGGTCTGGGCTGACGATGACCAACCTCGCGGGACGCACGCTGTGTGATCTCGTGACGGGGAAAACCTCCGAACTCACGGAACTGCCGTGGGTGGCGCACGCTACGCCCAGGTGGGAGTTCGAGCCGCTGCGTTACCTCGGGGTGTCGACGATGTATGCGGCCTATCGTGGGGCCGATCGCCTTGAGCTGCGTAGTTCGTCGTCGCGTACGAATGTGCTCGCGCGGGTCGCCGATCGTGTGTCCGGTCGTGCCTGAGCGCATTTCCGCTGGTAAGCGCGCATGCGCATGCGACGTGTCGGCGACGGGTCCGATGGCAGATTGTCGCGGATATATTATTTAATTTCATTTTACTAATGCATGGGTTGATGATGGGTGCTAGGTTCGCTTCAGTGATGAAGTAGTTCGACGCCGCAATCGTTTTCCGGATGATCGCTGCGAAGCCGCACGTTCCCGTCGACTTTTCTGGAGATTTTAATGCGCCTGTGGACCCGCGGTCTTTGCGCCGCTGCCGTTTGTGCCACCGCAGTTTGTGCCACCGCAACGACCGCAGTGGGGCCGATGCTGGCTGCCGTGGAAGCACCGAAAGCCACTGGCGTGTATACGTATTCAAAAGTGCGTCCGGTTGCCAACGTGCTCACTCTCTCGGGTAGTCAATTAGTGGTTGGTACACCGATGAGTGATGAACTTCAGGGTGCACTCTGTGTGTCGCCGAATACCTGCACGACGGTTGAATACCTCGCTGGTGCGCTCGGTGACACCGCTATCAATAGTGGTTACGAAGCACTTACTGCGGCACTTGCGGCGGCCGATGGCGAGACTATCGTGGCTGCGTACTCGCAGGGCGGAATGATTGCCACGCTGTGGCTTGAGAACAATGCGGCGGCCGGTGACCCGTCCCCATCGACAACCACATTCGTGCTTTTCGGTAATCCGCAACGTCTACTCAACGGTCAGGCCGTAGTGTTGGGAACGGGCTCGGCGACGCCCTCCGACACCGATTACACCGTCATTGATATTTCCCGCGAATACGACGGGGAATCGGACGTCCCCAACGACCTCACTAACCTCCTCGCGGTGGCCAATGCGATTGCCGGGTACTTGTACGTTCACACCGATTACACCGATGTCGACGTCACCGATGGCGATAACTACGTACAGACGGTGGGTAACACCACGTATGTCCTGGTACCCACCGAGAACTTGCCGTTGCTCGAACCATTGCGGGCGATCGGCCTCACCGCACTTGCCGATGAGCTGAACGGACCGTTGAAGACGATCATCGATTCCGCCTATGACCGGTCCGGTTACACGCTGCTCAGCGACGACGAGGACGCACAGGCTGTGATCGCCTCCGTATTTGGTTCCAGTGATACAGATTCAGATACCGACGCCGATACCGACTCGGATACCACCACCGTGACAACCTCAACGGATTCCGACGCCACGACGACCGACGC
>JASGFW010000195.1:0-4142 GCA_047605305.1 Gordonia sp. (in: high G+C Gram-positive bacteria)
TGGGCGGCTAGCGATCGGCACTGCGTTATCGACTTGTCATGGCACTGCGGCACTGGCGTTGCACGCCACGACTAGTGTGACTTAAGTGGTTCATGTGACTAAAGTGAAGCGAATCCGACGGGTAGCCGTCGGTGTCGTCGCGGTCGCGATGATGGTCGGTATCGGAGTAGGATCGCTTCCGAAGCTCGATCGAATCCCAGTGCGCGCCACCGCGGTCATCGTCGATCCGGCTGCGCTGTACAACACCGCGCAAGCCAGATTCGCCGCCCGAGATGTCGCAGGCGGTCTCGCTGCCCTTAAACAGGTGCTCGCAGTGGCGCCTTTCGACGCAGATGCTCTTGCACTCCAGTCGATCTGGGCTGATCAGGCGAATGACGTTGTCACCAGTCTTGCGGCAATGAACCGGCTCACGATAGTCAATCCGATCTTGGCGAGTACGGCACGCAATATCATCAGTGGCGTCGCCGCCGCCGCCAAGATCGTGCCAAGCACCACACCCAAACCCGTATTGAGTGGGGCGGCGATAGTCGTGCTCGGCTATGGGCTCAACGCGAACGGTGCCATGGCCCCGGAGCTGGTCAATCGATTGACTGCGGGTAAATCGCAGGCAGACGTGTCTCCGCTGCTGCCGATCGTGGTGACCGGCGGTGCGCCGAAGAGGGGCATCACCGAGGCGTCGGCGATGTATAAGTGGCTCATCGCCAACGGGGTGGCCGCGTCGCGGGTTGTCGCCGAGGATAAGTCGGGGTCGACGGTGGCCAATGCGCAGAACACCGCGGCAATCCTGGCGTTGCGTGGCATCAGAAACGTCGTGCTGGTGACGTCGCCTAACCATATTCGCAGGGGGGCGGCCGATTTCGCCGCCGCCGGACTCCGGGTAGTGGCCACGGTCACCACTCCCACCGATCTGGCGCGTTATGCCGCGCCACTGACGAGGGATCAGCAGACGGGTATCCGTCTGGAGGCGACTCGCACCGCAAAAATCCCTGTCACGAAACAGATTGGCGTCCGGATCCAGCAGAATCTCCCCGATCCGGGTCCTGATCTCATCTACGAGATCGGCGGCAAGATTCTGCGGCAGCTGCTTGCTGCGGGTTCTTCGAACAGTTAGCTCGCACTCTCCCGGGCCGAGAGTGGGGTATGCGTCAGAACATCACCGAGCGGAAATGGGTGATCACCCGGTTGCCCGCAAGGAAGTGGAAAGCAATTCCGGGCGGCTGACCGCGGTTGATGAAGTCCTTGCCCTCGAACGCTAGGTTCAGCGTGGATGCCACCCCGGGCGCCACACACAGCGGGCGGTCGGCGAATCGTGTCACCGCGGGAGTGTGGGCGTGGCCGCAGAGGAAGGCGACGATATTGGGATGTCGCAGTACCAGTGCCGCAAGCCGTTCCTCGCCGGTTTGCGCGATGGTATCCATGAACGGCATCTCCAGGCTCACCGGGGGATGGTGGAAGGCGACGAATACCGGGGTGGCGGGATCGGCCTCGGCGATACGGGCATCCATCCAGTCGATCGTGGCATCGTCGATGTAGCCGTCGTCGCGCTTGGGGAGGGAACTGTCCACGACGACGAAGAGCACGCCGTCGATCATCCGTGCAGTGTTGACCGGTGCCGGGGACTCTGCGCCGGTCAGCACTGCATTGAAGGTCTCCCGCACATCGTGGTTGCCCGCAGTGATGAGTATCGGCAGGGGGCTTTTCAATACCCGCGATGCCTCGCGATATTCGCTTGCGGTGCCCTCATCGGCGATATCGCCGGTGATCACCAGTGCATTGAGCCCAGCGGCCCGTGCATTGATGTAGCTCAGGGTCGACTCGATCCGGGCACGATTGAACCTGGTGCCATTGAAGTGCAGGTCGCTGATGTGGGCGACGACGAACACGGGCTCTCCTGGGGGTCACGGACTCACCTGAGGCTAGTCAATGCGGTGGGCGGCGATGCGGGGAGGGCGCCCGCAACGAACCAACTATCTGGACACGATGTACGAACTTCGATGCGCGGTATTGGGATTCAGCCCAGGGCGTTGGCGAGTAGCTTGTGCAATTGCGTGTAATGGTATTCGGCCGCCTCGTGGTGGTAAACGCCGGTGTCGGCCATCGTGTAGCCGTGTTCGGCACCCGGGTACACGGTAGCCGAGTGGATCACGCCCGCCTCGATGAGTGCGTGCTCGAACCTGGCGATCGCCTGTGCCGGCATGGACCGGTCGTTGTCGGCGTGGATGGCCAGCACAGTGGCCTGCACCGCAGCCAGCATCCGATGTGGGCTATCGGGGGAGTCGAGTACCAGTCCGCCCGTGTGAAACATCGCGAGTGCGGTCACGATGTCGGGCCGTAGCGCGCCGGCGTGCAGCGCCAGCCGCCCGCCCATGCAGTAGCCGATCGCGGCTACCGGACCGGGGGTGAGTTGTTCGAGTGCCCCCAGATATGCGATGAGATCGCGTTCGGCGAGTTCGGGAGTCAACGCGCGTACGCGCGGCATCGCGGTCGCGATGAATTCCGCCCGGGTATCGGAGTTGAGTAAGTCGTGTGCAGGCGCCAATTCGGCCGCGGAGCCGTCGCGATAGAACACGTGCGGCACGAGCACCGTATAGCCCCAGGACGCGATGCGGTCGGCCATCTTCTTTGTCTGCGCGCGTAATCCGATCGCGTCGACGAAGAATAGGACACCCGGGTGAGGGGATCTGCCGCCCGCGGTTGCGGGTGTGGTGGGATCGGCGGGTGTACTCACGTACGCCTGCGCTGTCCCATCCAGGGTCCGTATCTCAATATCCTCGTTCGCTGTTGCGCTCATTCGACTACTCCTTGTGTTCAGACCGGGCGTGTCATTTCTGGTTCTAGTCTTTTCTGGTTGGGGGGTAGGTCACAGATCCCCGGGGAGTTTGTCACGGCGGATACCGCGCCAACTGGGGTGGCGCAGGTGTCCGGTGGTGGTCCAGTCCATGAAGCGCACCTCGCCGACGATCTTCGGTAGCACCCAGATCGCCGTCGACGCGACGGGATGGTCGATCGTGTCGAGGAACGGACTGCGCGAGACGCGCAGCGGTTCCAGTTCTTCGGTGAGTGATGCCAGAGTTGCTTCGGTGAATCCGGTGCCCACGCGCCCCACATACCGCAATCCGTTGTCCTCGGGTAGGCCCAGCAGCAGCGATCCGATCGTGCCCGCGCGGTTGCCGCGGCCGGGTCGATAACCGCCGACGACAACCTCGATATCGCTCCAATTTTTGTGTTTGAGCCACGAATTGCTGCGTCGACCCTGCTGGTAGGTCGATGAACGACGCTTTGCCACAACTCCTTCCATATTGTGTGCGCGACTGTAGGCGATCGCTGTGGCTCCCGGACCCTCCAGCAGTGGCGGTATTTTGGCATATCGTGAATTCTTCAACGTCGGCGCAAGCTCTTCCAGTATTTTCCGGCGTTGCGACCATGGCCTGCGCGCCAACGAGATCCCATTGAGATACAGGATGTCGAATAGATACAGCGTGAGCGTGTATGCCTCGTCGGTGTGCCGCCGTGAGGTCAGGAGTGTGAAGTTCGTGCGTCCGGTGGCGTCCAAGACCACCACTTCGCCGTCGAGAATCACTTCGATGAGACCGAGATCATCGGCAATCGAACGTAATTCGGGAAAGTCACGGGTCATGTCGATGCCGGAGCGTGACGTCAGTGTGAACTCGCCGCCGATCAAGCGCAGCAGAATTCGGTAGCCGTCCCATTTGCCTTCGAACGCCCAGGTGTGTGCGTCGAGGTGCTCGATAGGTGCGTCGGCGGCCAGCATAGGCCGGGGACGGACCAGAGCATTGGGTAGGTGAGGGCGGGGCTCGTCGGCAATGAGATGTGCGAGCCAGTTTTTCGCGCCGGTATGAATCAGCGCATAGCGCCCCTGGATTCGGTGCCCGTGCAGGCGCACGATGATCTCGTCGGTCCGCCACTTCTCGATGTCATAGGTACCTCGGTCCCAGATTTCCACGTGACCGCCGCCGTATTCCCCGGCCGGTATGTCACCCGAAAAATCCGCATACTCAAGCGGGTGATCCTCGGTTCGCACGGCCAGCCGGTTCTGGCCGGAATCGGTAGGCAAATTCTTCGGGATCGCCCAGGAGGTCAGTACTCCGTTGTGTTCGAGGCGGAAGTCGTAGTGCAGGCGG
>JASGFW010000196.1:0-3987 GCA_047605305.1 Gordonia sp. (in: high G+C Gram-positive bacteria)
TGTACCGCATTTATATTCGCGCGTGATCGGCTGAGTCCTGATACAGAACTGTCACCAATGTCCTGATACATCACAGCCAACCGGCCACACCTGTGCTTGGCTACCTCATGTGAGTCTCCCTATCGCCCGGACCGTCCATCACGGCCGCATCATGCATATCGCAGGATCGCCCGACGTCACCACCGCCGCCGCGGCCCTCGTCGATCTTCCCGACGGCGCACTGGCCGTCTCCGCTGCCGACGGCACGATCAGCTACTGCGGTCCCCGGGCTGATCTTCCACCACTCGCGCAGGGCATGTCGGAGACGATCGTCGACCATCCCGATGCCTTCCTCATCCCCGGATTCGTGGACGCCCACATTCATTTCCCGCAAACCTATTCGCTCGACGCCTTCGGTGGTGGGCAGCTACTCGAATGGCTCGACAACTGCATCTTTCCCGCCGAATCACGGCTGTCGGATCCGGTTTTCGCCCGCGAGATCGCCCGCGAATTCACTCGGCGGCGGATCGCGGCGGGCACCACCGCGGCGATGGTGTTCGGGTCGGCGTTCCCGCACGCCCAAGACGAACTGTTCGACACCACCCGACGCGCCGGCCTGCGCATCGTCAGTGGCCGTGGCATCCAAACCACCGGACCGCAATCGGCGGCGGCATTGCTGACCTCGGAGGCCGACGCGATCGCGCTGACCACCGCGGAGATCGACCGATGGCACGGTATCGACTCCCCTGACCGTGGCTCCCCTGAGGCTGGGACGGCACTGCTCCAGGTGGCGATCGTGCCACGGTTCTCGCTATCGGTCACCACGCACACGCTGCACGCACTCGGTGAACTGTATGCGGCCGTACGCGATCGAGGCGTGTACGTGCATACCCACCTCAACGAGAATAATAGACCCGGAACCGGTGAGATCGACACCGTCAAAACACTTTTCGACGTAGATAGCTATCTCGACACCTACGACGGGAAATTCCTGCCCGGGTCGGCGGTTGGCGGGCACAGCCTACTCGGCCGGCGCACCATCATGGCGCATGCGGTGCACTGCACCGACGCTGAGCTCGCGCGGTTGGCCGAGACGGGGACCTCGATCGCGCACTGCCCAACCTCGCAGCAGTTCCTCGGGTCGGGCACAATGCCGTGGCGGCGTACCGTCTCCTCAGGAGTGACGGTGGCGGCCGGCTCCGACTGCGGCGCCGGCGATCAATGGCTCATCGCCCAGGTACTCGCCGATGCGTTCAAGGTTCACATCTGCGAGCCCGGCGACGCGAGCGTCCCACTGCATCCGGCTCAATTGCTGTTCACCGGAACCCTTGCCGGCGCACGGGCACTGGACGCGGAATCACGCTTCGGCAACTTCGATACCGGCAAAGAGGCAGACTTCCTCGTCATCGAACCCGACCGGTGGCCGCCGCTCGCCGCGAACCTGCGCCACGGTATCCGCGCCGACGACCCGACCATGGCCCGCGATCAAACATTGTTCACGCTGCTCATGGGGTTGCGAGAGCCAGCGATCACCGAAGTCTACGTACGCGGGCAGCGGGTGCAGGCCGACGCCATCTAATCGCGACGGCCATCCGATCGCAGTGGCGTCAAGCTGTTCGACCACTCAGATCGGGTGGCCGTCCCACTCGTGATCGTGCATGAAACCCTCCGCCAGCCCGACCCGATATCGCAGGCAACTGCGCAGGATTCCCAGATACGCCACCGGCATCAACAGGCCGGGCTTCTCGTCGCCCCGTTCGAAGACAACATCGTCGGCCGCGCGGAAGTCACGGATGAATTGACGCAGCGTACGTCCCTGCCGGGAATCCTCGCGCCATCCGTAGAGCAGCATGCCGAATCCGATCATGCGGTTGACATCGGCGTCGGGCACCACCACCGGCTCCCCTGCACCGAGTTCGCCGAGGAAGGCGCGGTCAATCCTATTGTGTGGGCCAAACATCATGATGCCGCTGGTCGCGCGTGGATTACATTCGATGGTGAACAGCCCGCGCTCGGGGTGATCGATGAAGTCCAGGCCGATTTGCCCGGTAAACTTTTCCGCCGCAACGAATTTCGTCACCCAGTCAAAGATCGGCCGATGATCGACCGACGTGAAGGATAAACATGAACTGCCGCCAATCGCATAGCTGACAGGGTAGGTCGCATGAGCCAGCACTTTTCCGTCACGGCAGACCGAATACGTGCAATAGCGATCACCGGTCAACCATTCCTGGGCGAGCCATGGATTGGTGGGATCATATTCAATCCAGGAGAGATCATCACCGGGATGAACCTTGTACACCTTCTGCGACCCGCGCGAATAGCATCGCTTAAGCGCGAATGGGCCATCGAAATCGAGTGTTGCGACATCCTCTGGCCGGGCAACCCGCGCGAATTTGAGCGTCGGAATACCCAGTTCCGCCAGTTCTTGTGAGTAGTCGAACTTGTTATGCAGGCGATTCTCGGTATCGAAATCGGAAAGAAACAGCATGCACTCCGGCGGGAAGAGTCCTGTCATCATCGCCAGGATGTCGGTCTCCTCGTGAATGGGAATCACGATGTCGACAGCCTCATTGACCACGATCGTAGCCAATGCCCGGCAGTAATCCTGCGGAGCGAACTTCGGCGGCGGTACCCGATGAAACGCGTCGACGGCGTGGGAGAAACGGCTGACCCCGACCGGAATACTGTCGACAACAGTCACCCGATGACCAGCGGCATGCATCAGTCTGGCGAGATTGAGAGTGAGAAATGATCGGCCAAAAGTGATGAGCACATGCTTACCGGAACTGGCCACAGCACGTAAGTCTAGTCAGTCCGCACGGGACGGCCACCTGGCCCCGGCGCTGAACATGTCGGCGCACAGGTAGATACTTAAGAACGGAATAATAAGCGGACCGCACAGTGTTGGACCGACAAGTTTGTAGAACAAACAAACTACGCAGTCATTCCGGGAGTGAGGTGGAGATGTTCGTCATCGGCGTCATCGCTGCAGCACTGGCCGCCCTCGCGTATGGAATGTCGACGGTACTGCGAGCACTCGGAGCCCGACGAGTTGCGCAAAGCGAGCGCGCCGAAGGTGCCGGTACCACCACTTCCGACGGTAGCCCCTCGATTGGGTCCACTGTGTCAACGTTCTTCGATCCGGCGTTCATCCTCGGCACAGTCATGGTGACGATCGGTTTCGCCGGCGGCGCCGTCGCCGCCCGCTACCTGCCGTTATTCCTGTCTCAGACGATCGTCTCGGCAAACCTGATCATCACCGCACTCCTCGGGACCATCGTGCTCAACATCGCCTTACACACCCGCGATTGGGTGGCGATCTGGCTGGTCGTGCTGTCACTGTGCCTGCTGGGTATGTCGTCATCACACCGGACGGGCGCCGGCGAACACCGCAACTTTCATGTGATGCTCCTGCTGTCCACCCTGCTGCTGTGCATACTGGCGCTGGTATCGGTGTACTGCCTTGGCAAACACGCCGCCATCGCGGGCGGTGCCGCTGCGGGTTTACTCTTTGGCGTCATCGCGATCGCCGTACGCGTCCTCGACGGTGTGCACCCCTTCAACGCGGCGACTCTGCTACTTGATCCGGCTGCCTGGACCATCGCGTTCGCCGGCGCGGTCGGATTCTTCGTACAGACCGTCGCCCTTCAACTGGGTGCCGTCAACGGCGTCACCGCGGTGCTGGTGGTTGGCGAAACCGCCGGGCCAAGCCTGATCGGCGTGCTGTTCCTCGGTGACACCGCCAAGCCTGGCTTCGGGCTGCTGGCTCTCGTCGGATTCATCGGCGCGGTAATCGGTGCAGTGCTGGTCGCATGGTACGGCTCAGGCGATCCCGACCACTTTGGCGAGGCACCGCCCATGAAGGGAGGGTGGCGCCGCGGCCGCGAAGATCCGAGGGCACCCGCACCATCGGACACCCACACGGCCGACAAGCCTGCTTGACACCGGTCCACATCGCGCGGTGAGGTTGACCATGACCTCCGAGTCTTCCTCTCCTGCCCAGTC
>JASGFW010000197.1:0-3960 GCA_047605305.1 Gordonia sp. (in: high G+C Gram-positive bacteria)
CCGGCGCGCAGATCAGCGGAAGAAGCCTCGGTTATAGGCGTTCCACACCATGTCCTGCCAATAACCCCAGGCGTGCGTGCCGACGGCGTCGTAGGTCATCAGGTCGATGCCCTGGACGTAGGCGGCCAGCTCGAATGCCTTGCGCTGCGCGAGTGCGAGCACCTCAAGGGTCGAACCCGCGAACAGGTCGGTGAGGACGTTGGGCAATGCGTTATAGCGACCGAATAGGCCGTTGCCGGAGCCGGTGAAGACCTTCAATCCATGCATCCGGTTGATCAGCAGGAAGGGGTCGTTCTCATACCACCGCAGCGACCAGGGCGGACCCCACATCGCGTCGATATTCCACGGCTGCGGGGCGACGTCAAGCATCGCCAGCCGCAGCATGGTGTGCATTCCCGGCGAGCTGAGGAAGTCATAGCCCGACAGCGATCCCGCCGCGTAGTACAGGTCGCGTCGCTTCGCCGCGAGGACCAGCGCCGCATTGCCCCCCGACGAGATACCCATGATCGCGTACTTGCCGCCCTTACCCCGGAACCCGCGGGCACGCAGCGCCGGAACCAGACGGTTCTGGATCACGCACTCCCACATGTAACGGCGCTGTTGACCGTTGAAGTTACTCGGCGAGTCCCAGTTGGTGTAGAAACTGGCCGGTCCGCCGATCGGCTCGACGACATTCACGCCGCGGGTGACCAGTTCTTGGACGTTGGTGTTGATTTCCCAGCCGCTGAAGTCGTACTGGGCGCGCATACCGTCGAGCAGGATGACCGTGCGCGTGTTCTGCGGCCGGAACCACGAACGCACCCGCACCCGCCCGGGCTCCATCGATTTCGCCCCGAAGGCCCCGTTGGTGGGCATTCCGCAGGCATCAATCGTCCAGGTCTGCCGACCGATTCCGGTACCGTTGACGGTGGCCTGCGCGTTACCGGCACCGCCGGCCACGAAACCGGCGATCGTCAGCACGACGAGCGCCGCCGCTACGCATCTATTACCCAGCCACGCTCGTCCGGCCCCACGCACTGAACCGGTTACACCTTCACCCATCGACAGAACTCTCCTCTAGCCTCGCCCGAGACGCACCCGGTGGGGAGCACCTCAACACGATCGTTATGTCCACGACATCAGGCCGATTTCGCCGCCACATGTGCATACACATGGCACTCACGCTGCGGGTACCAACTGGGAAGCCTATTTCATCTCCCCTGCTCCGACAATTTCTACACTTCGCACCACACTAAACGTTCAGTTTGCGAACTGCACCCTGGCACCTGGTGTCATTCGGTCAATGCCTTATCGAATACCGCGGCGCGGGCGTTACCGAGTCGATCCGCAGCCGCCCGGCGAGCGGCCAACTGGTCGGCCGGAGACGGGAGATCGAGCCAGTACTGCCGCTCCGGATCTTCACGGGCGATGATGTCGTTCGTCGTCGCGATGGTGCGCAGCAGTTGCGACCGCATGAGGTCGACGACCTCACGATGCCCGGCGGTGTCGATCAGGTTGGTCAGTTCATGCGGGTCGGCGCGGCGGTCATAGAGTTCATCGGTGTCATAGACCCGGTAGATATAGGTCCAGTCGCGGTTACGCAGCGCATAGGCACGACCCACAGCAGCCGGATCATCGTGTTGCACTTTCCCTTTCAAGTCATATGGGAATGGCGGAGTCTCGAACAGCGGTTCCTCTTCCACGCGAAATCCGCCTTCGCTGAACACGAAATCACGGTGGTCGGAGACCACTCCGGCGAGCAGCCCTACCAGCGACCGGCCAAAGTGGGTGGCGCCACCGGCGTCGGTCCCGGCGATATCGAGCAGGGTCGGCGTGATGTCGAGCATCTCCACCAGCGCGTCGTGGCGTTGCCCTGCACGCACACCCGGCCCACCGGCGATGAGCGGTACCCGTAGGAGCACCTCATCGAGACCGGCGGGCCACTTTTCGATGAGGCCGTAATCGCCGAGATATTCGCCGTGATCGGAGGAGAATAGGACGACCGTATTGTCGGGATCGGGAAGCGCCGCCAGTATTCGGCCGAACTGATCGTCGATACGCGACACCATGCCGTAGTACACGGCTATGACCTCCCGCCACATGTCCGCGGTGACGTCGGTGATGCCGTATTCCTTCCGGATCGCATCGATAAACCGCGGAGTCGGCTCATGTTTGAGGCCTTGCGGTTCGGGAACGGTGGCACGGTCATGCAGCGAGAACCACGGTTCTTCAACCCGGAACGGGCAGTGCGGGAAGATCAGCGGAATAAACAGCATCCAGGGCTGCTCGGGCGGACACGTCAGCCATTGCTCGGCGGAGCGAATGGCGGCCTCGTCATAATCGACGACGACATCATCACCGCGGCTGCCCCAGTAGAACAACCGCGACCACACGTCCGGATCATCGGCGCGATCGGCGAACTGAGTGATGGTGGAGTTGATTTCGGGGGGTTCGATGAATCCGTACTCCGACACCGATAACTCGCCGACACCGGGAGCGAAGGTATGCCCACGCGGCGCCGACCACGTGACGTGATAGCCGGACTCTTTGAGTGCCCGAAAGACATTGAACTCGTCGGCGGCAAGCAAATGAGTCAACGTGCGGTGCCCCCGGGTGTGGGGGTAGGTTCCGCTGAACATCGATGTGCGACTCGGCGCACACACCGAATGCTGAACGAACACCTGGTCAAAGATCGTTCCGCCGGCGGCGAAGCGGTCGATGTTCGGCGTCTTCGCGTGCGGGTTTCCATAAGCGCCAAGCGCATCGGCGCGCAACTGGTCAGGCTGGAACAGCACAATATTCGGACGTTTCTCGGTGGCCATGCCGAACGCCCCTCTCTCTACGACGACCCGGGTTGACTACGATCCCAGCCGCACGATCGCGGGTGGATCACATCATTGTTGGTCATCTCATTGTTGGTCATCTCGGATGAATACGTGGCGGAATCCGCAGTCCGCATCGTTGCAGCTCATATTCTGGATTGCGTTCGATCCGATAGTCGGTGAGCGAGAACGACTCCCGCAGATTGCGTTTGAACCGAGCGAAAGACCATGCACCCGAATAGGATTGGATACGCGCCACGGTCTGCGGACAGGTCAGCGCAACCTTGGCATCGGCGACCCAATCCTCATCCAGATAGCTCGGCAATACCGGCCTGCGCGCATAAGCACCGGTCTCGGCGATCACCCACTCGGTGGGCAGCCTCTTATCGTGTCCGATGCGGCCATCCTCAAGACGCTCGGTGTGCGCGGCGATCGGATACGCCAGACCCATCTGGTCGATCACCCGCACATCCAGTGGCGCATTCATACTCGTCATCCCCATATTGAGGAAGTACACGTTGAGGATGCGTTTACGCTGCGGCGTATTGTCGGGCATTTTCACGACGGTCCACTCGTCGTAATTCGGCGACGGCAAGATCACCCCGCCCTGCGTGCGATACTCGTTGATTCGCTCGACCATCGCCCGCATCCGTGGATAGTCGAGGTAATCGGCTGCCGTCACCGGGTTTTCATTGCCCATATTGGTGACATAGAAGCGGCGCTCGTCGACTATCCCGCTACGACCGATATCAATGCCCGCATTGGGCAACACATTCTCGTGGCAGATGACCGCCCACACCACCGTGGTGACCCACACCGCCGCCATCACCACCGACACTCCGGCCGACACCACCTGGCGCCGCCGGCCGAGGGTCACCGGGGCGGGCGCGACGGGGTTGCGCAGTCGGTTCGGTAGCGCCAGGGGCACCACCATCACCGGCAATAGCACGGTGAACAGCGGAGTGAGCAGCACCCGGCCATGCATGAAGTCACCACCCTGGCGCAGCCAGTACACGCCGACGATGACACCGGCCGCAACGAGAGCGCCCGTCACCGCGCCCGGGGTGCGCAGGGAATGTGACCAGCGGGCCAACCGGGCGCCGGTGGTGCGCCGCACGCTATCGGGATTCGTTGGCACCTGCGGCTGCGGCTGCGGCTG
>JASGFW010000198.1:0-3927 GCA_047605305.1 Gordonia sp. (in: high G+C Gram-positive bacteria)
ACCGAGATATCGACGGACGATTAGTCATCGACTACATCACCCCCGAAGGCCTCGTCCTGCCCGGACCACCCGAAACATTGGAAGACCTGTTCCCCGGCCTGCGCCGCTACCGATTCAGTAACCCGCCCATCCCGCCACCGGTCTCCGACACCGCTGGCAGCACAACCGTGTCCCGGTCACGGTTGGCGGCGAAACATGCCCGCCGCCGTCTCGAACGCGCCCGCAACCGCGCGCGGCGCACCGCACATTCACGCAGGCAACACCGTCCCCGAGAAATCCGGCCCGCAGAAAGCCAGCCCGATGGGGCACAACCGCCCTACTGACCACCGCCGACCACCTCAGTCAACACACATTCACCCGCTAATGACGCCAGTGCTGACTGCGCCGCATCCTATGCGTCATGATTGAACGGTGAGCACAGCCGACGACACCGACACTGCCCCCGTCATCGCCACGCAGCCGGTCAGCGCCATCCCCGGCGCACCACCCGCGGCAACCCTGACGCCGGATGAATCGGCCGACCTACCCGAGGATCGGTATCTCAATCGGGAGTTGAGCTGGCTCGATTTCAATTCCCGTGTGCTCGCACTGGCCGAAGATTCGTCGAGCCCACTGCTGGAGCGGGCAAAATTCTTGGCGATCTTCGCATCCAACCTGGACGAATTCTTCATGGTGCGCGTCGCCGGGCTTAAGCGCCGCGACGAGACCGGTCTTTCGGTCCGTTCAGCGGACGGACTCTCCCCGCGCGAACAGCTACTGCGGATCGCCGGGCGCACCCAAACCCTGGCCGATCGGCATGCCCGGGTGTTTCTCGATTCGGTACGTCCGGAGTTGGCGAGCAACGGTATTCACGTCGTCTCGTGGTCGGAGCTGACCGACGCACAGCAGCGACGCATGGTCGAATACTTCCACGAAGAGGTATTTCCGGTCCTGACGCCGCTCGCGGTGGATCCGGCCCACCCCTTTCCCTACATCAGTGGCCTGAGCCTGAACCTCGCGGTAACGGTCAAGGATGCCGGCGACGGAGGCGAGCACTTCGCCCGCGTGAAGGTACCCGACAACGTCAATCGTTTTGTGCGCGTGGACCGGCTACTGCCGCCCGTCGGTGAACCCGACAACCGGGGACACCATGAGGTCGTGCTGCTCCCGATGGAGAAACTCATCGCAGCCAACCTCGGACACCTCTTTCCCGGCATGGAAATCGTTGAGCACCATGCGTTCCGGATTACCCGCAACGCCGATTTCGAGGTCGAGGAGGATCGCGACGAAGACCTGCTGCAGGCACTCGAACGCGAGTTGGCGCGGCGCCGCTTCGGTTCGGTGGTCCGCCTCGAAGTAGCCGACGACATGAGTGAGCACATGCTCGAACTGCTGCTGCGTGAACTCGAAGTCAATCCGGCCGATGTGATCCAGGTGCCTGGGCTACTGGATCTCAAGTCACTCTTCGAAGTTGGCGCACTCGACCGCCCGCACCTCAAGGACCGGCCATTCGTCCCGGCCACCCATCCCTCATTCGGTGAACGCGAGACACCCAAGAGCGTGTTCTCCACCCTCCATGAGGGTGACGTCCTCGTCCACCATCCCTACGACTCGTTCTCCACGAGCGTGCAACGCTTCATCGAACAGGCCGCCGCCGACCCACAGGTACTGGCAATCAAGCAAACCCTGTACCGCACCTCCGGCGACTCCCCCATCGTCAACGCACTGATCGACGCCGCCGAGGCCGGCAAGCAGGTCGTCGCGCTGGTCGAAATCAAAGCCCGGTTCGACGAGAAGGCCAACATCCGGTGGGCCCGGCAACTCGAACAGGCCGGCGTCCACGTCGTTTATGGGCTCGTGGGCCTCAAAACCCATTGCAAGACATGCCTGGTGGTGCGCCGGGAGGGGTCGACAATCAAACGGTACTGTCATATCGGCACCGGAAACTACAATCCGAAAACCGCCCGCCTCTACGAGGATGTCGGTCTGCTCACCGCCGCCCCCGACATCGGCGCCGATTTGACCGACCTGTTCAATACACTCACCGGCTACTCGCGAAAGCAGGAGTACCGCAACATTCTTGTGGCACCCCACGGCATCCGATCCGGGATCATCTCCCGAATCGACCGCGAGATCGAGGCACACCATTCGGGTAATCAGAACGCACGTGTGCAGTTGAAAGCCAACGCACTCGTCGACGAGCAAGTGATCGACGCACTCTATCGGGCGTCACGCAACGGGGTGCCGGTAGAGGTTGTGGTGCGCGGCATTTGCGCGCTTCGTCCCGGTATGCCCGGAGTCAGCGAAAATATCCACGTCCGTTCCATTCTCGGACAATTCCTCGAACACTCCCGCATCCTCCACTTCGGGGCGCAGAACGAGTACTGGATCGGCAGCGCGGATATGATGCACCGCAACCTCGATCGCCGCGTTGAGGTGATGGCGCAGGTACGCGACGAACGACTCACCGACGAGCTGGGCGATATGTTCGCCTCCGCGCTGGATCCCCGGACACGTTGCTGGGTACTGCAATCGGATGGTAGTTGGCTTGCATCCCCCGCCGCGGGCGAAGAAGTGCGCGATCACCAACGCGAAATGATGCGGCGTACCCGTCGACGCGATGCGGGGATCTGAGCGCACCTCGATTACACCTGCTACCCGCGTGGCCGTAACTTTCGCTGCCTAGGATCATCGTCGATGTCACACACGATTTGGGCCGCGGGCGGAGTCCTGTGGCGAGAAGCCGCCGCGGGTGCGATCGAGATCGGCGTGATCCACCGGCCCCGTTACAACGACTGGACGCTACCCAAGGGCAAGCTGGAGCCGGGCGAAACGCTGATCCATACAGCCGTACGTGAAATTGCCGAGGAGACCGGATATCACGTACGGCTCGGTCGTCACCTGCGTGATGTCCGATACGACATCGCCAACGGACGAAAACGTGTCCGTTATTGGTCGGCGCGCGCCATCGGCGGCTCATTTGACGTCAACCATGAGGTCGACGCCCTGAAATGGGTCAATACGGACACTGCTCGCACCCTCCTCACCTATCGGCCCGATCGTCGCGTCGTGGCCGAGTTCGTGCGCCTACCAGCCGATCTGGACACGCTGGTACTCGTACGCCACGCGAAAGCCGGCCGCAGGTCGCGGTACCGCGGAGATGACAAGTTGCGGCCATTGGATACCGCAGGCAACACTCAGGCACAGGCTCTGGTACCAATACTGTCCGCATTCGGCGTCACCACCCTGCACAGCGCCGACCGCACCCGCTGCGAACAAACTCTCGCACCCTCCGCAATGGCGCTGGATGTGCCGATCATCCGGGAGAGCGCGTTGTCGGAGGAAGCATACCGGCTCGATCCCGCTGCGGCACATGACCGCATCCGCGAATTGGCCGCCGACACTAACGGCGGCAAAATTATCCGGGCGGTCTGCAGCCAGGGCAAGGTAATACCGCCGCTGATGAGCTGGTGGACCGATCACGACGATGTGGTGACACCCAAGGCCCGCAACCGTAAAGCCAGCGCGTGGGTAATCTTCACCCGGCACGGCAGACTGGTAGCTGCCGACCATGTCGACAGCCCACTCCCCCAACACGTCACCCCCCGACGGGGGAAGACCGTCGGGGGGTGACGTGTGAGCGGTGCTAGTTACCCAGCCATGCTGATACTTCAGCCGCGCTAATACCTCAGCGACGCGGTGTCCGCTTTGCCGGTGCAGCCTTCTTAGCGGGAGCGGCCTTCTTAGCGGGAGCAGCCTTAGTTGCCGCGGCCCTCTTCGCCGGAGCTGCGGTCTTCGCCGGAACCTTCTTGGCGACAGTCTTCTTCGCCGGTGCGGCCTTGGTTGCCGCGGTCTTCTTTGCCGGAGCGGCGGTCTTCGCCGGTGCAGCCTTAGTTGCCACCGTCTTTGCCGGTGCAGCCTTCTTGGCGGGAGCGGCCTTCTTAGCCG
>JASGFW010000199.1:0-3763 GCA_047605305.1 Gordonia sp. (in: high G+C Gram-positive bacteria)
CAGATGCTGCTGCCTCAGATGCTGCGACGGAGCAGGTGGTGCATCCGGCGCTCGGCGATCCCGCCGAGGTCGCCAAGACTTTGGTCGCCGCCGCCAAGGCGGGCGCCGATGTGGTGCGTGTCGTGTCGGGTGATCCGCTGACCACCGACTCGGTACTTGCCGAGGTCAACGCCGTGGCACGGACCTCGCTGGCCTTCGAGGTGTTGCCCGGTCTGCCCGCGGCGTCGGTGGTGCCAAGCTATGCCGGTATGCCGCTCGGTTCGAGTCACACCGAGGCCGATGTACGTGCCGAGGGGGTCGATTGGGCGGCACTCGCCGCGGCTCCCGGGCCGCTGGTGCTGCACGCGACATCCGGACACCTCGCCGAGACGGCGAGCGCTCTCACCGAACACGGCCTTGCCCCGCAGACGGCGGTGGCCATCACCATCAACGGAACCACCTGCGCCCAGCGCACCATTGAGGCGACGCTGGCCACGCTCAACGAGCAGGGCAACGCGCTCACCGGGCCGCTGATCCTGACTATCGGCAAGGTTGTCAGCCAGCGCGGCAAGCTTTCCTGGTGGGAGTCGAGGGCGCTGTACGGTTGGACAGTCCTGGTGCCGCGCACCAAGGATCAGGCGGCCGATATGAGTGAGCGTCTGGTCAGTCACGGCGCCATCCCCAAGGAGGTGCCGACGATCGCAGTGGAGCCGCCGCGCAGCCCCGCGCAGATGGAACGCGCCGTCAAGGGATTGGTCGACGGCCGCTACCAATGGGTGGTCTTCACCTCAACCAACGCGGTGCGTGCGGTGTGGGAGAAATTCGCCGAATTCGGGCTTGACGCGCGGGCTTTCTCGGGTGTGAAGATCGCGTGTGTCGGCGAGGCCACGGCGGAGAAGGTCCGCACCTTCGGAATCAATCCGGATCTCGTTCCCTCGGGTGAGCAGTCGAGCCTTGGATTGCTCGACGATTTCCCGCCGTATGATGACGTATTCGATCCGGTCGACCGAATCCTGTTGCCGCGTGCCGACATCGCCACCGAAACGCTTTCCGAGGGGTTGCGTGAACGTGGTTGGGAGATCGACGACGTCACCGCCTACCGCACGGTGCGTGCCGCGCCGCCGCCCGCGGAGACCCGCGAGATGATTAAGACCGGTGGCTTCGACGCCGTCTGCTTCACCTCGAGTTCGACGGTTCGTAACCTGGTGGGCATCGCCGGAAAACCGCATGCGCGCACCATCGTTGCCTGCATCGGTCCCAAAACTGCCGAAACGGCAACCGAATTCGGCCTCCGGGTCGATGTACAGCCGGAGAGTGCCTCGATTCCCGATCTGGTGGACGCGCTCGCAGAGCATGCCGCCCGGTTGCGCGCCGAGGGAGCTTTGCCTCCGCCACGCAAAAAGTCGCGCAGGTCGCGGTCGTAAGGAGCGTCGATGGTACCGGTGATTAGGCCCCGTAGGCTGCGTACCACCGCAGCGATGCGTCGGTTGGTGGCCGAGAATGCGCTACGGCCCGCCGAATTGGTGTTGCCGATGTTCGTCGCCGACGGTATCGATGATCCCCGCCCGATAGTGTCGATGCCGGGGGTGGTGCAGCATACGTTCGATTCGCTGCGCAAGGCTGCCGACGAGGCGGTACGGGCCGGTGTCGGCGGGCTGATGTTGTTCGGGGTGCCCCGGTCCGCCGACAAGGATGCGCGGGGCAGCGGTGCCGATGATCGCGACGGTGTGCTCAACCGTGCGTTACGGGTGCTGGCCGACGATTTCGGCGACGCCACGGTGTTGATAGCCGACACCTGTCTCGACGAATTCACCGATCACGGACATTGCGGGGTGCTCGATGAGGACGGCCGCATCGACAACGACGCCACTCTTGAGCGTTACGTCTCGATGGCGCTGGCGCAGGCGCACGCCGGGGCACAGTTGCTCGGGCCGTCGGGGATGATGGACGGCCAGGTGGCGGCGATACGCGCCGCGCTCGACGCCGACGGACTCGCCGATACCGGCATCCTCGCCTATGCGGCGAAGTATGCGTCGTCGTTCTACGGGCCGTTCCGCGAGGCGGTCGGTTCGTCGTTGCAGGGCGATCGGAAAACCTATCAGCAGGACGGCGCCAACCGGATCGAGGCGTTGCGCGAGGTTCGGCTCGATCTTGAGGAAGGTGCCGACATCGTCATGGTGAAGCCGGCGATGAGCTTCCTCGATATCGTGCGCGATGTCGCTGAGATATCCGATGTCCCCGTCGCCGCGTATCAGATCAGCGGTGAGTATTCGATGATCACCGCGGCTGCCGAGCGCGGCTGGATCGATCGGGATGGGGCGATCATGGAGTCGTTGTTGTCGATCAAGCGTGCGGGTGCCTCCATCATCGTGACCTACTGGGCCACCGAGGTCGCGACCAAGCTGGGCTGACGCCGCTGACGCCGCCGCACAGATGCGGCGTCTACCCTGGTAACCATGTCCGCATCGTTCAACCCGGAGCACAACTCCGTGAGCCAGGGGCCCAGACTTTCCGGGCCGGGCCGTCTCAGACCCGCCCTCGTTGATTCGGTGGCCATCGCCACGGAACTATGGATCGTGGTGATTATCGCGCGTGCGGTTGCGCTTTTCGCGGAATATCCGACACTGCGCAGCATGCTCGACGAGCGGGTGTCGCAGATATCGCCCGATGTCTCGGCGTCGGAGATCGACGCCTTACTCTCGCCGACGGTTCTGGTCACGGCGTTGGTGATCACCGCCGTCGTCCTGATTGCAGTGTCTATCGCGGTGGCCTGGTGTGCTCGGCGCGGTTATAACTGGGCGCGGGTCGTGCTCGGTGCGATGGGTTTCTACATCGTCGTCGACACAGTGTTCTCGCTCTTGGACTCCATTGAGCCGCGGTGGGTGGCAATCCCACTCGTGATCGCCGGTGTTGGCGCATTCGGTGCCTCGGTGCTGTTGTTGCGGCGCGATTCCGACACGTACTGCCGGGAGATGGCCGAGTTCCGCAAACATGGCCCCATCGCGCCGTCGGTGCAGTACCCGTATGGTCCGTCTAATCCCTATGGCCCGCCGCTGCAGCAGACGGGGCCCGTGCAACCGGGACCGTATCAACCAGGGTCATATCAACCAGGGCCGTATCAGCCAGGGCCGTATCAACCAGGACAGGGAGGCTCCTACCCCTCCGGCCAGTGGGCACCGCGCCCGCCGGTCGAGCATGAGGAGAACAGTCCGTCGAGCCCGGCCGACCCCACGGCAGACGCTGCTGATCCGAGAAGGCGACCCCAGTGATTTCTCCCGATCCTGCCTCTCCTGATCCTGCACAGCGCCCCAAGCTGGTGGTGTGGGCGTATCGATGCTGGCTGATCGGCGCGGCGGTGCTGGGACTGGTCGGGACCGGCTGTATCCTCCTCGGCATCTTCGCGCGGGGTGCATCGCTGCTGCCGGTCGGGCTCGGCATCTTCGTGGTCGCGATTGGCATCGCATTCGTCGTGCTTGGCACCAAGACCTATGTCGGCGACGCACGCTGGCGATCGTCATTGGCGGCGCTCACGATGGTCGTCGTCCTCATGTTGGTGTTCGTGTCGCTGGTGTGGAATGTGATGGCCTTCGCGCTGCTGGGCGCGGTGATCGGGCTCACCGGGTCGATGCTGGCCTATCGTCCCGATGCCGACATCTGGTTCGGCGGCACGCCGCAACCTGCGCAGAGCGCGAAGAAGGCCGGCCGGGGCAAGAGATGACCGCCGACCCGGCGTGCGGCGAGCCGAACGTCGGCGACGATCCTCCTGCCGAACCGTCTTCGGGCG
>JASGFW010000200.1:0-3733 GCA_047605305.1 Gordonia sp. (in: high G+C Gram-positive bacteria)
TATCCGGGATCGGCCCGGCGGTGTACGCGGTGAACCCCGCGACCGACGAAGTACTCGAGCCCGCCTACCACTACGGCGGGTCCGCCGAGGTCGAGGCCGCCACCGTCGCCGCCGCGGCCGCCTTCGGGCCGTACCGCGCCACGACCGCCGAACAGCGCGCCGTCTTCCTGGAGACGATCGCTGCGCAGATCGAGGCCCTGGGCGATGTTCTGATCGACCGCGCGGTCGCCGAATCCGGCCTGCCCACCGGCCGGATCACGGGTGAGGTCGGGCGGACGGCGGGACAGTTGAGACTGTTCTCCGCCGTGCTGCGCGACGGCGGCTGGAACGGTGCACGCATCGACCCCGCGCTGCCCGCCCGGCAACCCTTGCCGCGTGCGGACATCCGGCTGCGGCGGGTACCGCTGGGCCCCGTCGCCGTCTTCGGCGCGAGCAACTTCCCGCTCGCCTTCTCGGTCGCCGGCGGCGACACGGCCTCCGCGCTCGCCGCCGGATGCCCCGTCGTCGTCAAGGCGCACGATGCGCACCCCGGCACATCGGAGCTGGTGGGGCGTGCGATCGCCACGGCGGCGGCGTTGTGCGACATACCGGCGGGCGTGTTCTCCCTGCTGTACGGCGACGGACCGGAGCTCGGGACGGCCCTGGTCACCGATCCGCGGATCAAGGCCGTGGGCTTCACAGGATCCCGTTCGGGGGGGACGGCCCTGCTGCGCGCGGCTGCCGGCCGCCCCGAGCCGATCCCCGTATACGCGGAGATGAGCTCGATCAATCCCGTCTTCCCCCTCGCCGGTGCCCTGAACACGCGCGGTGCACAACTGGGAACCGCATTCGTCGGGTCGCTGACGCTGGGTTCCGGTCAGTTCTGTACCAACCCCGGCCTGGTGATCGCCGTCGACTCCCCCGGACTGGAGGCGTTCATCGCAGCGGCGGCCACGGCCGTCTCGGCCACCGAGCCGACCCCGATGCTCACCCGCGGTATCGCTGCGGCGTACGCCGCCGGAGTCGAGAGGTTGTCCCAGGTGGCCGAGCCGGTCGCATACGGCCTGCCCACCGACGCACCGAATCGATGCCGCGCCGCGCTGCTGCGCACGGACGGTGCGACCTTCGCCGCCGATCCCCGGCTGCACCAGGAGGTGTTCGGTGCGGCCAGCGTGATCGTGACGTGCCGCGACGCCGACGAGGTACGTACTCTGGCCGCCGGCTTGGAGGGTCAGTTGACGGCCACCATCCACGCAGACGAGACGGACCATGCCGAGGCCGCCGCCCTGCTCCCCGTGGTGGAGTTGATCGCAGGGCGGATCCTGTTCGACGGCTGGCCGACCGGCGTCGAGGTCGGCCATGCGATGGTCCACGGCGGCCCGTTCCCGGCGACCTCCGATTCGCGCACGACCTCGGTCGGCTCCTCCGCGATCGACCGCTTCCTACGTCCCGTCGCCTACCAGGACGTACCCGCAGCCCTACTCCCCTCCGCGATCGCCGACGGCAACCCCGACGGGATCTGGCGGCGCATCGACGGCACGCTCTCCGAGCACTGAAAACCTACAGCCCACAAGGAGTTCGATAACCATGCTCGACGGTGTCCTGTTCTTCCCCGTGACGCCCTTCGGCCCCGACGGCGAGGTCGACTACGACGCGCTCGCCACCCACGTCGAGAAGGGGGTCGCCGCCGGCCCGGGCGGCGTGTTCATCGCGTGCGGTACCGGCGAGTTCCACGCGCTCGGCCTCACCGAGTACGGCCGGATCGTCCGCCGCGCCGTCGAGGTGGTCGCCGGGCGGGTGCCGGTATTCGCCGGCGCGGGCGGTTCGCTGGTGCAGGCCAGGGAGTTCGCGGCCGGCGCCGCGGCGGCCGGCGCCGACGGTCTGCTGCTGCTGCCGCCGTACCTGGTCACGATGCCGCCGACCGGGCTCGTCGAGTACACCCGTGCCGTGGCGTCGGTGACCGACCTACCGCTGATCGTCTACAACCGCGGCAACGCCGTTTTCGACGAGGCCGCCGCTATCGAGGTGGCGTCACTGCCCACCGTGATCGGCCTCAAGGACGGCACGGGAGACCTCGACAACGTCGCCCGGATCGTGTTGGCGGTCAGGGACTCCCTCGCCGGTTCCGGAAAGCGGTTCCTGTTCTTCAACGGTCTCCCCACCGCCGAGACCACGCAGCAGGCATACCGTGCGATCGGGGTCACGCTGTACTCGTCTGCGACCTTCGCATTCGCGCCGGATCTCGCCCTGGCCTTCTACGACTCGCTCGAACGCGGCGATACCGCGCTCACCGATGCGTTGAGCCGCAGCTTCTTCCACCCGTTGGTACGACTACGCGACAAGGTGAGGGGTTACGCGGTGGCCCTGGTGAAAGCCGGTGTGACGCTCGAAGGGCTCGACGCCGGACCGGTGCGCGCACCGCTTCAGATGCCGACCGAGGAGCACCTCGCGGAGCTGGCACGGATCACCGCCGCCGGCCGCGCCGTCCTGGCCCAGGTTCGGGCCGCCGCATGAGCGCGCCGTCCCTGCCGATCTCGCAGCCCAAGCTCACCGATTCGTCCCGGATCGTGGATGTACGCGTGACCGAGGTCGCGTTCGCGGATCCGCCGCTGCTCAACTCCGTCGGCGTGCATCAGCCGTACGCGCTGCGCGCAGTCGTCGAGGTGGAGACCGAGGACGGGGTCGTCGGGCTGGGCGAGACGTACGCGGATACCACGCATGTGCTGCGGCTGCGCGCCGTCGCTGCCGCGCTGCCCGGCCTCGACGTGTTCGCACTGAACCGGATCCGTTCCACCGTCGCCGACACGCTGGCCGGGCTGGCGCTCACCGGCGGCGACGGTGTGGCCGGGATGATCACGACGGCCTCCACCACCGATCGGGTGTTCTCCCCGTTCGAGGTCGCATGCCTCGATGCGCAGGGTCGGCTCACGGGTCGGTCGGTATCCGACCTGCTGGGCGGCGCGGTACGGGATGCGGTGCCGTTCAGCGCGTACCTGTTCTACAAGTGGGCCGCCCATCCCGGTGACACCGGGGATTCGTGGGGTGCGGCGCTGGACGCCGACGGCGTCGTGACGCAGGCACGGAAGATGATCACCGAGTACGGCTTCGGCGCGATCAAACTGAAGGGTGGAGTGCTACCACCGGATGACGAGATCGAGGCGATACGCGCGCTGCGTGCCGCCTTCCCCGACACGCCGCTGCGCCTCGACCCGAACGCGGCGTGGACCGTCGAGACCTCGCTGCGGGTCGCCGATGCCCTGACCGGTGTGGTCGAGTACCTTGAGGACCCCACGCCGGGGTTGGCGGGTATGGCGGAGGTGGCTGCGCAGGCGTCCATGCCGTTGGCCACCAACATGTGTGTGGTCGCGTTCGATCACCTCGCTCCGGCTGTCGCTCAGGATTCGGTGCAGGTCGTGCTGTCCGATCATCACTACTGGGGTGGGCTGCGCCGCTCGGCGACGTTGGCCGGAATCTGCGAGACCTTCGGCATGGGTCTGTCGATGCATTCGAACTCACACCTCGGAATCAGCCTGGCCGCGATGGTGCACCTCGCTGCGGCGACCCCGAACCTGACCTATGCGTGCGACACACACTGGCCGTGGAAACGCCCCGACGAGGATGTGATCGACTCCGGTGCATTGGCTTTCGCCGACGGCGCCGTCGCGGTACCGACGGAGCCCGGGCTCGGGGTGACGCTGGACCGGGATGCGCTCGATCGCCTGCACCGGCAGTACCTCGAATGCGGGATCCGCGA
>JASGFW010000201.1:0-3654 GCA_047605305.1 Gordonia sp. (in: high G+C Gram-positive bacteria)
TGAACCCTAAGTGCAGATTCGACCATAATCACAAAACCTATAGTGATTGGGTTGATGACCAATACCGAGATACCGACGGACGATTGGTCATCGACTACATCACCCCCGAAGGCCTTGTGCTTCCCGGCCCACCGGAAACCTTGGAAGACCTGTTCCCCGGGTTACGTCGCTACCGGTTCAGTGACCCACCTATCCCGCCGCCCGATCTGAACAGTGAGAATGATTGCGGCACAGGCGCACCCGTGTCCCGGTCACGCCTGGCGGCGAAACATGCTCGCCGCCGCCTTGAACGTGCCCGCAACCGGGCGCGGCGCACTCAGCCTAGGCAACGCCCACGCAGGGAAATCCGGCCCAGAGAAAGTCTGGGCGATGGGGGTGAACCGCCCTACTGACGACTCGCACTACTCACGCCTGTCGGGCATCATGACGGCGTTCTATCGAGCCTTGGCGGGCTGAACAGCATGCGGGCGGTTGGGGGGACAATGGGCCGGTGACACTCGAGCGGCTCACGCAATCCCCGGCCACCCGGTGGTGGCAGTTGCGCGTGGTGATCGACGGTCCGTTGCCCGAGATCGCCCAGCGGTTCTCCCGCTTCCTGGCCCCCACCCACCCGCATGACGCCATGATCATTTTCACCCGGGAATGCACCGGCCGACCACGCAAGGTTGCCGGCGCCCCGTCGATCGTGGAACGGGTGACCATCGCCGAATTGGAGGACATCAAGAATTCGATCGGCCTCGGCCGGGTTGCCGAGGTTGACGCTGTTTTCGGCGGTACGCACCGTCGTGTGCTGGCGGTGCGCGACGACTCCGACACGCTACTCGTGCTCATCCGCACCCCGTCGCGGACAGGTGCGGCCATTCCCAATGACCTACTTGCGGCATGGTTCGCCCTTGTATCGGTGTCGATCCGGCAGCAGGTTGCTCAGGCGAGCCCCGATTACCTCGCCGAATCCCGTGCAGCGTCAAGCGAACGTGCCCGCACCATCGCACAGTTAACAGCTCTGCACGAGAACACGCTCATCTCCATCCTGGGCACCTTGCGTGACCGAGACATCGATGAGCGTGCCGCCCGAACAGCGGCGGCGCAGACCGCGTCGGCCGCGCTCATTGCCCTGCGCAGGGTTGGCGAGAATAACCGTGCGCTCGCCACCGAGGACGTGGGTGTCGCCTTCGGCAGGCTGCGTGCCGAACTTGAACCGCTCCTGACCGATGTGTCGGCGGAGGTGGCCTACGTGACGCCGTCGTCGGACGACGGTGCGGTGCCCGGCGAGATCGCGTACGCGGCGCGCGCCATCACCCGGACCATCGCGGAGGCATTCATCGCCCAACCGGCACGAGACGGCACCGATAATCGGGTCAGAATGCGGATCGCGTGGGAATGCCGCTGCGACGCCCTGGTGGTCGATATCCGGGATCAGGCCGACGGCGACCTCGACGGGGAGGCGCTACGCGCGCAGCTCGCTGGCCGGGTGCGGACGCTGAACGGCTTGGTTGAGGTGGAGGCGATACCGGGGTGGGGATCTCGGGCCTCGGTGCGGATTCCGCTGGCCGCACAGCCCCAGCGGCCCGGTGAGAACCTGCTGTCGGCCCTGAATCCGCGAGAACTCGAGGTGCTCGGACACCTCGCGCGTGGCCGCCGGAACAAGGCGATCGCCACGGAACTGGGCGTGGCCGAGAGCACCGTCAAATTTCATGTCACCGCGATCCTGGCGAAATTGCAGGTCTCCAACCGCGGGGAGGCCGGATTATTGGCCGCACGGGCCGGGATAACCGCACAGTGATCCTGGCCGACCACACGGTTTGTACTTTCGGCTAGGTAGAACCATCCATTCGGATGGATGCATGAGTGTGCGACTGCCACAAGACTGGGCTAGGTACAAGAGTTTTCTCATCGAGAGGTTGAAAGCGGAATGTCGCAAACGGTCAAGGGAGTTATCTCGCGGAGCAAGGGCGCGCCCACCGAGGTGGTCGATGTGGTGGTGCCCGATCCGGGCGCCCGGGATGTGATCGTGAAAATCCAGGCCTGCGGGGTATGCCACACCGACCTGGCCTACAAAGAGGGCGGCATCAACGACGAGTACCCGTTCTTACTCGGCCATGAGGCGTCGGGAATCGTGGAGGCCGTCGGATCTGATGTCACCCACGTCGAGATCGGCGACTTCGTGGTGCTCAACTGGCGTGCGGTGTGCGGCGAATGCCGCGCCTGCAAGCGCGGCCGTCCCTGGTACTGCTTCAACACGCATAACGCGAGTAAGCCGATGACTCTCACCGACGGCACCGAATTGACACCCGCACTCGGCATCGGTGCCTTCATCGACAAGACCCTCGTACACGAAGGCCAGTGCACCAAGGTCAACCCGGACACCGATCCGGCCGTCGCCGGTTTGCTCGGCTGCGGTGTCATGGCCGGTCTTGGTGCGGCGATGAACACCGGAAACGTCGGCCGCGGAGATTCAGTCGCCGTCATCGGCTGCGGCGGTGTGGGTGATGCGGCAATCGCGGGAGCACGGCTGGCCGGGGCGACGACAATCATCGCGATCGACCGGGACCCGGCGAAACTTGCCTGGGCAAGCGATCTCGGGGCGACCCACACGATCAACGGATCAGAGGTCGACGACGTGGTGACCGCGGTGCACGATCTCACCGATGGCTTCGGAGCCGACGTTGTCATTGACGCGGTCGGCCGCCCGGAGACGTGGAAACAAGCGTTCTACGCGCGCGATCTGGCCGGTACCGTCGTTCTGGTCGGGGTGCCGACACCCCAGATGACCCTGGAGATGCCGCTGGTGGACTTCTTCTCGCGGGGCGGCTCGCTCAAATCATCGTGGTACGGCGATTGTCTACCCGAACGCGACTTCCCGCTGCTGATCGACCTCTACGAACAAGGCAGGTTGCCGCTGGACAAATTTGTTTCCGAGCGGGTCGGTCTCACCGACGTGGAATCCTCTTTCGAGGCGATGAAGGCGGGTAAAGTCCTGCGTTCGGTGGTGGAGTTCACGTCATGAGCAACGTGCGTATCGACAACGTCGTCACCTCCGGAACATTCTCGCTCGACGGCGGAACCTGGGACGTCGACAACAACGTCTGGCTTGTCGGCGACGATAGCGAGGTAGTCATCATCGACGCGGCGCACACCGCCGCGCCCATCCTCGACGCCGTCGGCGACCGGACGGTGAAGGCGATCATCCTGACCCACGGTCACAACGATCACGTCACCGCCGCACCGGAACTCTCCGCACAGACCGGCGCGCCGATCCTGCTCCATCCCGGCGACGACATGCTGTGGCGCGACACCCATCCCGACGTGACCCACGCAGACCTGGGTGACGGAGAGCGCATCGATGTCGCCGGTACCACGCTGGCGATCATCAACACCCCGGGACATTCGCCCGGATCGTCGGTGATTTACGCGCCCGAACTGGGTGTGCTGTTCAGTGGCGACACCCTCTTCCACGGTGGTCCAGGTGCCACCGGCCGATCCTTCTCAAGCTTTCCGACGATCATCGAATCCATTAGGAACAAGATCTTCACGCTCGATCCGGAGACGGCGGTTTACACCGGGCACGGCGAAGGTACCTCTGTCGGCGCCGAGGCGCCGCATCTGGAGGAATGGATTAAACGCGGTAGTTGACGGATCCGACCACCTTGCCCG
>JASGFW010000202.1:0-3438 GCA_047605305.1 Gordonia sp. (in: high G+C Gram-positive bacteria)
CCGACACTGCTTACTTCTCCGACACTGGGCACCACTGGCATCGTCCTCACATCCTCCGGCCCGACCCCTCACTTTGCGCCAATTGAATCACATAATTTCGACCGATCGGTATATTTCGGCGGTAAGATCCTGCTCGACAGCCGATCGCAAGTTCGCGGTCGAGGTTCACTCACCCCAATGGAGGAATTACCATGACCGAGTTGAGATTCGACGGTAAAGTCGCAATCGTGACCGGCGCTGGCCGCGGCATCGGCCGAGGCTACGCCAAGCTGCTCGCCGCCCGCGGAGCGGCCGTCGTGGTCAACGACCTCGGCGGTAGCATCGACGGCTCGGGTAGCGATCAGCGTCCCGCCGAGCGGGTCGTTGAGGAAATCATCGCCGCCGGTGGACGCGCGACCGCCGATGCCAATGACATCTCCACTACCGAAGGTGCCGAGGCATTGATCAGCCGGGCCACAACAGATTTCGGCAGGATCGATATCCTGGTCAACAATGCTGGCATCGTCGATTACGCGGGCCTACCCCACGTCGACGCCGATAATCTCCGCCGCCACCTCGACGTGCACCTATTCGGCTCCTTTAACACCACGCGCGCAGCCTGGCCGCACTTCATCGAGCAGTCCTACGGGCGCGTCGTACTCACCACGTCGTCGGGCGTATTCGGCATGGACGCCAATCTGTCCTATGCCGCGGCAAAGGCCGGGACGATCGGCCTGGCCCGTAGCGCGAAAATCGCCGGCGAGCCACACAATATCAAGGTGAATCTCGTTGCCCCGGCCGCGCAAACCCGAATGGCCGGTGGCGATATCGCCGACGACGAGGCCAGCTACGACAACTCGATCATGCCTCCGTCTGCGGTGGCTCCGATCGTGGCCGTCCTCGCTCATGAGCAGTGCCCGGTCAGCGGCGAAATCTACACCGCCGGCGCCGGACGGTTCGCCCGACTCTTCATCGCGTCAACCGCAGGACAACACTTTACCGGTGGCACAACCCCCGAAGACGTACTCGCCCAGTGGGGTCAGATCAACGATGAAACCGGTTATTACATACCCACCGACGTCATGGACTGGTCGGGAAAGTTCTTGTCGCACTTGTTCCCCCAGGGAGCCGGCGCTGCATCGTAACCACCAGGTGAACATAACGGTGCGCCCGGAGGCCATTGAGGAGCCTCCGGGCGCACCATTATGTTTGCCTGCTATACAGTCGCCACGGGCGTCAGCGGCGACCCGGCGACACCCGGAAGATTCAACGGTGGCGCAGTCAGCAGGAATCGACTCCGATTATGCTCACGCAACCAGGTGGCCAGCGCGTCGAGATACCACAACTCACCGAGCGGGATACCGAGCCGGAACAGGCACAGATTATGGATGGGCAACAGAGTATGTGGCTCGGGACTCTGCGCGGCCCACCCCTCGACAGCGTAATTATCGGCGACGAGAGCCGACAGCTGCGAATCGATGATCCACTGCAGGATCGCGTCGTCACTGGCATCAAGATAGGGATGCATTGCCTGGATTTTCGCCGGATCGGGATTCTTTGCCCACGACAACACCGTGGTAGCGAATCCGGTGTGCAGCAACACGATATCGCCGGGTTCCACCACTACGTTGTCGGCCTTCAAGATATCGCTGAGCGTCGCATAATTCACCGGCTGCCAGTCATCGCCGAGATGGCGCCGTAAATCGATGAGCACACCGCGACCCTGCACCCCGTGCTCGGCAAGATGTTCGATGCCAAGGTGAAAATTAAAGCTCTTGCTGCCACTGCCGTCACCCTTGGCGTCCTCTTTGGGCCCGACGATGTCAACTCCGGGACGATAACCGTTGTAGTAGACCGGTTCCGCGATACCGTCACCGTCTGCATCGAATAACTGCCCCTGGTGCGAGAGCGCGTCCCATTGCGTGGAGTACTGCAACCACAGGGTCACCTGATCATCGCCCCATACGTCGGTCAACGACGGGTCGATCTGATCCTTGGCGACGATATTGAAGAAGGTGTCCTGGTTATGCGCGAGATCCTCGGTAGGTTTGGTGATCGGCGGATACCGTCGCTGATTCAGTGCGCTCCCGCCCGGGTAATCGAGCGGCAAGCTCAGACTGAATGCCTTGCCCTCAGTGACTTCTCGCACGCCCTGTAGCACCTTAGCCTCGTCGATGAGGTTGATCCGGCCCAGTTCGTCGTCATCACCCCAATCTCCCCACGTGGAGTTTTCCGGGCGATGCTTCCACCGTTTGCTCACTGATACATCCTTCCGTCAACCTACCATGGTCAAGTGACTGTCATCACACAACGTATACGTACGATACGTATTCTCGACCGGTCGGTCAACGATTTGTCGAGTAGCAAGATTCACCCTTCGCATATTTACCCTTCGTGCCGAAATACCCTCCATGAGTTCATCATCGCCAGATAGACTGACTGGTCTATAGAACCTGCGAATCTAAGGCGACGACTCGTCGCAACCCCAATGGAATGGAGACAACCCCCATGACCACACTTACCCACGCCGGCGTCGCTGCGGCGATACGCTCAGTCCTGGGCGCCCACACCCAAGCCCAGGACGCCGGAGACGTCAACGCCCTGGTTGAGCTCTACGCCCCCGACGCGGTTCTGGTAGTGCCAGGCCAGCCCGATATCAGCGGCATCGACGCCATTCGAGAGGCATTCGTCGGCTGGGCACCGACCGCACCCCAGAAGCACCTAGTGGCCAATACCGTCATCACCGTGGACACGACCATCCAAGCCGTCAGTGATGTGGTGTTCTTCCAGCGCACCGACGCAGGCTGGGCCCCGCTAGTAGTTGGCCGCTATGTGGACACCTTCACCGAATCCGACGGCGCGTGGCGGATCTCGCGGCGCGAAACCACCTACCAGTCGTAAACCCACCACCCCCAAGCAGAAAGCCCCACCATGCCCGCAGATCAGCACGGCGAGATCACCTACCTCGTCCAGAACACCATCGGCGCCTACACTCAGGCCCTCGATGCCGGCCAGGCCGACGCGGTCGCCGAATTGTTCACCGAAAACGGCACATCCGATATCACCGGAGTCGGCGTGTTCACTGGACGCGCACAGTTACGCGAGGGATACGCCAAACTCACCTCCGACACCCCAGCACGCCACCTGGTGGCCAACGTGGTAGTTACCGCGATCAGCGACACCGAAGCATCGTCATCGAGCGATTTCGTGTTCCTTGCACGCGGCGAGCAAGGCTGGGGCACGGTCGTGACCGGTCACTACGTCGACAGCTTCGCACTCGAAGACGGCACCTGGCGAATCGCACACCGCACAACCACCTACGCGTAACAGTTCTTCTCAGAGAACATCACACGGAGAAGGCCCGACCATCGGTCGGGTCTTCTCCGTTTTGGGCCAGGGTGAGGCGTTTCGCGGTTTTTGTCAGTGGCTTCGGGTAGTGTTCTTCATATCGAACATTAG
>JASGFW010000203.1:0-3390 GCA_047605305.1 Gordonia sp. (in: high G+C Gram-positive bacteria)
ACCGGGCCGGTCGAGGATCCCCCAGGCCGGTGTGTGTTGCGGAGAGTCGAATCCGAGGCCCGACAGCAGCACGGTATCGGAAAGGAAGTTGTACAGATTCACCAGATTCGGCACACCGCCGAAGGCGAGGTAATTGTGTGCGTCGGCGGCAACACCCGCAGGTACCGTCGAATACGCCATGAGATCGGGATCCGGTTGTTGTTCACCGGAGAGCACGACGACCGGCTTGCCGACGGATAACACGGCGTCCAGGCCGTCTTCCCACGCACGACGCCCGCCGAGAATTCGGACGACGGTGAGGTCAGCCTCGGCGACCATCGCGGGAACGTCATCAATAAGCAGACGTGACGGATTGGCAACCCGATAGGGTGCGCCGCTGGCATCCGCGGTGATCAGGTCGGTATCCGACGTCGACAACAGCAGGATCATCGCGCACTCCTCACCGGGATATCACGCCCGGACGGTGATCAATAGGGCGAGAGTCAGGTCAGGCCCCGCTCAGCCTAGTGCAGAAGGGTTGATGAACCGGACATGACCCAGCCCGCTCGCGGCCGTCGTAGGCTGGAGCAGTGAACAGCCCCGCGCGACCCGCACGTGATCGCTGCCCGGGGGTATTCACGCCGCATGCGGCGGCCGACGGCGCCCTGGCCCGGATTCGGTTGCTCGGCGGCGCGATCGGCCCAGACCAATTGCAGGTACTTGCCGATGTGGCGGCCAATCACGGCGACGGCTTCGTGGAATTGACATCGCGGGCAAATCTGCAGCTGCGCGCCATCACCGATGTCGATGCGGTCGCCGACGCCATTATCGCCGCGGGCCTGGTGCCCACCGGGACCCACGAGAAGGTGCGCAATATCGAAGTGAGCCCGTTGACTGGTCGGGTCGGCGGACTGGTGGATATGCGGCCATCCGCTGCCGAGCTTGATCGGCAGTTGCGCGCCGACGACTCCCTGGCGACGTTATCGGGCAGGTTTCTCTTCGGGTTTGACGACGGCCGCGGCGACATCGTGCGCGCCCGACCCGACGTCTGCGCATGTGCCCGCGCGAATGCCGGGTCGGTGATCATCGAGCTCGTCGTCGACGGCGAGATGATCGGCTGGGTGCCTGGTGCTGGCGATACTGCTGTATCGGCACTGACGGGGATCATGCTGGGGGTTGCACGCGATCTGCTCGATCTCGATCCGGCGGCCTGGCGCGTTGCCGATCTGGACCTCGCCGGGCGGGCCGCTCTCCTGGATCGCGCCCGCGACCGTCTCGGTTCGATCATCGTCGGCCAGGATCGTGGGTCAGCGGTGGACGCACTCTCCGACAAAACACCTGACCCGGACGCCGACGCACCGTTGGTCGGCTGGTTCGACCAGGACGATGGCCGGGTGCTCCTGGGCGCCGTCGTTGAACACGGCCGGTTGCCCGCGCGGCTGGCCGAATTCCTTGCCGCCATCGGCGCGCCGATCGTGTTCACCCCGCACCGCGAGATCCTGATCTGCGATCTGGCTGAGGGCGTGGCGGAGACGGTGGTGCGGGTGCTCGCGCCGATGGGCCTTATTTTCGACGCGGAATCGCCGTGGGCGCGTATCAGTTGCTGTGCCGGGGCACCGGGCTGCGCGAACTCGTTGGCCCATGTACGCGACGATGTGTCCGCGCGTATCGCATCGGGCGCCGCCCCCACCGATCGAGAACACTGGGTTGGCTGTGCCCGCGGATGCGGATCACCGGCGGGGCCGCATCTTCGTGTCGAAGCGAGCGGAAGCGGTTACCGCACCGACCGCCTCGGCATCTAGCACCTGACCTGCATCAACATTTCTTGTCGGTACCCTCCGCTATTATCGAACATATAGTCGAATAGGGGCAATCCGGAGCCATCAACGGACCACGCAACCAACAACCGGCAACCACCGACGGAAGGAGGTGACATACATGAACACAACACATGATGCGGCAGTCTCCGATTGCGTAACTGACTACTCCACCCAGGTCGGCGACACCCACACTGCCCAATTGATCACGCGTATCCACACATTGATCGACGAACTAGCCGCCACCAACACCGATTCCTGCTCCGATACCGAAATCCTTGCCGTCGCAGCCGAAACCGAACGCGCTTCACGACGCCTGGCAGCAGTCACCGACCAACACATCGTCGATATCAGCGACCGCAACCTGCCCCACCGCCTGCGCTACCGCAGCATCATCACATTCCTGTCCGGAGCACTACACATCGGCGATCCCGCCCGCCGACACCGCCAGATCAAGGCCACCGCCCGTTTCCACGCACCCACCGGCGAGCTCCTACCACCCGCGAAACCCACACTTGCCCAGGCAGTCCGCGACGGCCACGCCTCACCCGCCCACATTGCTACCGTCCTCGACACACTCGACGCTATTCCCGCCGCCATCCCCCATGATGTTCACCTCGCCGCCGAAACCACCCTCGCACACCACGTCCGCGCACATACTCCCCGCGAACTGGCCGTCATCGGCGCACGCTTACTCGCCCATCTCGACCCCGACGGCACACTGACCACCGATTCCGACCGTCGACGCCGCCGCAACCTCTGGCTCAACCGCCAACAACCCGACCTGATGTCGAAACTCACCGGCCACCTCGACCCCACTACCCGCGCCCTACTCGATGTCGTCCTCGACACCTGGGCCGCACCCGGCCTCAACAACCGCGACGATGACACCTCACCGCGCGGTAGCCTCACCGATGCCGACCCAGAGGCACTCGCCACGGCCGCCACCCGCGACCACCGCACCCCCGCCCAACGCAACCACGACGCCCTACACGCACTGCTTGAAGCAACCATCAACCACGGCGTTCTCGGGCGCACTCACCGCGGCATGCCCACCCAGGTGATCATCCGCATCGACGAACACGACCTGCGCCGCCACGCCGGGCTCGGCCATACCGCATCGGGTACCCTGCTCCCCATATCCGACGTCATCACACTGGCCGCACGCTCCCAGCAGTATCTAGCCGTCTTCGCCGACCACACCAGCGTGCCCCTCTACCTGGGCCGTGCCCGCAGGCTCGCCTCCCTCGGACAACGTCTCGCCCTTTTTGCCTCCACCGGCGGCACCACCTGCTCCGCGCCCGGCTGTGATCAACCCATCACCCACACCGAAATCCACCACGCCCACCGTGATTGGGCTGATGGTGGACACACCAACATCGACACGCTGACACCCGCCTGCCCCACCCATCACCATATGATCGGCACCCAACCCGGCCAGTACACCACCAACATCATCCGTACCGGCCCACACACCGGCCGCACCGCCTGGACCATCAACCCGAACCCCAACATGCCCCCAAACCCTGCACGTATCAATCAAATACCCAATGTGGCAACCGATTTCACCCGCCACCTCAATCAGGTACGAGCC
>JASGFW010000204.1:0-3259 GCA_047605305.1 Gordonia sp. (in: high G+C Gram-positive bacteria)
ACCCCTACCCACCACACGCACTTACGGCAGTAGTCCCGACCGCCGCGCGATGACGACCGCTTCGAGTCGGCTGGCGGCGCCGAGTTTACGCATGATGTCTTTCATGTAGCCCTTGACGGTGTGCACGCCGATGCCGAGTTCGGCGGCGACGCGGGCGTTGGTGTTTCCAAGTGCGACAAGGGAAAGCACATCCTGCTCGCGGCGCGTTAACTCTATGCTGGCGGCGATCGGCGATGGCCCGTGGCGCAGAAGGTCGGAGACACTCGCGAGTTCCGCGGCAACCGTGGTATCACCGACGCTGTGCGCAAGGCTGCGAAGGCGGGCATACGCCTCGGTTATTCGGGCCCGCAGTTCGGCGGTATCCGGGGTAGAGGATTCTGCTGCCAGCGACGCTCGTGAGGCCACGATCTGTTGTTCGAGGGTGCGGGCTTCGGCGGCGAGCCTGTCGAGGGTGCGTTCACCCAGCCGATGATCGGTGTGTAGCGCTCCATAAAGAACAGCGATCGGCTTGGCGTCCACGATGACCGGTACAGCCGCCATCGCACGTAACCCTTCCGCCGCAATGATCGTGTTGTAACGGTGCGTGATGCGCGGCGTGCGCAGGTAATCGTCGACGACGAGGGGGCGGCCCAGCGCTACCACTTTGCCGCCGAGCCCGTGACCCACGTCGACGGCTACTCCGTTGAGAGCTCCCACGGTACTCCCGGCGAAATGCCGAAGTCGTAGTTCGCCACCGCCGTCGATAACACCTCCGAAGGCCAGCGATACCCCCGTTCCTCGACGGAGTCGCCAGAGCGCCTCGGTGACCGGAGCGGCCAATGATTCGGTCATGTCACCTCCTGGCTGTCATACCCCTCTTCGGGGGGTGTCGGTGCAATTGGCTGCGTACCGAGAATGACCCTAGCTGTGATTCAGATTACTCGGCACTACCAAGGTGAGGTCATGACGCAGACATCCGTTCCTTCCGCCCCGGCAACCTTCCAGGCGCAGCTCACCGAGTCCGTCTCGACGCAGCTCGACACGTGGTTGCAGATCTTCGGTGCGGATGACGCAAATGCAGCAGCCCTGCTCATTGATCGTCATGATCCCGACGCGACGGCTTTCATCACCGTTGAAGTCGATGGCGATGAACTCGTCACGAAGGAAATCACTTATGGTTCGCTTGCGGCGCAGTCGCGGCGGTTGGCGACCGCGCTGACCGATCTCGGAGTGGGGCGCGGCGACACCGTCGGTGTTCTGATGGGGAAACGTTCCGAACTGGTGGTGGCATTGCTGGCCATCGCCCGGATAGGCGCGGTGTATGTGCCCTTGTTCACCGCGTTTGCTACGCCGGCAATCGAACTGCGACTACGTGCTGGCGGCGCTCGGGTGGTGATCACCGAACAGAGTCAGGCCGCGAAACTTGACGGCATCGAAGGGCTCACCATCGTTGTCGCCGGCGGTGCTGTCGACGATCAGCTTGACTTCGCGCAACTTGTTGCCGATAGCGCGCCATATCCGGGTTCAGTGGCGGTCGGCGGCAATGGCCCGCTCATTTTGTTGTTCACCAGCGGAACCACCGGTGCACCTAAGGGCGTGCCGGTGCCGGTGCGTGCGCTCGCATCCTTCACCGCCTACATGCATTTCGGCTTGGATGTATCGGACACTGATGTCTTCTGGAATGCCGCCGACCCAGGCTGGGCGTATGGGCTGTACTACGGGGTGCTCGGACCGCTCACGATCGGCCGCCCGAATATTTTGCTGCACGCCGGTTTCACGCCCGAAGTGACGGCAAAGGTGATCGGCGAACTCGGCGTCACCAATTTCGCCGCGGCACCCACGGTCTACCGTGCGCTGAGCAAAAGCCCGGTGATCGACGGATTTTCGCTGCGGCGCGCATCGTCGGCGGGCGAGCCGTTGACGCCCGATGTGATCGATTGGGCGCGCCACGCCCTCGGTACAGAGGTGCGCGATCATTACGGACAGACCGAGCATGGCATGTTTATCAATAATCATTGGGCCGACGACTTACGCAATCCGCTGATCGCCGGTTCGATGGGCCGTCCGATGCCAGGATTCGCCGCAGGCATCGTCGACGGGCAGATCGCGATCGATGTGCCCGCATCCCCGGCAATGTGGTTCACCGGATACCGGGATGCACCGGAGAAGACGGCGGCACGGTTTACCGAGGATGGTCGCTGGTATCTCACCGGTGACACCGGACGTGCCGACGAGGACGGAAACTTCTTTTTTTCTGCCCGCGACGATGACGTGATCATCATGGCCGGCTATCGGATCGGCCCATTCGATGTGGAAAGTGTGCTTATCACCCATCCATCGGTGATCGACGTCGCTGTAGTCGGACGCCCTGATGACCTTCGCGGCGAAGTGCTTGAGGCGTTTGTGGTGCTCGCGGACGGGGTGGTGGGCGACGATGCTCTCGAAGCCGAGCTGCAACAGTTGGTCAAGACCGGTTTCGCCGCTCACGCGTATCCGCGGACCGTACATTTTGTCGACTCGTTGCCGAAGACGCCGAGCGGCAAAATCCAACGGTTCATATTGCGGCAGAGGTGATTACGCTCCCGATCCGACGTCCGATACATCACGGCGGAGTCGAAGCACCGACTCCGGGACGTACTCTGCGCTGCCGGTGTAGGTGATTGGCTCGTCGTACACAGTGCGAACGGGAACTACACCCGTCCACACGTCGGTCTCCACGCCCGGCCCGCCGCTGCGTGCTTTGACGAGCCATTCGCCGTCGACGATAGGTAGCCGTAACGTCAAGGTCGCCGCCTGCTCCTTACGTGTGATCGCCGGCGTTTCCTTGACGCGATCAGGAATCAGCTTGTCTGACAGTACTTCTAGCGTTCGAATCGGATCGTCGACGACCGTTTCGAGCCGACCGCGCACCACGGCGGAACGGTAGTTCGCAGAATGATCGAAGAGGGTGTCGGCCACCACGATCCCGTCAAGCAGAAAGACGGTGAAGCTTACCGGCGCACCGGCGGCAACCTGCCGCAGAGCTCCCGCGCCGGTGGAACCGTGCAGCAGGATATGGTCGCCGTCGCGAGCGAAGAGCATCGGCACCGACCACGGCCAGCCGTCAACGACCGTGGAGAGCACCCCCACCGGCGTGGAATCGAGGATCTCGTCAAGCAGTTCTCGATCACCCCGGCGTTCAGGCTTGCGGGTGAAGTCCGAGAGGACATCGGGTTGAGCGGTATTCAGTGAGGGCATTCGACAATCGTCAACCGCCACCCGCCGCGCCGCAACCGATTTT
>JASGFW010000205.1:0-3250 GCA_047605305.1 Gordonia sp. (in: high G+C Gram-positive bacteria)
AGTTAGCGATGAAACCCTGATAGTGCTGTTTGTTGCCGGGATGTCGGGGGCCGGGCGCTCCACTGTCGCCAATGCGCTTGAGGATGATGGCTGGTACGTCGCCGATAACGTTCCGCCGACACTGATCTCGACGATGGTTGAACTGATACGTAATAGCGATCCGCCGATCCTGCGGCTGGCTATGGTGTTGCGTGCTTCCGTGCCCGATGTGGGTGCCCAGCTTGAATCGCTGCGTGCGGGGCTGACCGATTCCGGTATCAGTAGCCGGGTATTGTTCCTCGATGCCAGTGATCAGGTGCTGGTGCGCCGATTCGAGCAGGTGCGTCGTCGGCATCCCTTGCAGGGCAAGGAAACTCTTATCGAGGGTATTGCCCGGGAGCGGCGCATCCTGGCTCCGATCAAGAATTCCGCGGATCTGGTCGTGGAGACGTCGGCGTTGACGGTGGCCATGTTGCGGGATGTGGTGGAGGGCGCCTATCCGCAGGATGGCGATGTGCGGTTGAGTGTTGCGGTGCAGTCCTTCGGTTTCAAGTACGGGCTGCCCATCGATTCCGATCTCGTCGCCGATGTGCGTTTTCTGCCCAACCCGTACTGGGTGCCCGATCTGCGTGATCAAAACGGCCGGTCGTCGGCGGTCCGCGAGTATGTGCTCGGCCAGGACGATGCGGGCCGCTTCCTGGATCTCTACACCGAGTTGGTGTCGGTGGTGGGTCGCGGGTATTTGCGAGAAGGTAAGCGGTACATGACGATCAGTGTCGGCTGCACAGGCGGTAAGCATCGCAGCGTGGCTATCTCGGAGGAGCTCGCGGCGCGTCTGCGGGCTGATGCCGCCGCCGGGGCAACCCGCTACGACGTGCGAGTGATGCACCGGGATCTGGGGCGAGAGTGACTACTGGTCGGCGTATTACGGCGCTGGGCGGTGGCCACGGGCTCTACGCCACGCTCACCGCGATGCGCTATCTCAGCGACTTTGTGACTGCGGTGGTGACTGTCGCTGACGACGGCGGTTCGTCGGGTCGGTTACGTGCCGAACTGGGTGTGATTCCGCCCGGCGATCTACGTATGGCGGTGGCGGCGCTGATGTGTGCGCCGGCATCGTTGGCCGCTCGCCCCGCTGCTGGCGCAGCGGGTGCGATGGACCGGGAGCGGCATGAGTTGTGGGCGCGCACGTTTCAGCACCGGTTCGGCGGTTACGGTGCGCTCGCTGGTCATCCGGTGGGCAATCTGCTGCTCGCCGGCCTGACGGAGGTACTCGGCGATCCGGTCGCGGCCCTCGACGAGATGATGAGAGTTTTCGATGTCGACGGCCGGGTATTGCCAATGTCTACGGCTCCGCTGGAGATTGAGGCTGATGTGTCCGGTCTTGACTCCGATCCGCGGATCAGCCGGGTGATCCGCGGCCAGGTGGCCGTCGCCACCACCCCGGGCAAGGTGCGTCGGGTGCGGTTACGCCCCGCAGACCCGCCGGCCTGCGTACAGGCGGTCGAGGCCATCGAGGGTGCCGATCTGGTCGTACTCGGGCCGGGATCCTGGTTCTCCAGTGTGATCCCGCACGTGCTGGTACCTGATCAGCTGAATGCGTTGCGCCGCACCGCTGCCCGGAAAATGCTGTTCGTTAACCTCGCGCCCGAACCGGGGGAGACGCCGGGTTTCTCGGTGGAACGCCACCTGCACGTATTACATGCCCACGCCGATACGCTGCGGATCGATGACGTGATCGTCGATGCGGCGTCGGTACCCTCCGGTGGGGAACGTGATCACCTGGTTCGCGCCGCCACGTTGTTCGGTGCTCGCTTGCGTGTGGGTGATCTCGCGATCCCCGGTAAGCACGTGCATGATCCGCAGAAGGTCGCGTCACTGGTGAACGAACTGTGCGAAGGCGAACCAACCGACTAGGCTTGCCCGGTGTTCCCGGCACTGGGATCTGGTGACGCCGGGACCCCAGTGGGCGACCGTGTCCGGTGACCGGTCAGATGCCGTGCCGACGGCGAGACATGTGGAGCAGGGGGCGATAACGGCGTGACGGCCAGCGAGGTGACAGGAGGCCAGGGACCGGTGGCTATGACGGCAGCCGTGAAGGACGAATTAAGTCGACTCACGGTGACCCAGGTGAGTTGTCGGCGGGCTGAGGTGTCGGCGTTGTTGAGATTCGCCGGCGGTTTGCACATCGTCGGCGGGCGGGTCGTGGTGGAGGCCGAGGTGGATCTCGGCAATGTGGCGCGGCGGTTGCGCCGCGAAATTCACGACCTCTACGGCTATGCCTCCGAGGTGCACGTGCTGCGCAGCGGCGGTATCCGCAAAAGCGCACGGTATATCGTGCGGATCACCAAGGAGGGCGAGGCGCTGGCGCGACAGACCGGGCTGCTGGATCTGCGGGGCCGGCCAGTCCGGGGATTACCGGCCCAGGTTGTCGGCGGCAGCGTCGCCGACGCCGAGGCCGCGTGGCGTGGCGCATTCCTCGCGCATGGTTCGCTGACCGAGCCCGGCCGGTCGTCGGCGCTCGAGGTGAGTTGTCCGGGACCTGAGGCCGCCCTTGCGCTCGTCGGTGCGGCCCGGCGGCTCGGGGTGGCGGCCAAGGCGCGGGAGGTGCGCGGTGCCGATCGGGTGGTGATCCGCGACGGCGAGGCGATCGGTGCGCTGTTGACTCGGATGGGTGCCCACGACACACGTCTGGTCTGGGAGGAACGTCGCATGCGCCGGGAGGTGCGTGCCACCGCTAACCGGCTCGCCAATTTCGATGACGCGAATCTGCGTCGGTCGGCGCGGGCCGCGGTCGCGGCGGCCGCCCGGGTGGAACGCGCGTTGGAGATCCTCGGCGATGAGGTGCCCGATCATCTGGTTGCCGCCGGTCACCTTCGGGTGACGCACCGGCAGGCGTCGCTGGAAGAGCTTGGTCAGCTGGCCGATCCGCCGATGACCAAGGATGCGGTCGCCGGGCGTATTCGCCGGTTGTTGTCGATGGCGGATAAGAAGGCCCGTGCGGACGGCATTCCCGATACCGAGTCGGCGGTGACCTCCGAACTGCTCGACGAAGCGTGAGCAGGGCACCGCGGCGATCGCAACTATGCCTGGGGTATGCCGACGGACATCGCGCCTACTAGGCTGAGAGGTGGAGTGGGTGTTCGACGGCCGACCGCCGCGTCCCCACGATCCGGGCCTGGCAAGGCTCGACCGATGTAACCGCTTAAGGAGCGCACAGTGACTGTTCGGGTAGGCGTCAACGGATTCGGCCGGATCGGCCGCAACTTCT
>JASGFW010000206.1:0-3221 GCA_047605305.1 Gordonia sp. (in: high G+C Gram-positive bacteria)
GCGGCGGCATCGACGAGCGAAGGCCAGTCCATCGACTGTTCGTCCGCCCCATCGCTGACCACCTTCACCAGCCGGCACGGTACCCCGAAGACCGCGGCTACATGTGCGATCGCGCATCCCTCCATGTCGACGAGATCGGCACCGACAGCCAGTTCAGCGCGCCGCTGCGGGTCGGCGACAAATGTATCGCCCGATGCCAGCACCGTTCCGTCGCCCTCCGGTAGTTCCCAGCGATCGACCAGCGGATACCCCATCTCACGCAGTTCCGTCGCGCTGATGTCATGCTCGACAACCCATGACGGCAGGAACAGTCCCGTGTGCTGGTCGCGCAGTGCTCCGGCGGTCCCGATATTGATCACCGTGCGGATGGGGGGACCTTGCGGCACCGCCAACGCCCGGGTCAGCGCGATCGATGCGCGCACCTTGCCGATCCCGGTGATGAGTAGCCGCGCCTCCGGCGGAACGTAGCGTGCTTCGGCCGCCGTCGCCGACACGACCAGCGTCGTCTCGTCGAGTGGCGCGCTCATGCCACTTACCCGCACTCCGCACCGATCCCTGGATCAGCTGGGCGAACGGCATCGGTGCCGCTAGCGGCAGCTGCGGTGCGCGGCGTCGAATTCACCGTCCGGGCCAGCGAATCGAATCTATCGTTCGCGATCCGCATCGCGATCTCGTAGGGCCACGCGAACTTTCGAGCCCACCAGTACCCGAAGCGGGTGTCGAAAGAGGTGTAGACGATGAAGCGGTTGCGTCGCACGCCTTTGATGATGGCGGCGGCCGCCTTCTCCGGCGTAACCGAGATGCGATGAAAGTTGGCGATCTGTGCGGCAACTCGCGGATCGTCACGATCGATTCCGACAATATCGACGGTGTTGACCAATGGTGTCGCCACCGCGCCGGGACACACCAGGCAGACGCCGATGCGGTGGCGTCGCAGATCGAACCGCAATACCTCCGACACTCCGCGGATGCCGAATTTGCTGGCACTGTAAGCGGCATGCCAGGGCAGTGCGAGGAGTCCGGCCGCCGACGACACGTTGACGAGTTGACCGCCGCGACCACCCCGCACCATCTGCGGCACGAAACTCTCAATGATGTGGATGGGGCCCATCAGGTTGACCTCGACCATCCGCCGCCAGTCCTGATGCCGCAGGTTTTCCACGGTGCCCCACACCGCCACACCGGCGATATTCATCACCACATCCAGCACACCGATCTCAGCGTCGACCCGCGCCGCAAATGACGCCACCCACTCGGCGTCGGCAACATCCCCAGCGAGGTGAAATATCACCCGGCCGCCCGCCGCTGCGATCTCGGCAACCACCGCATCCAGCGGTTCGCCGTGTAGATCGGTGAGCACCAGGTGCGCGCCCTGCGCGGCGGCAGCCAACGCCGTAGCCCGGCCGATCCCGCTCGCGGCACCGGTGATGAGCACCCGCCGGTCCCGCAGCGTCGGCACCGGCGGAGTCATCACGAACAGATCTCTGATCCCCATGTCACCCCACACCTTAGCCACCCGTTACGAGCCCGCTGCCGAGACGATTCGTGCCCGGGTTGGATGAGTCGGAATCCGGCGAGCCGAGGCTCAGATCGTCAGCCGACCGGCAGCTTGCCACCGAAGAGACCGTAGACCACGTCGAGCATCGCTTTGAGTACCTGAGCGGATACGTCAGACCCCTCAGTCAAGGCCAGATTCGCGATCTCGTGCGGGTCCTTTGAGGCAAGCAGTTTCTGCACAAACGGAATCACGATCGATAATCCGCTGTCATCGTCGGAACTGGGTGCGGTCACGCCGGCGGTGCCCGGACTCGACGTGACCTGCGCCGCGCCGGGATGAACGTAGTTCAAGATGCCGTTGGTGACGGCGAGCGCGTATTTGAGCTGCCCGTCATGGCGCGTGAGTTGGTTCGCCTCCGCCGGATTCGAGAGGTTACCCATCTCAATGAATACGGCTGGAATCCTCGTGAGGTTGACTGCGGCGATATCTGACCGGGCCTGGATTCCGTTGACGGCGCCGACGTAATTCGACGGCGGGAACCCGGCCTTGACGAAGGCGTCACGCATGATTTCCGACGCCTTGCGCCCCTGAACGGACTGAGCCGCATTGGCCTTGGCGTCGGGTAGCGGCAACGTCGGCACGATGAGGTGGAAACCCTTCTTCGTGTTGTCGGCGCCGTATGAGGTGGAATCGGCATGCAGGCTGACCGCGACCGCCGCACCTGAGCGACTCGCCGCTGCGGCACGCTCGTCGACGCAGCCACCCCACCCGGTGTCATTGGCCCGGCTGAGCACCACGCGGGCCCCTTGACTCTCCAGGCCCGCCTTGACCAGTTGGGCGATCTGCCAATTAATCGTGTGTTCGGTAACACCGTTCACACTGGTCGCGCCCGTTGTCTGGCAATCTTTTTTGCCGCCGCGGCCGTCGGATACCTGCTTGGCGAGATCATGACCGTCGGCTCCACCCTGATGTCCGGGGTCAAGGAAGATCGTCTTTCCGACCAACGCGGTACCCGTGGCGGACACAGGTGAGGCGGGCGCGGGTGCGGCGGAAGCAGATCCTGCGCTCACGGCGCACGCCATAGCTGCTGCGAGTGCGGCGGCCACTGGCAGGCGGCGCGGCCACAGTCGGACATGTCGTTTCTGCGTCATCACGGTTTAGACATCCGTCACGGGTTTCCCCGCGAAACGGAGCCTCACTCCTTCCAACATGCACCACTGGTCCCAACAGTCACATCTTTAACAGCTAAACAGGGATGCTGGCAATGTGGAAATCATCGACCGGGGAAAATGCCATTCGTTAGGGAGTTGTGATGCGGTCGCGACCCCACCACAGCGCGCTACGTAGCGTGCAGATGGCGCGTGATGTGCAGAATGCCGTGTTCATCCGCAACGGTCTCGGCAGTGGCGAGCACATCGTCGAGCGCCGTGCGTGCGGCCCGCACGTCCATGCCCGCACCGATCACCACGAGATCCGTGTGCCGGGGCTCTCGCCCCCACGAGTCACGCGTGACTCGCACAAAACCACCCACCGCGTGGACGGTGTGGCGCATCCGATGCCCGGGCTTGTCGAACCACACGACTCCTTTAATCCGGTAGCAGCCCGCAGGCGGGCGTTCCAGAAGGTGCGCGAGGCGACGTGGATCAACAGCCGCGCCCGTAGATAACGCCACCGAGCGGTAATGATCGTGCAGGTGCCCATGCCGCTCCGCATCAGCCAGCCG
>JASGFW010000207.1:0-3177 GCA_047605305.1 Gordonia sp. (in: high G+C Gram-positive bacteria)
GGGCAAATCCCTCCGCCGCAGCGCGACTGAGTGTTGCCGCGATCCGGCTGCCCCGCATCTCCAATTCCACCGATGTGGAAGCCCTGGCATGTGAACCCGGGGTTGACGTGACCTGGGTTGCCGACCAGGGCTCAGTACGCGCGGCGGATCTGGTGGTACTGCCCGGCACCCGCGCCACCCTCGCCGATCTGCGGTGGCTACGGGAGCGCGGGCTTGACGCCGCCCTGGGCGAGCGAGCCGCGCGCGGTGCGCCGATCCTCGGTATTTGCGGGGGATTCCAGATGCTTGGGCGCACCATCGAGGATCAGGGCATCGAGGATCGGGGTGTAGGGAATTCGGGGGAATCCGCGGGCTCGTCGGCGGTACCCGGGCTTGGTCTACTCGACGTCGATATCCGTTTCGAGTCCGGAAAGGTGTTGCGCCGCACGGGTGGAACGGCCGCCGGCCAACGCATCACCGGCTATGAGATTCATCATGGCCGGGTCGTGCGATCGGCGGAGCGTGCGTGGCTTCTCGACGACGAAACCGGCCCGGAAGGCGCGGTTCGCGGTAGTGTACGAGGCACCCACTGGCATGGACTCCTCGCCTCCAATGAGTTCCGGCGCCGGTTACTCACCCAGATCGCCGGCGAGGCTGGTAAACCCGAGTTCCAGGTGGCGCCCGATACCGACGTCGCGGCGATACGCGAATCCCAGCTCGATCGGATCGCCGACCTCGTTTCCGAGCATCTCGACATCGACCTGCTGGTACGCATCGTCGAACGCGGCGTCGACCAAGATGTGCCGTCCATCGTGCATCGTCTCGGACGATAACCGCATCCGGGCCGGGAGGGTGGCCCGAGGTGATCGAGGCCGCCCGCATGGCGATAACGCGGCCGCCGCACAGCTACGCTGTCACATGTGGAGATTCAGCGACGTGAGATCACCGTCGGCGACTTAACCTTCGACGTGTCGTTGGGCGGTCCCGACCGTGCGCCCTGGGTGCTGTTGTTACATGGCTTTCCGGTCAACAGTGACTGCTATCGCGATGTGGTGGGGCGTCTGCATGAATCCGGGTTGCGCACCGTCACATTCGATCAGCGCGGATACAGTGCGCGAGCGCGTCCGTCGGCGGTCGACGACTACGCGATCGACAAGCTTGTCGGTGACGCGCTCGGCGTGCTCGATGCCCTGGGGATCGCCTACGCGATCCTGGTGGGTCACGATTGGGGCGGCATCGTCGCCTGGCATCTGGCCGGTAAACATCCTGATCGGTTTACCGCATTGATCGCGGTGAGCACGGGGCATCCGGCGGCTATGCGTGATGCCCTGGCGAGTGGGGATCAGCGTCAACGGTCGTCGTATATCAAGGATTTCCTCGTCGAGGGCGCCGAGGAGAACTTGCTCGCCCACGATGGTGAATTGCTGCGGAATGCCGGTGTGGGCGCAGACGAACTCATCCCGTTACAGCAGCCGGGTGCGTTGACGGCCGCGCTCAACTGGTATCGCGCTAATTTCACCGGCGATGTCGCGGCTAAGTTGGCGTGTCCGCCCGTCGAGATCCCGACCACCCTGATCTGGAGCGACGCCGATTTCGCGTTGGGGCGGGAGCAGGCCGCGGGGACGGCTCGTTATGTGTACGGCGAGTACCGGCTATGTGAGCTTGCCGGTATCGATCATTGGATTCCGCAGCGCGCCCCCAAGGAATTGGCCAGCGAGATCGCGCTGCGCTCAGCGGTGTTCTGAGACCCGGCGCGATCTCACAGATCAAGCCCGAGGAGGGCATTCTCCAACACCTCGGGCATGGCCGGGTGAATCCAATACTGGCCACGTGCCAGCTCGGCGGCACCGATCCCGAAGGACATGGCCCCGATCACCGGCTGGATGACGGTCGGGGCCTGCGGCCCGATGATGTGGGCGCCCAATAGTTTTCCGGTTGTCCGGTCGGCGATGAGTTTGCACAGGCCGGTGGAGTCAGACATGGCCCAGCCGTAGGCGACATCTCCGTAGGCCTGCGTCTTGACGGTGATGTCATGGCCGGATTCACGGGCCTGTGCCTCGGTGAGGCCCACCGTGGCGATCTGTGGATCGGTGAACACCGCGGCCGGTACGAACCGGTGGTCGAAGGAATCGAGATCGTGTGCGTCCCAACCCTTGAGCAGATTGGCCGCCACCACACGCTGTTCGTGGTTGGCGACATGTTTGAGCTGATACGGCGAACTCACATCGCCAAGCGTCCACACCCCGCGGGCGCCGCTGCGGCCGTGCGAATCACAGATCACCCGGCCGTCGTCATCGAGATCGATGCCCACCGACCCAAGATTCAGCCGATCTCCGTTGGGGCGGCGGCCGACGGCGACGAGTAGCGCATCGGCGTCGATGTATTCGCCCGACGCCAACTCCACGCGCACCCCGCCGTCGGGGCGATCGGCCGCACCCGTGACGTCGGCACCCAGCCGCACATCCCACCGATTGCCGGCGATCTCGGTGAACCGCTCCGAAATGTCGTGATCGAGTGCGCGCAGCAGCCGCTGGCCACGGGCCAGTACGGTGACGTGCGTGCCGAGGGAACCGAAAACATGCGCGAATTCGGCTGCGATGTAACCACTTCCGATGATTACCAGGCTATCCGGCAGTGTCGGCAGCCGCATCACATCGTCACTGGTGTGGTAGGTGACGCCGGAGTCGGCAATCACCGGCGGGATGACGGCACGCGCCCCGGCGGCGAGAATCACTTCGCGCGCCGCGACGACACCGTCTGCGGTGGTGAGCCGATAGTGCCCGTCGGCGTCACGACCGTCGAATTCGACGTGTTGGGAGTACACCGTGACATTGGGGCATCGGTTTTCCCGGTAATCGAGTCCGCCCGCCGAAATCGGGTCGATACGGCCGAATACGCGGTCACGGATCGCCGGCCAGTCAACACTGTCAACCCGCGAATGCACGCCGAAACGTTCTCCAGTGGAGGCGATCTCGGCGACATCGGCGGTGTAGACGAACATTTTTGTCGGAATACAGCCCACATTGAGGCAGGTGCCGCCGTAGACGCCCTCCTCGAAAATGGCGATGGTTTTCGCATCGAAACGATCGTCGGGAATGGAGTTGCCGCTGCCGGATCCGATGATCGCCAGATCCACCGTCTCAATGATGGTGGTGCTCATCGGGCATCCCCGGCGGTGCCCGATTCGCTGCCTGTGCC
>JASGFW010000208.1:0-3175 GCA_047605305.1 Gordonia sp. (in: high G+C Gram-positive bacteria)
CGCCTTGAACGTGCCCGCAACCGGCTTCGCCGCGCCATGGGTAACCGCCCGGTGCGCATCCAACGCAGAGAACGCCCGAATACCGAAAGTCAACCCGACGGGGGCGAACCGCCCTACTAATTTGCGGCGTGATGGTGTGCACCTTGATGGTTGGCTACTCCGGCAACACCCGAGGACGGTCAACTTCCGTCAACGTGACTGCTTCGATTTAACTACATCCGCTGAGGATGAGTAGCCGATTGTGGTCGGTATCGGGGATGGCTAGATCAACACGATGATCGCCGGTGAAATCGGCTGCCAGAGCATCATACGGTGTTCCGTCAACAGCGATCGTGCGTGATTGCGTTGTTGCGGTTGAATTACCGGCGATCACGGTCAATGTGCCCGCCCGATAATTGGCGACGAGCAATGATTCCGCCGTCGTCTGCGAAGTCGGGATTCGCGCCAGCGCTACGGCAACGGCGTCTTTGCCCACGCGGTAGCGCTGTTCGTGTGCGATACCGCCCTTCCCGTCGCCGTACAGCACTGAAACGATTCCGCCGCCGCGGCTCAGCGCCGCAAGATCCCGATGGCCGTCGCCGTCGAGATCGGCAGACACGATCGAATACATGCGTGGCGCTACCGAAATTCGGTGACCGACCGAAAAAGTGCCGTCGCCGCGGCCGAGGAGCACTGCGACATCACCCGCCCCGACCTGCGCGGTGGCCAGATCGGGGTGTCCATCCTCATTGAGGTCCGCGGCGGCTATTGCATGAGGGCGTCCACTCACCGCTACCGCCTGTGCCGCAGCGAAAGTTCCGTTGCCCCGGCCCTTGAGTATGACGACACCGGGTTCTCCCTCCCCGGCTACCGCCAGATCGGCGTGGTGGTCGCCGTCGAGATCGGCAACCACCAATGCCCGGGCGTTGGGCATGGCCGGGTAATCGTGGGCGGCCGCGAACCGCCCATGTCCCTGGCCGATAAGCACGCTGACGGTGCCGCTGCCGAAGTTGGCGGTCGCTAGGTCGGTAACCCCGTCCCCGTTGAAATCTCCGGCCGCGACCTGAAATGGCTGATCGCCGACACCTAGCTGTGCGCTCTGACTGAAATGACCGTGGCCATCGTTTGTTTCCACGGACAGTGTTCCAGATCCCTTATTCGCGACCACCACATCAGCACTGCCGTCGCCGTTGACATCGGCCACGACGCCGGCCACCGGCTGAGATCCGGTTGCGACCTCCGACGTTCGCCGGTAGCCATCGGCGGGACAGTCTCGCGCCGATGCCGATGCCGATGCCGATGCCGATGCCGACGAGGGGGCGCTTACCGGCTCTGATCCATGCCCGGGAGATGTGCAACACGTCAGCGTCGACGCGACTACCGCGAGCGTCGCGCGCACCACCAGTGACCGGTGCGGTCCGGCATGAACTCGGCAACGGCCGATCGTCCGGGGATGTTGCGTCACGGCGTGATTCTGGCACGGGCGTCATCGAACATGTCGGGTTACTGGTACGTCTTGAACAACTTGGTGGCATCTTGACAGGAAGCTGTGGTGAAGCCTGAGTGGAATACGCTCAACTAGCTGCGACAGGCGGGAACAAAGTCGACGACCGGACCGTTGCACAGTTCGAGAAACCTGAGTCATATAGACTCAATGCAAGTTGACTGTGGCTCGCGGATTCAGTAGGACATGAGTCGGATCCACTGAACTTCAGGTTTCTGGAAGTACTTGATTTTCACGACTCATGGGTGCAGTCCCATGAACGAGGAGGAAGAACACACATGTCCCGTGCAGTTGGAATCGACCTCGGCACCACCAACTCGGTAGTCGCCGTGCTCGAGGGCGGCGAACCGACCGTCATCGCCAACGCCGAGGGCTCGCGCACCACTCCGTCGGTTGTCGCGTTCGCGCGCAATGGCGAGGTGCTCGTGGGTCAGCCGGCGAAGAATCAGGCGGTCACCAACGTCGACCGCACCATCCGGTCGGTCAAACGCCATATCGGTGAGAACGACTGGTCGGTCGCTATCGACGACAAAAAGTACACGCCGCAGGAGATCAGTGCCCGCACGCTGATGAAGCTGAAGCGCGATGCCGAGGCATACCTCGGTGAGGATGTCACCGACGCGGTGATCACCGTCCCGGCCTACTTCAACGACTCGCAGCGTCAGGCCACCAAAGAGGCTGGCCAGATCGCGGGACTCAACGTGCTCCGCATCGTCAACGAGCCCACCGCCGCGGCCCTGGCCTACGGACTGGACAAGGGCGAGAAAGAACAGACCATCCTGGTCTTCGACCTCGGCGGCGGCACCTTCGACGTCTCGTTGCTGGAGATCGGCGACGGCGTCGTCGAGGTCCTCGCGACATCGGGTGACAACAACCTTGGTGGTGACGACTGGGACCAGCGCATCGTCGACTGGCTCGTCGATAAATTCAAGGCGCAGAACGGCATCGACCTGACCAAAGACAAGATGGCTGGGCAGCGTCTGCGTGAGGCCGCGGAAAAGGCCAAGATCGAGCTGTCTGCCTCGCAGAGCACCGCGATCAACCTGCCCTACATCACCGTCGATGCCGACAAGAATCCGCTGTTCCTCGATGAGCAGCTCTCACGTAGCGAGTTCCAGAAGATCACCTCGGATCTGCTTGAGCGCACTCGCGCTCCGTTCCAGGCAGTCATCAAGGATGCCGGCATCTCCGTCGGCGACATCGACCACGTGGTGCTCGTGGGCGGCTCGACCCGTATGCCTGCCGTCACCGATTTGGTGAAGGAACTCACCGGCGGCAGCGAGCCCAATAAGGGCGTCAACCCCGATGAGGTTGTCGCGGTGGGCGCGGCGCTGCAGGCGGGCGTGCTCCGTGGCGAAGTCAAGGATGTGCTGCTCCTCGACGTCACCCCGCTGAGCCTCGGTATCGAAACCAAGGGCGGCGTGATGCATAAGCTGATCGAACGCAACACCACCATCCCGACCAAGCGGTCGGAGACCTACACCACCGCCGAGGACAACCAGCCGTCGGTGCAGATCCAGGTCTATCAGGGTGAGCGTGAGATCGCTTCGCATAACAAGCTGCTCGGTAGCTTCGAACTCGGCGGAATTGCTCCCGCGCCCCAGGGCGTCCCGCAGATCGAGGTGACCTTCGATATTGACGCCAACGGCATCGTGCACGTGACCGCCAAGGACAAGGGCACCGGCAAGGAGA
>JASGFW010000209.1:0-3162 GCA_047605305.1 Gordonia sp. (in: high G+C Gram-positive bacteria)
CAGCACCGCGGCGATCGGCGCGATCGACACGCCGACCGCATTGGGCACCGAGGTGAGATCCACTTCGACGTAGGGCAGCGACCCGAATAGCGCCGCCAGGGCTGCGCCCGTGCCGGCGACAAGGGCCGCCGTCGGGGGCGCCAACCGTCGGCGAGCCAGCCAGTATCCCAGCGATGCGACCCCGAATGTGATCGTGATCGCCGCTGTGGCAGGGGAATACGTATTGTAGGTTTCGACGGCATTCGCACCCGTGATCGGCATTGTCAACGCGCCCAAGGCATGCCAGGCATTGGGATAGTAATTAAATCCGTGGGTGTCGTAATTCATCAACTCGCCCATACGCAGCGACGATCCTCGACCGGTATCGGCGATCCACCGCAATGAACTCGCATGCCACAGCGAATCCCACACCTGCGGAACGGTGTTGAGACCGGCGAACGTCGTCTTAACGATCGGACGGATGCAGGTGATCGCGATAATCACCGCACCCAGCGCCACGCCCGCTCCCACTCGCAGGGCCGCAACCCGGCCGAAGGGCGAATCGAGTCTCCCGTCGGCCGATGTGGTGATCCCCGACGGCGCCGGTGCCAGCCTCAGCCCCCATCGGGTAGCCAGCGCCGCGGCGTACAACCAGGCTGCAGCGAAGCTGATGATCACGGCGATCAGCGCGGTGACCAGATTCCACTCGAATCCGATCGCACCGTAGACGACGGTGAACAGACTCACGATCCCGAAGGTGAGCGGGGGCGCTGCAGCGATCGCCACCGGCCACGGCAGCGTCATCCGGCGGCCCACGATGGCTCCGGGAACGATGAGCAGAACCGCCGTCACCACGCTCACCCATGTTCCGAGCAGCACCTGCGCCGTCCCTCTCGTCGCACTCCGACACCCGTTCGCTGGGCGTCCCGAACTCCCGTGCAGGTTACTCGCGATCAATGCCGGCGCCGCGAGCGCCACTCCGGTGTCCCGTCCTTATCGCCGTGGTGCGACGACCCCGGCATTACCGTGCGGAGCTCATATATTTGTCGAGTTACAATATTTGTGTGTCTACAACTATTGCGCCGGCGCTCACCGACCGACGCAAGATGGCGATTCTCGCCACCTGCTGCCTCAGCCTGCTGATCGTGACTATGGATGCGACGATCGTGAACGTCGCACTCGGCTCGATCCGCTCGCAGTTGCATGCCGACGTTTCATCGCTGCAATGGACCATCGACATCTACACCCTGGTGCTGGCCAGCCTGCTCATGGTGTCTGGAGCCGCAGCGGATCGATACGGACGCCGCCGGGTATTCCTGATCGGGTTGACCGCCTTCGCGATCGGTTCACTGGTCTGCAGCCTCGCTCCAAGCATCGGCATCCTGATTGCCGCACGCGCAGTGCAGGCGGTCGGCGGATCGATGCTCAACCCGGTGGCGATGTCGATCATCACCCAAACCTTCCTGGACCCGGGCCAACGGGCACGCGCCATCGGCGTATGGGGTTCGGTAGTAGGTATCTCGATGGCAGCGGGACCCATGATCGGCGGCGTGCTCATCGACTGGATGGACTGGCGCGCGGTGTTCTGGATCAACCTTCCGGTCTGCGCGGCAGCGATCTGCTTCACCATTTTATTCATCCCCGAGTCCCGATCACCGGTGGTACGCGCCCTCGATCCCGTCGGGCAGACGCTGGCCATCGTGGCATTGGGCGGCGTCGTCTTCGGACTGATCGAAGGCCCCGAACAGGGCTGGCGATCGACGCGCACCCTCATCGTGTTCACGCTCGCGATCATCGCCTTCATCGGCTTCCTAACGTGGGAACGACGACACCCGAACCCCTTCATCGACCTCCGGTTCTTCGCCAGCATCCCGTTCGCATCGGCAACGATCGTCGCCGTCTTTGCCTTCGCCAGTTGGGCCGGCTTCCTTTTCCTCATGTCGCTCTACCTGCAGGAGGTCCGCGGATTTCGCGCCGTGGGGACCGGCGCGATGCTGCTCCCCGCTGCGGTGGCAGTGTTCGTCTGCTCGCCAATATCCGCACGGGCCGTCGCACGCTGGGGCACTCGTCCGTCGCTGGTCTTCGCCGGAACGGCATTGCTGGTCAGCTCGGCACTAATGCTGAAGGTCGACGATCACACCTCGATACCCGCACTCACTGCGATCTTCGCGGTCTTCGGCCTCGGACTCGGCGCGATCAACGCCCCGATCACCAACTCCGCCATCGCCGGTATGCCCCGACACCGTGCCGGCGCGGCGTCGGCGGTAGCCTCCACGAGTCGCCAGATCGGGGTGGGCCTGGGAGTCGCGCTTGCCGGCAGCGTCACCGGACTGACCACCACACACTTCGATGCGGGCTTCGCCAACACCGCACACGCCATGTGGTGGATCGTCATTGGTTTCAGCACAATGATTCTGGCGCTCGGTATCGTCTCAACCACATCATGGGCCGCCCGCACCCGCGACGACGTGGCCCGGACGCTGATCACACCGGAGATCGCCGATGCCCACAGGTAATCAGCATCCGGTTACAGAACCGGACACCACCACCAACGAACTAGCCATCGAGGTGTGGCAGATCATAGGCAATCTGGTGGCCGATTCCCGCGAAAACTGGAAACGCAGCCTCATCACCGAAACCGGCTTACCGTTCAGTCGGATTCGCGTGCTGCGCAGGCTCGATACCGCACCGATGACCATCTCCCAGATCGCCGCCGCGGCCACCATCGACACCCCGGCCGCCTCTGTTGCCGTATCCCATCTCGAAGCCGCGGGCTACGTGGTGCGCGAAGCATCGCCGCACGATCGGCGCAGCAAACAGGTACGGATCACCGATCCCGGACGGGAACTGGTGAACCGAATTCGCGCACTCGAAGACCCGCCACCCGACGTACTACGCGGCGCATCGACCGAAGAACTACAAGTGATCCTTAACGTGTTGCGCCGCAATCACTCAGCCGAGAGTTAAGAAATACGACGCACCCCGTCGGCACGGTAGCGCCGATGCCCATACAACGCGACCACAAAACACACCAGGGCCGCACCGACACCGAAAATGAACATCTCGGTATACGTAACGGCATGCCATCGCTGCGAAATCGCCGCTAGCACCGCCGGAATCGCAAACCCCAGATAGGTGACGCCGTAGAACACCGCGGTCAGCCCGGCCAGATCCGACCGTCGG
>JASGFW010000210.1:0-3052 GCA_047605305.1 Gordonia sp. (in: high G+C Gram-positive bacteria)
GATCAGACCACCAGATCGGCCGGTAGCCGCACCGGGATCGCCTTACCGGGGTTCATGATTCCGTTCGGATCGAAAACTCGTTTGATACCGGTCATCAACTCCGCTGCCGTGTCATCGATCTCACGCCGCAGCCACCGCTGCTTGAGTAATCCGACGCCATGCTCTCCGGTCAAGGTGCCCCCGAGTTCGAGCGCAGCGCTAAACACGGCATCGGCGGCTTCCCATGCAGCAGCGGGAAGTTCAGGTCCATCGACAACGATGATCGGATGCAGGTTGCCGTCCCCGGCATGCGCCATCGTCGCTATCACGACGTCGTACTGCGCGGAGATCGTCTCGACCTGCGCCACCATCGCGGCCAGGGCCGACGGCGGTACCGCGACATCTTCGATAAGGACGCGTCCCAATCGTTCGAGTGCCGGCAACGCGTCACGCCTGGCCCCGACAAGTGCCGCGGTATCCGTGCCACCGGCAAGTGAATCGGTGATGGTCGCTGCCGTGGGCTCCAGTGCGGCACGGGCGATCCCAGCGGCGCGGCGCGCACCGGGACCGTCAAATTGCAGCATCGTCAACGCATTACCCGCCGCGGCAAGAGCCGTTCCCCGGTAGGCGTCGATGGCCCTCAGTACGGTGTGATCGAGGAGTTCGGCCACCAGCGGTACCTCCCCGGTATCAAGGACCGCACCGACTCCGGCCGCCGCGGCCACCGGTGAATCCGACAGCGCCACCACCGTCACGACCTCATCCGATACCGGACGCAGACGCAGAGTTGCCTCGGTGATCACCGCCAGCACCCCCTCCGACCCGACCAGCAGAGATGTGAGGTCCAGTCCGGTAACACCTTTGACCGTCCGGGTGCCGGTCCGCACTATCCGCCCGCCCGGCAGTACGGCCTCCAGACCCAACACCGAATCCTTAGTCACGCCGTATTTAACGCATTGCAGCCCACCGGCATTGGTGGCGATATTCCCACCGATCGTCGAGATCGCCATGCTGCCCGGATCCGGGGTGTAACGCAGCCCGACACCGCGTGCAGCGGCGTCAACGTCGGCGGTCAACACACCAGCCTGTACCCGCGCCACCCGATCATCGTGCGAGACCTCAACAATTGCGGTCATCTTCTCGGTGGACACGACGATCGAACCGGCGTCGGCGCGCGCACCGCCGGCCAAACCCGTTCCGGCGCCGCGTGGTACCACCGGGATTCGCAAGTCGTCGGCGATGCGCAGTGCGTCGGCCACGTCCGCAGTCGACCGGGCGAACACCGCAGCCAGGGGAATCCCTTCCGCTACCGTGCCGGAACGATCGGTGCTGACTTCCCGCAAAATCGCCGGATCGGTCACGACGCCATCCCCGAGGGCCCCCCGCAGGGCGGAAACAACCTCGCGGGCCTGAGCGTCGGCCGTCACGGGTTGCCGCCGACGGCCACCGGGCGCGCCTGGTCGGCCGACCACTGCGACCACGATCCCGGATACAGCGTCGCGGTGAAGCCGGCGATCGCCAGGGCCGCGATCTCATGGGCGGCGGTGACCCCGGAACCGCAGTAGACGATCACCTCCGAGTCATCGCTCACGCCCAGCGCACCGAACCGGTCCCGCAACTCCTGTGGCGTGCGGAAATATCCATCGGCGTCGACGTTCTCCGACGTCGGTGCGCTGATCGCGGACGGAATATGCCCGGCGCGCGGATCGACCGGTTCAACCTCGCCGCGGTAGCGTTCGCCGGCTCGCGCGTCGAGCACGAGCGCTGAGGTCGACGCAATCTCGTCGATACCCACGGTAGGAAGCTGACCGACGGTGAGCGGGTTGCCACCACCGGCGGGCACAGGCGGGGCCGAATCACCGGCTACGGTCTCGAAACCCGCTGCGCGCCACGCCGATAAACCACCGTCGAGGATCGAGGTGCGCGCAATGTTCGCCCAGCGCAGCAACCACCAGGCCCGAGCCGCCGATTGCCCGGCGTTGTCGTCGTAGACGACGACAGTGCTGCGCTCATCGATTCCCCATCGACGCACCGTCTCCCGGAATCGGTCTGCATCGGGCAGCGGGTGTCTACCGACAGCCGGACTGGGCGGATCGGCAAGATCGACGGAGAGATCGACATAGATCGCACCGGGGATGTGACCGGCGAGATAATGCTCGTGGCCGCGATCATCGCCGAGCTGCCAGCGCACGTCGAGGATCACGATGGGCTCACCCGCAGCGAGAACCTCATGTAACTGCGTCGCACTGATCGTCACCGGATTCGTGGTGACATCAAGGGTCTCTGAGCCCTGCCCGGCCTGCACCTGCGCGTCAGTCAACGTGAAACTCCTATGTTCATCCGATATTCCTCCGGGTCAGCCTGCCCCGGAGGGGAGTTAATCCCCACCCGGGACACACCCATGGCTGTACTCAACGGTGGCCGATTCCACGTCAGGGGTCAAACCACTGACTCAAGCTGATTTGAACGCTGCGCACTCCCGCCGGCCGCGCGTAGCGTGGCCCACCATGGTGTCCTTGCTGGTCCCCGCCGACATCGCGGAGTCCCCCGATCAACGACGCGCCGGATTTCCATTCCGCTCGGGTTCAGTGGTGCTCGATTTCGTGGCGACCGTGGCAAAACGAGATCTGGCCGATCGCGAGTTGCTCGCCGATCCCAACGATTTCGAGCGATGGGTATACGCCGCAGGCTTACCCCAACTGACCACACCCCCCGGCCAGGCCGACCTCGACCGGGTGCATACCGTGCGGGAGGCACTGCACCGGATCGTTCGGGGCCACGTTCACGATGAACCTATCGCCCGCGCTGACATCGCGGTAGTCAACGGTGCCACCATTCCCGCGAGCCCGGTCGCGCGGCTGGGTCCCGACGCCCGCGAGGCACGATCACCCAGCGACGTCGACTCAACAGCAATCCTGTCGCTCATCGCACGCGAGGCGGTGGAACTGTTCACCGGCACCCATCGCGAGCGTCTCCGCCTCTGCCTCGGCCACGACTGCTCGCTGTACTTCGTCGACCGCTCGCGGCTGGGCAACCGCCGCTGGTGTTCGATGGCCGCGTGCGGAGCCAAACG
>JASGFW010000211.1:0-2974 GCA_047605305.1 Gordonia sp. (in: high G+C Gram-positive bacteria)
GGGTTCGGGGTTCAAGTCCCTGATGGCGCACCAAATAAATCCCTTACCAGCGGTAACGCCGGTAAGGGATTTTTTGTTTCGGACTAGTACCTTCTCGGCTCCTTAATCGGCCACCAGTTCGGCCTGCTCGGCGATCTCCTCCCGCACAGCCTGCGGCACCCGCACCTCACCCGGGGAGTAGGTCACCGCGGCCAGCCGGTCGCCATAGCGGAAGGTCCCGCGGCGGGCCCGCAGCTCGCCGTCGACGGGGCCGCGTGCGTCGAGGCCCACGGATATGCCCGTCCACGGCGCCATCCCGATGAGCTGAAACTGCTCGGCCAGCGTCAGGATCTCGGTGTCGGGGCCGTCGGTGTCGGGGGCCTCGGCGGCCCGCGCGGTGGCGGTGAATGACCATCGCACGCTGGTGCTGGCGAGCGCGTTCAGACGTACCACCGTCGTTCCGGCGGGCAGCGGCCCCGATGCCCGCTCAATGCGGCCGTAGGCGTTATACGTCAGCTGCAGCAGACCGTCCTCGACGAACAGCACATACCCGCCGAACGGATCCCCATGTGCCACCAGCACACCCGCGTCGGTGGCAGGATCGAACGGCGCGATCTCGACGTCGACGGTGAAGTCCCGATACTGGATCAGCTGCGCGCTGCGGTAACGCTCCAGTGTCGGGGTGCCGCCCAGTATCCGCACCGGCCCGCGGTAATGCCTCTCGCCCGGGCCTCGCTGCGGCCCGTCGATCCGATCGAGCAACGGGAAGACCGTGTTGTGCCAGGCGGCATCCTCCCATGCCTGTGCCAGCTCGGCGACCTTCTCCGGCAGCTCGCGGGCCAGGTCGCGGGTCTCCGCCGGATCGGTCTGCACGTCAAACAGCTGCCACTGCGGATCGTCGATCTTCGCGGGATCGGTGTGTAGCGACAGCAGCTTCCATCCGTCGCGGTAGAAGCCGCGATGGCCGCCGAACTCCGCGTACTGCTCCGTGTGCGGGCTCACGGCATCCCTGTCGCGCAGTACGGGTGTGATAGAGACACCGTCGCGTTCCTGTGCGGGGCGACCGTGCCGCTGCGAGGGCGTCGTCAGCCCGGCGAGTTCGACGAGCGTTGGTACTAGGTCGGTGACGTAGGAGAACTGGCGTCGCACGCCGTTATCGCCCGCGGCCCGCGGCAGTCCGGCCGGCCACGACAGCAGAAACGGCACACGCACCCCGCCCGCGAACGTCTGCCCCTTGTAAAAGCGGAACGGGGTGTTGGATGCTTGGCCCCAACCGCGCGGGTAGTGCGTACCCAGGGCGCTGGTGCCGATCAACTCCTCGTCGTGCGGGACGTCGCGAACCCAGTCCTGCGGCACCGGTCCGTGCACGAACTGGCTGAAGTAGCTGCGGGTCCCCACGGCGCCGCCCTCCGCGGTGCCGCCGTTGTCTGAGGTGAATACGATGATGGTGTTGTCTAGTTCGCCGAGCTGTTCGAGCGTGTCGACGATGCGTGCGACACTCTGGTCGACGCTGTCCACCATCGCGGCGTACACCTCCTGGTACTTGGCGTAGCGGCCCCGCTCGTCGTCTGTCAGCTCGTCCCAGGGCGGCGCGTCGTAGCCGGGCTCGGTGTTGCGTTCGCGGATCGGGGTGTCGGCGTCGAACAGTCCTGCGGCCACCTGTCGTTCGAAACGTTTGGCGCGCACGGCATCCCATCCTTCGGAATACCTGCCTCGATATTTGTCCAGGTCGGCGGGCTTTGCCTGGTGTGGCCCATGCATCGCGATATGCGCGAAGTACAGCAGGAAGGGTTTATTCGGTTCCTGCGCGCGCAGCGACTTGATTTGGGCCACAGCATGATCGGTGAGGTCGTCGGTGACGTAGTAGTCGTCGGGGTAGGCGTCGACATCGACGACACTGTTGTCGGCGATCAACTGGTTGGGATAGTAGAAGGAGTTGAGACCCTCCAGCGACCCGTAGTAGGTGTCGAAGCCGCGTTGTAGTGGCCACGAGTCCCGCGTGCGACCGGGCCCCATGTTCGCATCCCGCACCAGATGCCACTTGCCGACGGCGTAAGTGGCATATCCGTTGGCGCGCAAGATCTCCGGCAGCGAGAGTACGTCGTCGGCGAGTTGCAGCCGAAGGCCGGGGAAACCGGGGTCAGAGTTGGCGACCGACCCATACCCGGCGCGGTGCGGATTCAGTCCGGTGAGCAGCGCGGCGCGGGCGGGGGAGCAGACGGGGGTGCTGTGATAGTTGGTCAGCCGGTATCCCGTTTCGGCGAGGCGGTCGAGTGCCGGGGTCTCGATCTCGGAGCCGAACGGCCCGATGTCCGAGTAGCCCATATCATCGATCAGGATGACGACGATATTCGGTGCGCCGGCCGGGGCGCTCGGCTCGTCGGGCCACCACGGCGTGGACTCGGAGCTGACGCGGCCGACGGTGCCGCCGAACTCGTCGTAACCGCGGGCATGTGTGGGCAGCGGCGACCCGTTGACATCGGAAACCTTGGGATCGGAAACCATAGCCTCTGTGATCCCGTACCGTGGCCGGGCTGTCAAGGATATAGATTCTTCCGATCGTGGGCCCCACGTCGTCGGTAGCCGATAGGTAGCGTGCGGCGCTATGGCGATCACACGACCGCGCCGGATGCTCATGGCGCTGGCGGTGTTACTCACGGCGACCCTCGGGTTAACCGCATGTGAGTCGGCCGTCAGCGTCCAGAAGCGCGGCATCGGCCGGTCGTTGCAGCCCGGGCAGCCGATCCCGAAGGGCGGCATCATCCGGGTGGGCGTGACGGATGACCTGGTGCCCAAGACATTTCTGCAGATCGGGACTTCCTCGTTGGGCGGTATGGTGGCGGCCAACGTGTACGACACCCTCATCCGGTACGCGCCGGACGGCCTGGTCCCGCAGCCGCGGCTGGCAACCTCGTGGTCGTTCGATGCCGCGCACACCGTGCTCACCCTGAATCTGCGCCAGGACGTGACCTATCACGATGGCCGCCCCTTCGTC
>JASGFW010000212.1:0-2935 GCA_047605305.1 Gordonia sp. (in: high G+C Gram-positive bacteria)
CAGCCTCAGCAAGGGCCGGTACCCCAGGGTCAGGTGCCCCAGGGCCAGGTTCTGCCGGGTCAGGTGCCCCAGGGGCGTGGCCCGCAGGTCGGCGGATACCCGCCGTTTACTCACACCCCGCCGGCGAATCACACTTCGGACCGGTATGGCGGTTAACGGCGGTCTACCGTCGCTGGGTGCCGGGAAAATCGAGGAGCCGCAGATCACCGCGGCACTCAAGACCCTCGAACTCACGGTGCGACGCAAACTTGACGGGGTGTTGCATGGTGAGCATCTCGGCTTGATTCCCGGCCCCGGTTCGGAACCGGGGGAGGCTCGCGCTTACCAGCCAGGCGACGATATTCGGCGGATGGAGTGGTCGGTGACCGCGCGGACCACCCAGCCGCATGTACGTCAGATGATCGCCGACCGTGAGTTGGAAATGTGGCTCGTCGTCGACGCGTCGGCCAGCCTGGACTTCGGCACGGTCAACTGCACGAAACGCGACCTCGCGGTGGCCGCGTCGGCCGCCCTGGTTCACCTGACGGGCGGCGGCGGTAACCGGCACGGTGCGATCGTGGTCACCGGGGATTCCGTGGTGCGGGTACCTGCGCGCGGCGGCCGGGCCCATGACCGGGAATTACTCAAGACGATCGCAACTACGCAGCGCAGCAGGCCCGGTGTGCGGGGTGACTTGAAGGCGGGTTTGGAAGCATTACGCCGCCCCCCGCGGCGGCGCGGCCTCGCGGTGGTGGTCAGCGACTTCCTGGGGCCGATCGATTGGGAGCGATCCCTACGTGCCATCGGCGGACACCACGAATTGCTTGCCGTGGAGGTGCTCGATCCGCGGGATCTGGATTTACCGGCGATCGGTGAGGTCACTCTCGCCGATGTCGAATCGGGTCAGATACGCGACGTCACCGTCACCGACGCGCTGCGGCGTGATTTCGCCGCTGCGGCCTCCGCACATCAGCAGAGGGTGCACCGGACGATCCGTGGTTGTGGGGGGCCGGTACTGACGTTGCGTACCGACCGGGACTGGATCACCGACATCGTTCGGTTTGCGTCCCGTCGGCGCCGTGGCCTGGCCGCAGGGGCAGGGTGAGGCGGAGCGATGTTCGCTAACCCCTGGTGGTTGTTACTGCTGGTGGTGCTCGCCGCACTGGGCGTCGGCTACGTGTACCAGCTGCGGTTGCGGCAGCGACGGGCGCTGCAGTTCGCCAATACCGAGATGCTCGACCGCATCGTGGCCGCTGAGCCGGCGTGGCGACGTTGGCTGCGCCACGCACCGATCGCCGTGCTCCTGGTGGCACTTCTGCTGTTGGTGGTCGCAGTTGCCGGACCGCAGGCGAATCGCAAGATCCCGCGCAATAAGGCGACGGTCATTCTGGTGATGGACGTGTCGCGGTCGATGAATTCCACCGATGTGGCGCCGAGCAGGATCAAGGCCGCGCAGTCCGCGGCAAAAAAATTCGCCGACGACCTGACCGAAGGCATCAACCTCGGTCTCATCTCCTTTGCCGGAACGGCGTCGACGTTGGTGACGCCGACCCCGAATCATGCCGCGACCAAAGAAGCCGTCGACAAACTGCTGCTTGCCGACAAGACCGCGACCGGAGAGGGGATCTTCGCCGCAATCCAGCAGATTCAGACGCTCAACGCGGTACTTGGCGGCGCGCAAGGGGCGCCCCCCGCGCGGATAGTGCTGCTGTCCGACGGTAAAGAGACAGTGCCGGATGATCCGGATGATCCGCGTGGCGCATTCACTGCGGCGCGTAAGGCGCGGGAAGAGAAGATTCCGGTGTCGACGATCTCCTTCGGGACCACCACCGGTGTGGTGGATCTCGATGGTGACCAGATTCCGGTGCCCGTCGACGATGACAGTCTGCGCAAGATCGCCAACCTCAGCGGGGGCCAGTTCTTCACGGCGGCGAGCCTTGACGAGTTGAACAAGGTGTACAAGACGCTGCAGGAGGAGATCGGCTTCGAATATCGCAAGGGTGACGATTCGTGGCCGTGGCTGTTGGCCGGCACGATTCTCGTCGTCGTGTCCGCCGCCGGCGCGCTGCTGATCAACCAGCGGCTACCCTGATCCGGCGAATCGACACGTCCGACCCTGACCCACGGGTCGACCACGTCTACCGATAGGTTTGACCATATGGTGCAGAGCAACGAAACCCCTCAGGTATCCCGATCGGTACTGGTGACCGGCGGTAACCGCGGCATCGGACTGGCGGTGGCCCGCAGGCTCGCCGACGACGGGCATAAGGTGGCCGTCACCCATCGTGGCTCGGGTGCACCCGAAGGTTTGTTCGGGGTGAAATGCGATGTCACCGATACGGACTCGGTTAATCAGGCATTCGATGAGGTGGCCGCACAGCAGGGCCCTGTCGAGGTGCTCGTGGCCAACGCCGGCGTCACCGACAACATGTTGTTGATGCGGCTCAGCGACGAGGCGTTCGAAAATGTGATCGACGCCAATCTCGTCGGCGCGTTTCGGTGTGCACGGCGCGCCACGAAGGGGATGCAGCGCGCCAAGTGGGGGCGGATGATATTTCTCGGTTCGGTAGTGGCTACGTCGGGGGTGCCCGGGCAGGCCAACTATGCGGCGTCGAAGGCGGGGCTGATCGGTTTGGCGCGCTCTATCGCGCGGGAGCTCGGTTCGCGCAACATCACCGCGAATGTAGTGGCTCCGGGATTCATCGAGACGGACATGACCGCCGAGATGGAAGACCGCTACATCGAGATGGCCAAGCAAGCCATTCCTCTGGGCCGTACCGGTAAACCCGAGCAGGTTGCCGCGGCCATCAGCTTCCTCGCCTCGGATCAGGCCGATTACATCACCGGCGTCGTGTTGCCTGTCGACGGCGGCATGGGCATGGGGAATTGATCTCACCGATGTATCCCCACTATCGCGTTCATTCATACCGGGTCCATTCATACCGGGTTCATTTAT
>JASGFW010000213.1:0-2928 GCA_047605305.1 Gordonia sp. (in: high G+C Gram-positive bacteria)
TCGTACTGTCGTCGGGCCTAAACACCCGTCCACCGACACATGCACGCGCCTGACCGTAATCGATGCATGATCAGTCTGTAATACCTTCTTACCCAACGAGATTTCCGAAATTCTCCCGGGCCGGATTTGCTCGTAAAACGACGGCGTCAAAGATCCTGCCACGCCGGCATTGACTCCGGGGAACTGGCTGATAGTCACCCCAACATTCGGGCCGAAGGTTGAGGCCAATCCGAACGTAGCCCCGTCGGATACATCGATCTGACACCCGATCACCACGAACTGCTATAAAATTGCTGACTGCACCGGCTCGCGCCCCACTCCGGAAATGGATGCGGTTACTTTCGCTGACAGCCATCCCTCCCGCGAGGATGCTGAATTAGCGAGATTCGACATGGGATTCACGACTAGATGTGAAGCGCGCACATCGAGTACCCAGCCGTCATCGGTGACCATATGGTCATGCATTGATACCAGCGGCGTGGGCGTGGCCCACGCAACTCCTGGCCCAACCAGCACGCTCACCAATGTGGTCACCACGACAAGGAATGCTCGACGACTCACGAGAACCTGGCCTGTCGCTCCTGGCAACTGCAACGCTAAGGGCCTGCCCTAGCGAAGCTGTATCTCGATCCAGATGGACTGTACTACTGAGCTTCTCAGCAAAATTATATATTGGCAATAGTAAATTCAATGACCGTCATTCCCGCGCAAATGAGTGCGCAGAGGGGGGATCGGTACGCCTACTCAGTCCAGGCCGCGCTGCGCGGTGCGATCGCCGCGACGCACGGCCGCGCGCTGCACCAGGAACACCGTCGTACCGAAAACGCCGACCCCAAGGCCGACGAGACATACCGTAAGCGTGCGCCCGTCGCCCCAGCCGGATATCCACACGACGAGGGTGGCAATCAGCCAGGCGATCATCCCGGCGGCGATCACCGGTTCGGGTGCGCGCAGGATGGCTGGCAGCGGGGGGATGTCCGATGTGTCGGGCATAAATACCAGGGTAGCGTCCCGGAGCGTCGAACAAACGGCGCCCACCCGCACTAGCCTTGCTGCCATGTCTCCTTTCCGAATCGACGACGGGTTGGCTGGGGCTCTCGCCCTGATCGTTGTGCGGTTATCCCGCAACCTGCGGTCACGCCGTGAAGATCAGGTGGTCTCGCTGACCCAGCTCTCGGCGCTGTCCACGCTGCATCTGGAGGGTCCGATGACGCCGGGTGCGCTGGCCGCGGCCGAACGGGTCAAACCGCCGTCGATGACGAGGGTCATCGCATCGCTTGCCTCTCTCGGCATGGTCAGGCGGGCACCGCACCCCACCGACGGTCGACAGGCAATCGTCACGTTGTCGCAAGACGGGGAGAAGATTGTCGTCGGCGAGCACGCGGCGCGGCGCGCCTACCTCTCCGATCAGATCGATTCGCTCAGCGGTAACGAACGCATCATTCTGCGTGCCGCCCTACCGGTACTCGCCAAACTCATCGTCGCACCCGGACCCGCCACCGACGGACGGTAATCGCCCCCGCCCGGCCGAAACCTGTCAGAAGAAGGTGCCGGCGAACGGCGCCCGCTCGGGCGCAAACGCGCGATCGAGAGCATGCAGCGTCTCGGGTGAATCGGCCGACAGCCGCCCCGCGGCAGCGGCCCACGTCGCCCGCACCCCGCCGAGAAAGAGACTCGACAGCGTCGAAATATCTACTCGCACATGTGGATCTGTGTCAGCATCGGTGACGTTCGCAACCCCATCGCGCACCGACAGGCGGTAGCTGCCGCCGCGTGCACGGAAGTGATCGGCAACCTCGATCACGAGATCGAGATCCGCCGCGTAACGGCGGGCACCCAACGCGGTCGCCACATCGAGGATCGACACCCACATCTTGTCATCCCGGCCGGTGACCACGACCGCGCGCAGATCGGTGATCTTGGCCCAGAGCGGATCATCCACCGGAATCGACGCCGTCAACGACGGAATGAGATCCAGACTGGTCAGCACCCGCCACAGCTCGGTGTGCGCCTGCTCGGTGACGGCGAAGAACTCCTCGACCTGCGCACGGACCTGCCCCGAATTGCTTTTGTGAATGCGATAACTGGCGTATCCGTCCTCGTGCAGCAGGTAATGCAACCCACTCGCGGCCGGTGGCCGCTGGGAGGGACGATCGGCCAGGATTGGTGCCCACCACTGCGGGCTGCGGTGCAGGGCACCCGGCCGCGTCCGCGCCCAGCGCGCATGGATGTCGGGGATCGCCGCGGCCACCTGAGCGGGCGTGCCGAAATAAACCGTCGCCGATTCCGGTGGCTGCGCCCGGAACTTCGGCTCACCGGGAGTAATTCGCACGGATTCGGCGAAACAGGCCGGACCGAAGCCGAAACGCTCATAAATGGTGCCCTCCGACGCGGTCAGGATGGCGAAGGCGTAACCCTGCGACTCCCACTGCTCGAAGAGTTCGGTGATCATGCGGCGCAGGATGCCGCGTCGGCGGTGCGTCGAGGCCACCGACACCCATGACAGCGCCGCCGCATCCACCACATCTGCGCCGGGCACCGTCATCTGCATGCGATAGAACATTGACACGCCCACCAGCGGTGCGGGCGTACGACTTTCGTCGCGGACCAGAACCACGTCGCTATTGCGGACCTTGCGGCGTAGATCGGCGGATTCGTCGGCGGGCAGCGGATTGCGCATGGCAAACGCCCGGGCGTCGGTGATGATGATGTCATCCCAGTCGGCGTCGGTGGCTTGCCGCAGACGCAACGACGATGACGGCTGTGCGATGCTGGTCATCTCTCCACCGTGTCACATCCGACCGATAATCCGTGTGATGTTGTAGCCGGAATCCGGGCACAACATCACACGGATCGGATACTTTAGCGGTGCAGCCACCAGAGGGGATCGGCACGCTTCGTGGCGGGATGAACTGGCTTCTTGCGGGC
>JASGFW010000214.1:0-2901 GCA_047605305.1 Gordonia sp. (in: high G+C Gram-positive bacteria)
GTTGCCGACATACGACTGGACTGTCTCGATGATCTCACCGACGTAGTGCTGCGAGCGCGGTCTGTGTGAGGAAACGAGATGGGGGCGAGCGTACCGCTGCGGCATTTTCCGCGCAGTTCGATTTTAAAAATTCGGTGGTTTCAGACTGATGTCGGTGGCATTGGGTGGATACTCAAATTGGTTGTGCCGCAATCGATTATCGATGACTCTTGGCGTGTAAAGGGGTGTAGGTGCGGCGCCACTGTGTGAACGGGCACCCATGTGGGGGATCGGTGCACCCCGGTCTTTGTTACGGTCTCGTAACCGTGGGGAGGCCACGCGAGTTGGGACGCCGCAACACCTACGGCTACCCACCAATCACTGAGAATTATTCTTCCAGAAGGAAAATGACGAGTGTCTACTCACGCTAAACATGAGCCCCGCGAAGAAGGTGGTCTCCGCCGGGAACTGTCGGTCTGGGGCGTCATCGGGCTATCGCTGGCTACCTTCGCTCCTTCCTTGGCAGCAACTCTCACCCCGCAGGCCAGTGCCGCCAGCATCGGGCGTGCGGTGCCGCTCGCATTCATCGTGGCAACGCTGGGCGTCTTGCTCGTCGGCTGGACATTCGTCCGGCTGACCCAGCGCTTCCGGCATGCCGGTAGCGTGTACGGCTTCGTCGGCGCCACCATCGGCGCGCGTGCCGGTCTGGTGAGTGGGTGGAGCCTGCTTGGTGTCTACATCCTCTTCGCCGTCATCACCTCCGCTGCCAGCGGTCTGTTCATCTCGGCGTTCCTCAGTGAGGCCGGTATCTGGTCAGAACCGCCGACGTGGGTGTCCTATGTATTCGCCGCGCTCATCCTGTGGTTGGTCTGGGCGCTGGCCACGCGTCCGGTAAAGGCCGCGGCCAGAACGGTTCTTGTGATTGAAGGCATTACCGTCGCACTGATCCTGTTTGTCTCGATCGTCGTCGGAATCAAGTTGCTCACCGGTTCGGGTGCGCACGGGCATCACCTGGAGGCGGTGGCATTCTCGGTCCCGTCGGGCACCGGTCTATCCGCTGTCTTCCTCGGCGCCGTGTACGGATTCCTGGCATTCGCCGGCTTCGAAGCGGCGGCGACATTGGGCGAGGAGACCAGGGAACCGCGTCGGGCCATTCCGCGCGCGATCCTCGGCACGGTGCTGTTCGCGGGGGTCTTCTTCATCTTCGTTACCTGGATCGAAGTTTCGGCATTCGGTGCCGACGACGCGGGATTGAAAGCATTTACCTCCTCGTCCTCGCTCATCGGTGATATCGCCCGCACCTACCTTTCGGGGTGGTTGGGTAACGCCATCACCGCCGGTGTTGCGGTGAGCGCCTTCGGTTCTGCGTTGGCCTCGGTGACTGGCGCCTCGCGGTTGACCTATGCTTTCGCCCGCGACGGTGTGTTTCCCGCGACGGTGGCGACCACCGACGATCGTGGTAACCCGAAGCGCGCCACCACCGCGGCGGTCATCGCCGTCGCCATCATCCTTGCGGTGCTCGCTATCATCCTGCGTCTCACACCGTTTGAAGTTTTCGCCGACGGGGGTGCGGTCAGTGTGCTGATCCTGCTGCTGGTCTACGCGCTGGCGACCATCGGCGCGGCGAAGCTGCTCTTCACCTCAGGGACGAAGCAGGTGGCGCGTTGGGAGGTGGCGGTGCCCGCGATCACCCTCATCGTTCTGTTCTATACGCTCTACCGCAACGTCATTCCTTATCCGAGTGGTGCTGCGGCATGGTTCCCGATTGCCGCCATCGTGTGGGTGGGCATCGGAACGGCATGGGTCTTTGCCCGGCCAGCCGCTGCCGAACGCGCCGGTGCGGCGCTGGCCGCAGATGAGGGACTCAACGCCCTATCCGATAACGCCGAAGGGGCGGAACGGCTGTGAGTGCGGTGGCATCCGCGGATACTGAGTCCACCGACCTGCCGTTGCTGGCTGTGGTCGCGATCAGTGTGGCTGGCAAAAAACCGACATCTGATGTGCCAGAGGATGATCAGGATGACGCTCCGTTAGGCGCCGTATTGGCGCGCAGCGTCGTCGACACCGCACAAGCGCGCGGCTGGCGGGCGGTGGTCATTAGCACCGAGGGATCAGATAGTGCGACGACCCGACAAGCGGTCGCACAGGCCGATGCGGTAGTTCTGCTCGGCGGTGCGGATATCGATCCGGCATACTACGGCGGTCCGGCTACCTACCCCCGGCAGGATCAGCATTTTCCGACGTCCGATATTGCCCAGATCGCCGTGGTCGGGGATGCCATTAAACGTGCTCAGCCGCTGCTGGCCATCTGCCGTGGATTGCAAGTTGTCAATGTGGCCCTAGGTGGGACGCTGATCCAGGATCTCGGAGAGAGCGTCGGCGATCATCGCGGCTCCGGCAAAGGTATTCAGGATCTATTCATCGCGCATAAGGTGCGGCTGCAGGAAGGATCGGCAGCGCAGGCGGTCCTCGGCACCGACATCGACGTCCTCAGCGCCCACCACCAGGTGGTGGACGTTCTTGGCGCCGGGTTGGTAGTGACCGCACACGCACCCGACGGCGTCGTGGAAGCAATCGAACACGAGACCGCTCCCGTTCTCGCCGTGCAATGGCATCCCGAGAACCCACTATCAGAACCCTCCCAACTCCCGGCGCTGCTTGACTGGCTGCGTTCGCAGCTCCCCGGCGTCAACTCGTCGAAAGGAACAACCGTGACAACCACGACAACCGTGCAAGATATCGCCGCAGATCTGAAGGCACAGGGAGTGCGTGCCGTTGAAATCGGCTGGCTCGACAACAATGCGGTGCTGCGGGCCCGACTATTTCCGTTGACCGAACTGGAGTCTGTTGCGCGTCGAGGTATAGGTGTCACCCCGCTGGTCGCGGTGTTCAATACCTATGACGCCATTATCGGCGAGTACG
>JASGFW010000215.1:0-2898 GCA_047605305.1 Gordonia sp. (in: high G+C Gram-positive bacteria)
TCGGCGAGTACACGGTGAACGGGGCATTCCCGGATGCCTTCGCGGGGGTGCATGCAGCCACTACACCCACCGCCGATCAGGCCGAGCACACCACTGCCTAAACCGACGCTCACGCCCGGCGCATCCAGAAGTCCAATTCGAGGTCGTCATCGCTGGCCGCACTGCGGTAACGAGAGAAGTCGGTGACGCCCGCCGCGCTGAGCACTTCGTCATCGATATAGCATTGCCCGGTCGCTGTATCTGCTGGGCGAGAAAGGATCTCGATAGCAGCGTCAGCCATGATTTCGACACTACGGCTCTTGCTGACGAGTTCAGCACCGAGCACGTTACGCACTGCGGCGGTATCGATGGTGGTCCGCGGCCACAATGAGTTCACCGCGATCGCATCATCACGCAGTTCCCGGGCCAGCCCGAGAGTCACCAAACTCATCGCGAACTTCGATATGGTATAGGCGGTGCCGATCTCGTCAAACCACTTCGGTTCCAACGTAATTGGTGGCGAGAGTGTCAGAATGTGCGCATGCGAGGATTCACGTAAATGCGGAATCGCGGTTGCGGACAGCAAAAACGCGCCGCGCGCATTGATGTCCTGCATCAAGTCGTACTTCTTCATGCTGATCCGGTCGGCTTTGGACAGATCCAATGCGCTCGCGTTGTTGATAACGAGATCGATACCGCCGAACTCGTCGACCGTGCGTGCCACCGCCGCCTGAACTTCGTCGTCGTTGCGGATATCACCGACGATGGGGAGTGCGCGCCCACCGGCCTTTTCGATCGCCGCCGCCGCGGTGTAGATGGTTCCGGGGAGTTTGGGATGAGGTTCGGCCGTCTTGGCGATCAGTGCCACATTAACCCCCACCGATGCGGCACGCACCGCGATTGCCTCGCCGATTCCGCGGCTGCCCCCGGAGATGATCATTGTGCGCCCTCGCAGCGCATCGTGACGTGTCATGTGGCGATCTCCTCAGTCAGAGCGGCAACGGAATCGGAATAGCAACCCAATGCCCCTACCGATCGATCGGTCGGGGTACTGAGCGCAAGGCTGCCGGTTGTCGTCGGCGTTGTCAACCTCGTCACCAGAACCACACTCCCGCGCGGTGACCACGTAGCGAACCACGTAGTGTCCACGCTGCGGCGCACCCGGACGCTGGACGAATGTGACTCATGTCATATATTCGCCCGCCCGGAACCGTCGAGAGGATTCCCGATGACACTCACCATCCCGAACACACCCACCGAACTATCACTGCCCACCAGCGACGACTACCTCGAACGCGCCCGCAGTGTCGCCCGGATCGCCGCACGCGAGGGTAATGCGATCGAGGCGAACGCGACGATCACCCAACCGGTTGTCGACGCACTCAAAGACACCGAACTGTTTTGGATGCTCGTCCCACGTGAATACGGCGGCGCCGGACTCGACATCGTCACCGCGTTCAAGATCGTCCAGGAGCTCTCCCGCGCGGACGGGTCAACCGGCTGGGCCTTTATGGCCAACAGTTGCAGCACAGCAATCGCTGTCGGCTTCATGGACGCCGCCGGTGCCGCCGAGCTCTGGGCGGGCCCGAATAAGGCGATCACCGCCGGCATGATCGTGCCGACCGGCAACGGAGTGCGGGTCGACGGTGGATACCGGGTGACCGGACGCTTCCAGTTCGCCAGCGGATCGGCACACGCCACCCATATCGGAGCCGGTTTCGTGGTCTACGACGAGTCGGGGAATCCTATCCCCGACGCCGACGGAAACCCGCAATGCCGCATCTCGTTTATCCCGCGTGACGCCGTCGAATTCTTAGGCAACTGGAATGTCATGGGGCTCAACGGAACCGGCTCCTACGACTATCAGGTGACAGACTACTTCGTGGCCGAACGATTCACTATGGAAACGTTCTCCACCGTTCCGGTGCGTCCCGAACCGGTCTACCAACTCGGCCTCTTCGGCATCGGTGTCGGCGGGCACGCACCGGTGGCACTCGGTATCGCGCAACGAGCCCTCGAAGAAATCGCGCAGATCACCACCGGCAAGATCCGCCCCGGATATACCGGCCCCGTCGGTGAATCCGACCTATTCCGGGTGGAGTTCGCACGCAACGAGGCCAAGTTCCGTGCCGCACAGGCATTCGTCTACGAAGTCTTCGGCGACGCACAACACACCGTGGACGTCGGTGCGGCACTCACCGACGAACAGCGCGCACGTCTGCGCCAGGCCGCCACCTGGGTGCAGGAAGTCGCCGGCGACATCGTGATGTTCGCCCACCGCTGGGCCGGGAGCGCCACCGTCCGCGTACCCAGCGCGCTAGGCCGCTGCGTCCGCGACGCCGCGGTAGCCACCCAGCACGCCCTCATCGATCGGATCACGCTGGCCGAAGCCGCTCCGGCAATCCTGCCCCGATACCAGAACGCCTGAATATCGCATCCACACCAACACTCGCACAAGGAGATAGCGATGGGACAACTCGACGGCAAAGTGGCACTGGTCACCGGTGCGGCGCGCGGACAGGGTCGCTCGCACGCGGTGAGATTGGCCGAGGAGGGTGCCGACGTGATAGCGATCGACCTCTGCGCCAAACCCGATACCACCACATACCGTGGCGCCACCCCGGAAGATCTGGAGGAAACAGCTCGCTTCATCGAAAAGACCGGGCGCCGCGCCGTCACCGCGGTGGCCGACGTGCGCAATCTCGCACAGCTGGAGAAGGCCGTCGCCGATGGCGTCGCCGAGCTCGGCAGACTCGATACCGTAGTTGCCAACGCCGGGATCTTCTCCAGCGCACCACTGCATGAACTCACCGAGGCACAGTGGGAGGAAATGATCGCGATCAACCTCACCGGTGTGTGGAAAACCATGCGCGCCACGGTTCCTACACTCATCGCGCAAGGGGAGGGCGGATCGATCAT
>JASGFW010000216.1:0-2886 GCA_047605305.1 Gordonia sp. (in: high G+C Gram-positive bacteria)
CCCTCGGACACCAGATCATCAACGACCGCGGTCACCGTTCCGCGAGCCACGCCAAACTCAGCGGCCAGTTCCCTGGCCGAAGGCAACCGTGCACCCTCCGGATAGGCGCCCGAGGCGATGGTTGCGCGCAGCGAAGCCTCAATAGCCCGCCCCTTGGTCAGTGCCGAGTCCATATCCATGGCAAAGTTGATTGGCCCAATTTTTTCGACCATTTGTGGATCATCCCATAGATCCAAGTGGCCACTACCGTGAAGCAGACATTCCACGGAAGGGCCTCAAATCATGCGAATACTCATCGCCGGCGGCACTGGCGTGCTGGGCCGCGCCATCATCCCGCTCCTGGTCGCGGGCAGGCACGAGGTCGCCGCGACCACGCGCGCACCCGCGAAAACTGCCCTGGTGCGCGATCTCGGCGCCACCCCCGTCGTCGCGGACGCGTTCTCCCGCGAAACCCTCAATATCGCAATCGCCGACACGCAGCCCGAAGTGGTCATCCATCTGTTGACCGATCTGACCAGCGGCAACTCAGCCAGCAACGCACGCCTGCGAACCGTCGGTACACGCAGCCTGGTCGACGCGGCGAAAGCCCATCAGGTACCCCGCATCGTCGCCGAGAGCATCTCCTGGATCTACCCGCCTGGCAGCACACCCGCTACTGAAACAGACCCGCTCGACCTCAACGCCGACGAACCCCGTCACACCACCATCTCCGGAGTCGACGCGCTGGAAAGCGCCGTCCGCGAACTCCCCCATAGCGTCGTCCTGCGACTCGGGCAGTTATACGGGCCCGGCACCTGGTACGCACCCGGTGGACGCTTCGCCGCCGATGCTCACGAAGGTCGCCTACCGGCAACCCCCACCGTTGCGTCTCTCCTCCACATTGACGACGCCGCCGCTGCCGTGGCCGATGCCCTCACCTGGGACAACGGAACCTACAACATCGTCGACGACGACCCAGCACCAGGAACCCAGTGGGTACCGCGGTTCGCCACATCCGTCGGCGCCCCGCTACCGGCGCATATCGACACAGCCGATATCGGACGACCCGTCTCCAACGCCGCCGCACGCGCGGCCGGGCTCACTCTCAGGTACCCAAGCTGGCGCGACGGGTTCTTCGTCCGATGACTCGCGCTCCACGTCTGACTCGCACTCCACGTCGCCGCGGAACCTGGCGTCAGGCCGTCATTACCTACACCGGAGTCCTCCCCGTCAGCCTTCTCCTGCGGTTCGCCATAGACCCGCTCGCCTCTGCTTTGTCACCGGTTCTGGTCACCTGCCTCAACGCCGCAATTCTCGTCGCAGCACTCAACTGGTTGCTTCTTCCCGGACTACACGCCATCACACGGGGGTGGGCGCTCGCTCCTGCCTCAGCAGAACGTTGCGACCAGGAAACCAATCTGCGCACACCTGTGGGATCTGGTGAGCCTCAACCGTGAAGGAGTCTCCGCGTGGGTAACAAGAATCCCCCCGAGGCTCGAACTCATCCTCGTGGTTGACCGACCATGCCTGCATAGAGGCAATCAAGTGAAGAGATGGATCGCGAGGTTTCTCAGTACCGTCTTCGCGAATTGCGGGAGGACGCCGGTTACACCCAGACCGCGCTCGCCGCAGCCATCGGTGTCGGGCAGAACCGCGTTTCCCAAATGGAGCACGGCGACCTCGGCACCAGCCGGGTCGACACACTCCGTAAGTATGTGGAGGCCACCGGCGGCGAACTGGAGGTTGCGGTGAAGCGCCCAGACGGATCTCGGGTTTTGCTGAGTTTCTAATTGGGTTCACTGGGGCAGCACCTAGCAGATACGCAGGGAGGACTGGCCGTTAGCGGAATCGAGAGTTTCCCCGGCGAATTGGATATCCTGCGTGCCGACAACACACGTTTGCGACATCTCCTCAAGTTGACCGAGGAACAGGCACGCGCGGCCGCTAACGACCAAGCGACACTGACTGGGGCACCGACCTCACCGGTGACGATGGAGTCTCCCTCCGCAGATAAAGTCCGGTTCTTCTTCGACTTGTTTCGTTGTCGCACCGATATTTACGCAACACGGTGGGAGAACCGGCAAGATGGCCGTTCCGGTTGGATGCCAGCGATCAAGGGCTATTGGCGCAAGGGAATGAATCGAGCGGACGCCCCACTCGGCGACGACGACACCTGCTGGTGAGTCGCGGCAGATTTCGACAAAGATGCCGCGATACTCGACGCACTTGCGTACATGAAAGCTGCTCGCTCACATGCGATTCCAGCTGCACTAGAGGTTTCCCAATCCGGGCGAGGTGCGCACGTGTGGATCTTCTTTGCTCATGCGATCCCGGCATCGATTGCCCGCAGCCTCGCAACAAGTCTTCTCGGTGAAGCATTTCGACTACGTGGCAGCATGCAGTTGAGTAGCTATGATCGGTTGTTCCCATCCCAAGACGTGCACACCGGTCGCGGGGTGGGCAATCTGATCGCCGGGCCAATGAATGGCAAGCGACGGCAGCACGGCACCACCGTATTCCTCGATCCCGCGACACTGGAGCCATACGAGGATCAGTGGGCCTACCTGTCAAGCATTGCTCGGTTGTCCATAAGGGACGTAACCACATTGGCACGCCAACTCCCCGATCCACAAGTCGGTCACACCGTCCGGCGACTACAGCTCCCGACGTCGTCCCGGATCATCCCGCGGCCAGCAGCCATCGTACGAGCAGAGTTTACATCGAGACTCCTTTTAACCACCAATGATCTTGGTCCATTGATGATTTCGGCAGTTAAGCATGCGGCGTCGATACGCAACCCCGAGTTCGACGCGCGACAACGTGCCTGCCGCAGCACATGGAACACACCGCGGTTCCTTCACAGCTATGACGAGACAGCCGACGGCGATCTCGTTCTGCCCCGCGGTC
>JASGFW010000217.1:0-2847 GCA_047605305.1 Gordonia sp. (in: high G+C Gram-positive bacteria)
CCCAGAACACAGTCGCCCTGATGGGCGATCTGACCTTCATCCACGACACCACCGGCCTGCTCATCGGTCCCGGTGAGCCGCGACCGTCGTCGTTGCGGATCGTGGTGGCCAACGACGACGGTGGTGGCATCTTCGGACTGCTTGAGCAGGGAGATCCGCGGTTTGGCGTCGGACGCTATGCGGGCGCCTTCGAGCGAGTATTCGGCACTCCGCACCACACCGACCTGGCGGCGTTGTGCGCGGGAATGCATGTGCCGCATCGTCGTGTATCGCTCGGCGAGTTGTCGGGGGCGCTGGCCGGGCCGGTTCCCGGTGGCATGGAGGTGATCGAGGTGGTCACCGATCGCACGAGGTTGCGGGAACTGCATGCGGCGATCGCGGCACGGGTGGGCTAACACCGCGCAGGGTATCTGGGTGGCAGTGCCCGGGCGACTATCGTGGCAACCATGAATCCGGTCATCGAGCGTCGTGTGCAGCGTTGCTTGATGACCGTCGGTGTGGTGGTGACGGTGATGTGTGTGGCGCTCGTGGTGGCGTGCTGGCGCAATGATTCCGCGATCGACAGGCATAAAGCGACCGTTACCGCGGACGTCGTCTACGCCGACCGGCTGCATGCGAATGTCTACTTCCAGACGCCCGACGGAACGGTGCACAGTCCGCGACTCGGGCTGATGTATCCGACGGAACTGACGTCGGGGCAACGTATTCGTGTTGACTACAGCACCGTTAACGCTGACCTGGTGCGTCCCGCCGGTCGCAGCGCCTCACTCGCGATCATTCCGGCGGTATCGGTGGCGGTGACCGGCTGGGCCGTGGTGGGTGCGTTGATGCTGGCGGTCGCGCAGTTGAGTCGACGCTGGGCGCGTCGACGACCGGTGGCTGATGCTGATGTACCTCCTCCCGGGGCGCCGGATGCACGGGCCAGCGAGTCTTCACCGGTTGTTCGGCGACCCGACACGTCCGCCGAGGTAGCTGGTCACCTCATTCGCTGACGATTGCGGCATGCGTGTCGCGATCGTGGCCGAGAGTTTCTTGCCGCAGGTCAACGGGGTGGTCAACTCGGTACTGCGCGTCGTCGATCATCTTGAACGCACCGGTCACGAGGCTGTGGTGATCGCTCCCGATTCCGCCCGCGCCGACGCCCGTTCTCCGCGGATGGTCGGCCGTCGCACTCCGGTGCATCTGCTGCGGTCGGTGCAGGTGCCGCGGGTGTCGTCGTTGCCGGTGGGGGTGCCCGCCCCGGTCATGTACCGCACGGTGCGTGATTACGCCCCCGACGTCATACATTTGGCGTCGCCATTTGTCGTCGGGGGTGCGGCGGCAGTGGTGGCCCGCCACCTCGACATCGCGTCGGTGGCGGTGTTCCAGACCGACGTAGCCGGTTTCGCTCAGTCGTATCGGCTCGGCGTGGCCACCCGCACGGCATGGCGGTACACCCGCCGTGTGCACGAAATGTGTGACCGCACCCTTGCGCCATCCACGTCGACGATGAAATCGCTTGCCGAACAGGGGATTCCGCGGGTGTACCGGTGGGGTCGCGGTGTCGATACCGTGCTGTTCAACCCGGCTCGCCGCGATGAGACGTTGCGCCAGCGCTGGTCGGGTGAACGTGACCGGCTGATCGTCGGATTCGTTGGTCGGCTGGCTCCGGAAAAACATGTGGAACGCCTGGCGTCGCTCGCACACGACGACTCGGTGCAACTGGTGATCGTCGGCGAGGGCCCCGAACGCGCGCGGCTGGAGCGGCTGCTTCCGCACGCGGTGTTCACCGGAGAACTGCGCGGCGTCGAGCTGGCGCGGGCGTATGCGAGTCTCGATGTGTTCGTGCACGCCGGCGAGCACGAGACCTTCTGCCAGGCGATTCAGGAGGCGATGGCCAGCGGATTGCCGGTGGTCGGGCCGGACGCCGGCGGTCCGCGTGATCTGGTGTCGGCGTGCCGGACCGGCTACCTGCTTGAACCGGCCGAATTCGCGGCCCGGCTGCCCGAGGTGATCGGTGTGCTGCGCGACGACGCGTTGCGTCTCACGATGGGCCGCAGCGCGCTCGCCGCCGTATACGCCCGTACCTGGCCCGCGGTCTGCGATGAATTGCTCGGCCACTATCGGGCGGTGATCGGCGGTTCGGCCGGTGGCGGACTGACCGACGAGGTGCCACTCGCCGGGTAGTAGCGTTGTCGCCATGGCCACCACCGACCGGGCGGGACTCGATAAGGCGCCGGCCGAGGTCGCCGCGATGTTCGACGGCGTCGCACGGCGCTACGACATCACCAATACGGTTCTATCCTTCGCGCAGGATCGTCGGTGGCGTAAGGCCACCCGCAAGGTGCTCGCGTTGCGCCGCGGGGATGTGGTGCTCGATCTGGCGGCGGGCACGGCCGTGTCGACGGTGGAACTCGCCGAATCGGGGGCGCATTGCGTTGCCGCCGATTTCTCGCTGGGGATGCTTAAGGCGGGCCATCATCGTGCGGTGCCCAAGGTCGCCGCAGACGCGCTCGCCCTGCCGTTCGCCGACGCTTCCTTTGACGCGGCGACCATCTCGTTCGGGTTGCGCAATGTCAACGATGTGCCGACGGCGTTGGCGGAATTGCATCGAATCCTGCGGCCGGGCGGGCGGCTGGCGATCTGTGAATTCTCCTCGCCCACATGGCGGCCCCTGCGAACCGTTTATCTTGAGTACCTGATGAAGGCGCTGCCCGCGGTGGCGACGAAGGTATCCAGCAATCCTGCGGCGTATGTCTATCTCGCCGAATCGATTCGGGCCTGGCCGGATCAGTTCGCCCTCGGCGAGCTGATCCGCGACGGCGGATTTAGCCAGGTGCGGTGGCAGAACCTGACCGGCGGGATCGT
>JASGFW010000218.1:0-2723 GCA_047605305.1 Gordonia sp. (in: high G+C Gram-positive bacteria)
CTATGCCAAAGCTGCGTCGACAACCTGCTGCGCCTGCACCTGTACTTCTTTGAGATGGTCGATCCCGTTGAAGGATTCGGCGTAAATCTTGTACACGTCCTCGGTGCCCGAGGGACGGGCGGCGAACCACGCATTCTCGGTGGTGACCTTGAGGCCACCGATCGCGGCACCATTGCCCGGCGCCTGCGTCATGATCGCCGTAATCGGTTCGCCGGCAAGCTCGGTCGCCTTGATCTGGTCGGCGGAAAGCTTACCGAGCACCGCCTTCTGCGCTCGGCTCGCGGGAGCGTCGATGCGCGCATACGCCGACTCGCCATACTTCCCGGCGAGCTCACGATACCGCTGCGACGGCGTCGAGCCCGTCACCGCAAGGATTTCCGACGCCAGCAACGCTAAAATAATGCCGTCCTTATCCGTCGACCACGACGTACCCGTGAACGTGAGGAAGGACGCACCCGCGCTCTCCTCACCGCCGAACGCGATACTGCCGTCAAGCAAACCGGGCACGAACCACTTGAAGCCGACCGGAACCTCCAGCAGCCGCCGACCTATCCCGCCCACAACTCGGTCGATCAACGAGGAACTGACCAGCGTCTTACCGACCGCCGCCTGCGCCGACCAGCCCGGCCGATGCGTGAATAGATAGTCAATGGCAACGGCCAGATAATGATTGGGATTCATCAGTCCCGCATCGGGTGTCACAATCCCGTGGCGGTCAGAATCCGCATCGTTGCCGGTGGCAATGTCATAGGAATCACGCGCGGCGATGAGCGACGCCATGGCGTTGGCCGAGCTGCAGTCCATCCGGATCTTGCCGTCGGTGTCGAGGGTCATGAAGGAGAATGTCGGGTCGACGTCCGGATTGACGACGGAAAGATTATTCAGGTTGTGGCGCTCGGCGATTGCCGCCCAGTATTCGACCGATGCACCGCCGAGCGGGTCCGCACCGATACGCACACCGGCGCTGCGGATCACGTCGAGATCGACGACGCTGGTAAGTGCGTCGATATAGTTATTGATGAAGGAGTATTCGCGCACATATTCACTGCGGCGCGCCTGCTCAAATGGGATTCGTTTGACTCCAACAAGTTTCGCGCGCAACAAATCATTGGCACGGTTAGCCACCCATGAAGTGATATCGGTGTCCGCCGGCCCGCCGGTAGGCGGGTTGTATTTGAACCCGCCGTCGCGCGGCGGATTATGCGACGGAGTCACCACGATGCCGTCAGCGGATACCCCGGGATGCGCGGCGTTGAACGAGAGGATCGCGCGACTGACCGCCGGCGTCGGCGTGAACGAGTCGCCCTCGGCTGTGTACACGGTCACCTCGTTGGCGGCAAGCACCTCAAGCGCCGAACGCCATGCGGGAATCGAGAGCGCGTGTGTGTCGAAACCGATGAACAACGGGCCGGTGATTGCGGCCCCGGCACGATACTCGACGATCGCCTGGGTCGTCGCGAGTATGTGTGCCTCGTTGAAAGCGGTATCCACACTCGACCCGCGGTGGCCGGACGTACCGAATATCACCTGCTGGGCAGGATCGTCGGGATCGGGCACGTTAGCGTAGTAGGCCCTTTCCACCTTGGTCACGTCGATGAGATCCTCGGGCAATGCCGGAGTGCCGGCGCGCGGATGAGCCATGCCTCGATTCTGCCCGAACTGCCACGGCCCCGTCAGCCCATACCCTGCGAAAGCTACGGTGAATCGTGTGCGACATAAGCCTCAGTTGAGCGTGCTCGTACTCCCCGGGGGTACCGACAGTAGTTATCGTCCATTCCGCCCATGGCAGGGATCGGCGCTGCGCATGTACCCCTTCACCTGGTCGATCGCGGCGCGCTTCGGCCGCAACGTTGCGGTGCGGCAAGTGCGCTACCGGGTGTACGGCTGGAATGGCGGCCAGGCCAGCCCCGTGCCGTACGCCCGCGCCACGCTCGATGCGATCACCCGGAAGCATCCGGGAGTTCCAGTGGTTCTCATCGGGCACTCGATGGGTGGACGCGTCGCGGCCCGATTGGCTGCCGATCCGCGCATCGTCGGGGTGTTGGCGCTAGCGCCGTGGTGGCCCGACGCCGACTTGCATTCAGTACACAATGGGGTGCGGGTGCTCGCACTGCACGGTGACGCCGACACCATTACCTTCGCATGCGATACGGAAAAGGAGATCGCCGACCTGCACCGGCGCGGAATCGACGCGACATTCGTCTCCATCCCCTACGGCAAGCACCCGATGCTCGACCATGTGCGGCTCTGGCAGTCGGCGGCAATCGACTTCGTGAGCGACGAACTACAGCGACAGCAAGCCCGCTGAAGCCCCAGCTACACCACCAGCCCCGCCTCCATCACAGCTGTCGGCTCGACGCCGCCCGCAGCCTCTCGATATGCCTGTCCGATGGTGGCCATCGCGGCGCGTAGCGTCGGCTCCGGCAACGTATACGGGATTCGTATGTGGCGCTCGCCGGTGCCGTCGACGGTGAATGCAGAGCCGGGGGTGAGCCGCACGCCGCGGCGGGCGGACGCCGCAGCGGTAGCCGTCGCTAGCGGTGCCGGCAGCGCCACCCAGAGGCACAGGCCACCGGGCCCTGGCGTCGTCGTCGCCCCGGGGAGGTGCTCGGCCAACTCGTCCAGCACCGCAGATCGATTGGCGCGCAACATCTCCCGTCGTGCCGGCAGGAAGTCGTCGAGATGTTCGAGGGCGTACGCCGCGGCGAGCTGTTCCAGGACGG
>JASGFW010000219.1:0-2707 GCA_047605305.1 Gordonia sp. (in: high G+C Gram-positive bacteria)
ATCATGACTGATCGTCCCGGACGCGGAAGCGGGCGATCGCGATCGAACCCACGAAACTGAGCAACGAGAGCGCCACGATCGCCGGTACCACGGTGGTGTCACCGCTGTAGCCGGCCCACACCCCCAGGCCGCACATGGCCAGTGCGACAAGCATGTCGAGTGCCACCAGGCGATCCAATGTGCCGGGGCCCAGCAGGATTCGCGCCATCGTGAGCACCGCCGCGATCAATAGGAACGCAGTGACGATAATCCATACGAGGGTCACGGCTGATCCTTCCCCGAATCCGATGCGGTAAGCCGTTCGGTCCTCGCAGCGAGATAATCATCGTCGATCCCGTGGTACGGGCTCGGATGCCATTCGCTATCGCGCTCGAATGCCTTGATGAACATCCGTTCGACATAAGCGATCTGGCGGTGAAACGCCCGGACCTTCTTCTCCGACCGCACATCGAAAACATGTACATACAGCATGCGGCGGCGATGGTTGATTTCGAGCACCATGGTGCCCGGGATCATGTTGAGATAGTCGACGGCCAAAGTCAGCACCATGTCGGATTTGATGGCCACCCGCACCCGGATCACCGCACCGAGCGGACGATAACCCGGGCGGATCGCCGCCCAGGCGACCTGGGCGCTGGACACGAAGAAGTCGATGATCAACCGGGCGATCAACCGAGCGACCGACAGCGGATGGATACGGCCCTCGACCGCCACCCGCGGCAGTGGCAGTAGCACGATGATTGCGATGGCCACCACGATGCCGGCGATGACGTTGGCGACCGAGACGGTGCCCCACAACAGAACCCATACCGCGGCGAGCCATGCGATGGTCCACAGCCGCACGGCGACTTCACGGACGTCGGAGCCAAGCCAGCCCGGTATCCGCAGATGCTCACGGACCCACACGAATACCTTGACGGTATTCCAGAACAATACCAACAACGACAGCCGCCACGCGTTGATGATGAACGACCGCACCGATCTGGGGCCACGCCGATGGGCTTCGGTCTGATCCCGGTCTCGCGTATTCATCGGTCCGCACCTCCCAGCACCGATTCGATATACACGTTGCGGTCGCAGATATCGGCGGCCGCGCGATCGGTGAACCCGAGGATCGGGCCCGCCCAGATGGTCAGGACGAGACCCGCGGCGACCATGATGGCAGTCGGCAGGACCATCGTCGCCGGCATCCGGCCGACATCTTCGCGATCGTCATAAGCGACGTCGGAACGCTCGTCGATGAGTGCCGACGGTGCGCTATCGGCAAGGTCGCCGTCGGGGGCATCGGCGCGCGGGCGCCAGAACGCCTTCGTCCACACCCGCGCGACGACGTAGAGCGTGAGCAGGCTCGTTATCACCGATCCGACGATGAGAATCCAGGCCAGCACCGAACCGTTGCGGGCACCGGCCTCCAGCAGTGCGATCTTGCCGATGAAACCCGAAAACGGGGGAATGCCGCCCAGATTGAGCGCCGGGATGAGGAACAGTCCGCCTAGCAGCGGGCTGGCGACCAGGCCGCCGAGACGGCGCAGCGATGCCGATCCAGCCTGCCGTTCGATCAGCCCGACCACCAGAAATAAGGTGGTTTGCACCAAAATGTGGTGGGCCACATAGTAGATCGCCGCAGACACCCCGATCTGCGAGGACAATGCGATACCGAAAATCATGTAGCCGATGTGCGAGACCAGCGTGAATGAGAGCAGCCGTTTGATATCGGACTGCGCGATCGCGCCAAATATGCCGACAATCATCGTCGCCAGCCCCGCGACCATCAGCAGATTGTCCATCGATCCGCCGGGAAAGAGCAGAGTGTGCGCACGCAGAATCGCATACACGCCGACCTTGGTGAGCAGACCGGCGAAGACTGCGGTCACCGGTGCAGGGGCCGTCGGATAGGAATCGGGTAGCCAGGAGGAGAGCGGGAATACTGCGGCCTTGATGCCGAATGCCACCAATAACACCGCGAACAGTGCGTTGCGGGTGCCGTCGGGTACGTGATCGAGCCGCAGCGACAACTCCGCCAGATTGAGTGTTCCGGTAGTCGCGTAGGCGAAGGCTATGCCACTCAGGAAGATCAGCGACGACACCATCGACACCAGTACATAGGATGCGCCCGCCCGTACACGTTCCCCGCTCGCGCCGAGGGTGAGCAATACGAAGCTCGCCGACAACAAGATCTCAAAGGAGACGAACAAGTTGAACAGGTCGCCGGCGAGGAACGAATTGCACACGCCAGCACACAGAATGAGATAACTGGGCAGGAAGATCGACACCGGCTGCTCGCTGGTGCCATCGCGGACACCCTGACCGATGGCGTACAGCACGACGCACAGCAGTACAAAGGTCGCGACCACCAGCATCAGCGCGGCCAACTGGTCGACGACGAGGACGATACCGAACGGGCCATTGGGATACCCCTTGGATCCCCACCCGCCGACATGCAACGCGAACGTGCCGTGCGTGTCCGTCAGGTGCAGCATCATGCACGACGCGATGAAGGTGATCGCGATTGCGGACACGGTGACGATGCGCTGAAGCAGCGGATTGCGGCCGCGCAGCAACGTGATCGCCGCGGCGAGCAGCGGTACCAGGGTTGGCACAGTGATCAGTACCGGCAGCCACGATGACGGGAGGGTCATGGCGTGCGCCCCCCTTCGTTGCTGCCCGCACCGAGTTTGTCGGCACTGGGTTCGGCGGCACTGGGTTC
>JASGFW010000220.1:0-2700 GCA_047605305.1 Gordonia sp. (in: high G+C Gram-positive bacteria)
CGGCGAACGGGATACCGAGGTACGCGGCGGAATCACCGCGCCAGAATCCGCGGACGCGGCCGGAATCGAGGGTGACGACAGGGGCTGTCGAATCGTTGGGCAACTGTGACTCTTTCAATTCAGCGGACGCTGCGGATGGGCAGGACAAGGAATGACGAGGCGAGAACTGCGATGGCAGAGTAGCCGAAGAGCGCGGCGTAGTTCCCGCCGAAGGTCGACAACAGTGCAGCGGCGACAATGGGGGTTAGTGCCTGCGGAATGTTAGTCGCAACGTTGAGCAACCCGAGATCCTTCCCGGCATCGCCCCGCGACGGCAGCACATCCACCATGAGCGCGGTATCCACCGCGAGGTAGGCGCCGTACCCGACGCCGACCACCACGGAGTACGCGAGCATACCCGCAGGGGTGGCAAAGACCAGTGGAATCGCGACGGCGATTGCCATTACGACGCTCGCGATGAACACGAAGATCTTGCGTCGGCCGAGGCGATCAGACAACCGGCCGAAAATTAGGGTGCTGACCACCATCGCGACGGTCACGACGATGCTCAGCGTCCCCGCGAAGGCGCCAGCGCGGGCGGGCGTCAGATGGAGGTAGTCGAGGAGGATATACAGCAGGTACGTCTGCATGGCCTGGTAGCCGAGGATCATCACGAAGCGGCCTGCGAATGCCCAGCCGAAATCCGGATGCTTGCGGGGGTCCACCCAGAAGCTGCGGAGGAACCGGCCGATGTGGAACGGCTCGCGTGCGATCTCATCGGACGGGCGGTCCCGGTTGAGCAGCACGAATCCGACGCCGACCACCGCCATTGCGAGGCCGAGGATTGTGTATGCGGTTCCGAGCCGGGACAACATACGTCCGGCCATCACCATGCCGAGCGCTGCACCGACCGCGGTACCGACCCCCACGAAGGCCGATGCCGTCGCACGGCCGGCCTCATCGATCCGGTCAGAGATGATCGCGCTCAGCGGCGCCTGTACCGCGTTGAGTAATACCTGAGCAGCCACCCAGCACAGTGTGATCCACGCCAGGGTGGGGGCGAACTGGAGGGCGACGGTGCACAGACCGCCGGAGATCGCGCCGAATAGCAACCACGGAGAGCGGCGTCCCGCACGTGAGCGGGTCCGATCGGAGAACGCCCCTACCAGGGGTTGTGCGAACAACGTCGCGAATGCCGACGTGGTGGTGACGACCGCAAGGTTCGATGCTTTGTGGGCCGGGTCAAGCTCGCTGACCTGCTGCGGCAGCAGCAGTACGACCACTGCTGCATAGGTCGCGAACAGGACGAGGTTGGTCAGCAGCAGGCTCGTGAGCAGTCTGCGCCGATGTTCGGGTGCGAGTGATGCGGGAGCTGGCGCCGCGGCGGTTATGGGGTCGAACACTTCTAGGCCTCCTTGCGGACGCCGGTGTGGCGACCGTTCGGATGAGTGTGCGCTAGGACACTAGTTTTTTCAATGGTTGAAATTAATACGTGGACGCGCTTATACCGACGATGCGGAGCGGTTCGGCGAGCACGCGGTCCCGCGCGGTCAGCAACGCGCCCCGTATCGCCGCATTGCGGCCAAATCGGGCCGCGCGGAAGGCGGGACGCTGGAAGACGGGCAGTGGCAGTGTGCGCCACACCTCGTTCTCCCAGTCCTGCGCGATGGAGTCGATGAGGTCCGCCCAGTATCCGCCAAGGATCACCACCGCGGGGTCGGTGAGGGCGGCGGCCACGCGCAGCGCGCGGACGATCCATATCCGCGCGTCGTCCCAGGCGGCTACGGCGTGTGGCTCACCGGCGCGCACCCGCGCCACGAACTCGTCCAGGGCCGTGTGCAAGCCGACGGTCGCAGCCATCGTGTCCAGGCCTGCGCTGGCCAAGACGATGTCGGGGCCGGCCACCGTCACCAGGCATCCGTGCTGCCCGCACAGGCAGGCCGCTCCGCCGTGATCCACGGGGATGTGGCCGATCACCCCGGCCATCCCGCGTGCGCCGGTGACGAATCGGCCCGCGGTACGGATGGTGCCGCCGATGCCGGTATCGGATGTGGCGTAGAGGATGTCGTCGGTCTCCTCCAGCCCGTCCAACTCGGCTCGCAACTCGACTGCGGAGGAGGTGAGAACGGCGTCCGGGAGCCCGGCGATCCGCGCGCGAAGGCCATTCAGAATATCCACGCGCTCCCAGTCGAGATCGGTCGACGCGAGTACCACGGCTGGGTCGCCGCCGATGGGCGCGAACACCACCACACTCAGATCGGCAATCCGACGCCCTTGCGCCGCAGCGTCTTCCAGGATGCTGCCCAGAGCCGCCGCGCAGACATCGAGTATGGCCTCCGGATCGCCGAGCGGCCGGCCGTGGCGTAGCCGCACACGACGCAGCTCCTGGCCGGTGATATCGGCGAGTACCGCGGTCGCGGCATCCGCGTCGAGGGTCAGCACCGCCAATGCGAAGCCGCGAGCAGAGAGCGTCAACTTGATTTGCGGGCGGCCGGCAGACCGTCCGCCCCGGGGTGCTGCCAGCTCTTCGATGACACCCGAGCGCAGGAGATCGGTCACGACGGAGGTGACAGTGCCGGGTGCCATGCCGGTGTGCGCGGCGAGTTCCGAGCGGGACGCCATGCCGGCATCCGCGAGCGTGTGGGCGATCAGCGCGACGTTGTTGCGTCGCACGTCAGTGTTGGCCAGCCGGGGTGGAAGTGACACTGTCAGGACCGGGGT